>JBMOEO010000012.1:0-62647 GCA_049318945.1 Phototrophicaceae bacterium | reverse complement strand
TACAACTTGTTACAGAATACCATGCCTTTGGAATACATCGAAATACGTAATTATACGTATTTTTTAGCAAGCATCATCTACGTAGTTCTACCCATTCTTGCCCCAGTTGGGTGGGGATAACGTGCCCATCCTGCCATGTATAGACCTTCACCCCGATGGTTGCCCCGTCGTGGGTGGGCAACGGGTGGGCATCATAGACCACTTGCCCAACTTGCCATGTGGTGGTGGGGGCTTGGTTTTCCAATGGGTAGCTATCATGCTGTTGCACGAGTTGCCCGTTACCATCCAACACAAAAACCGAGACGCTATAATCTTGTGTGAGTGGGGTTTCGGTTTGCCACCATAGTTCCACTTGATCGGCGTGAACCTCGCTTTTGAGCAGGCGCATGCCGTTCTGAAAGTCGATGCTGGGGGTGGGGAAGGCATCCAACCGCTCAAAGCGGTAGACGTGGATGGGGTGTTCACGGTGATAGGTGGTCATGTCTGCTGTTTGGAGATAACCTTCTTCACATAGCACCTCAAAGATGGTGGGGTCTTGCCACCAATACGCCAGCCACACCACGCGGAAATCAGCAATCAATTCCGCAAAACCCTCACGGTAGCTTGCCCCATAGACCCCACGCCACCACCACAGCGAATGGGTTTCCGTATCAGGGGGCATCCAACGGTCAAGATAATACCCAAGCGCGTAGTCCCCACGGTATACTTCCATCAGTGCCACTTGTTCGGCTTGGGCATAGTCGGTAATGCTTGTTGCCACAGCATCCCACGGCAGTTTATCCCCTTGCAGTTGATAGGTGGCAAGCGTGTAAAGGGCGATCACTCCCACCAGAAAACCGCTTCGCCAGCTCTTAAAGCGCACCATCCCCTGCCCAATCCACAACGCCAGCGCAGGGTTGATGAGCATGATGCGCCTTACCGAAAGCGCGTCTACATACAAATTTGCCATGAAGGTTAACGCCACCGTGAGGACAACCCATAGCCCCAGCAACACCGTATGACGCAACGGACGACGCGCCCCCACGCCCAAGAGTGCCAATCCACCGATCAACGCCCATTGTCCACCCAAGAACTCGCGCCCTAATTGCCACAACGATTCCCAAGTGGAGGGGATGGCAGCATAAATCCCTTGATCGTTTTGGAATTGGCGCAAGGTTATCAGCCCAAAGCATGGGGCGAAACATACCCCCACGATGGCGAGCGTGCCCAGCGCGTACCATCGCTGACGGGAGCGCATGAACAGCAGAATATGGCATCCTTGTATGAGCGGAAGCAACAAGCCCGTGTAGTGGGTATACACCAATAAGACCGAGCTACTCAACCAGATCACCCATGCTGTGGTATGTTGGGGGTGGCGCATCCATTCCAGATAACCCAACATGCTCAGGCATACCCACACCGAGCGCAAAGTATACATGCGCACTTCTTGCGCCATGCCAATTTCAATCAAGGACAGTGCCAGCCACAAGGCGGCGAGGATCGCTCCCCATCGTTCGATATGGAGCAACCGCCCCAGTGGGATAGACAATGCCACCACCAACATGCCCATCAACAGCGAGAAGTAGCGCAATGAAAACTCGCTAATACCCGTTAACCCCGCCCAGCCTTTCAGCAGATAGAAGTATAACGGGGGGTGTACGTCTGTGGTGGTGAGGGCATTCAGCAGGTTGGGTTGGTCAATCACATAATAGGACGCGCCTTCGTCTAGCCACAGGCTGAGGGCATCGCTCCCGAAAACTCGTATGGCAAACGCCAGCAATAAAATTAGAATGAGGGTGAAGAACTTCATGATGCTGTGGGTTGAATGTTGGCTCAATAACGATAGATATTTTGTTATCTCAAGCATATTGTCGCAAGACACAAAACAAGTGGGTAGGCTAAAAATAAAGGGAGGCTGGAATGGGTGAACCCATCCGCGTTTTACACTTTGCCGATATTCATATTGGCATGGAAAACTACGGGCGTAGTGATGAGAAGACCGGCTTAAGTAGCCGCGTGTTGGATTTCTTGCGACGGTTTGATGAGATGATTCAGTTTGCACGGGAAAATGACGTTGACTTGACGGTCTTTGCTGGCGATGCCTTCAAGACGCGCAACCCGAACCCGACGTTTCAGCGCGAGTTTGCCTATCGCATTGCGGACTTGGCAGACCTTGCCCCCATCATCCTGCTGGAGGGCAACCACGACTTGCAACCGAACGCCCGCCGTGCCAGCACCATCGAGATTTACGATGTGCTTTCCGTGAAGAATGTGATTCTTGCCAATGAGATTGAGCTTCACCACATTCAAACCAAGCGCGGAGATGTTGCCGTCGGGACGATCCCCTACCCCATGCGCTCCCTCCTGTTGCAAGGCGTATCTACCGCAGGCTTCACCATCGCTGAAATTGACCAGATGATGCAAGATGTGCTAGTTGAGCGCATTGAGCAATTGGCAACGGATGCTGACCAGATGGATATGCCACGCCTGCTAACAGGGCATTTCACCGTGAGCGGGGCATTGTTGGGGAGCGAACGTCAGATCATGGTGGGGCGCGACATCAGCTTGAGCCTATCCACGCTTGCTGATCCGCGTTGGGATTATGTCGCGTTGGGGCACATTCACAAGCACCAAAACCTCACCCACCATCGGCAGGATGCCCCCCCCGTAGTTTACAGTGGGAGCATGGAACGGATTGACTTTGGCGAAGAAGGAGATCCAAAAGGGTTTTGCTGGGTGGGGCTTCAACGCGAGAATACCATCTGGGATTTTCAACCGTTGCCTGCGCGTCCATTCGTCACCCTAAGAGCAGACTTGCGCCAATCCGCCAACCCCACCCAAAACGTGATTGACCTCATCCGCCAGCACAACCTACAAGAAGCGGTTGTGCGCGTGCAATTGCAACTGTCGGTTGAAACCGAATCGCGCTTCAATGAGCAGGCGATCCAGCGCGAGCTACGCAATCGGGGGGCGTTCTTCATCGCTGCTGTGCGTAAAGAGGTGGATTCCCCAGCCCGAATGCGCTTGGATGCCAGCCCCGAATCGTTGACCGAAAGCGAACTCTTAGAGCGGTATCTCATCAGCAAACACATTCCTGCCGAGCGTCGCGCCCAGCTTTTGGAACTGGCACAACCCATCTTCCACAATCGCTTATTGGGTGGATAGGTTGGGCAAGAAAGCCAGCAGGCTACTGGACGAAATCTGATATAAGTGTTGCGCCATCTGCTGAGGGGTGAACAGCAGATCATTTTCTAGCCACCACTTGGTGATGCCGATTTGTGCCCCTGCCAATGTGTAACCAAGCATCTCCCGTAGTTGTGGGGAAAGCGACTGTGTGCCCTCGTTCATCTCAATGATTAACTTGGCAAGCAATTGCCAAATGCGATTTAACACCGCCGCGCTTCCTTTTTCGCCCAACATCACCCGATAGAAATCGGCATGGCTTGCCACGTGCAAGAAGTCATCCCACATGCAGTTATCAAAGAGGAAATGATTTGAAAGGGTATGATTCTTACGGATCAATTCCAGATAGGTCTCGCTGAGTACCTCATATAAGAGTTCATCCTTGTCTCGAAAGTGCATGTAAAAGGTGGATCGGCTGATCTCGGCGCGGTCAGCAATATCTTTGACCGAGATCGGATCATATTCTTGGCGTTCCACAATCAACTGTACCAACGTCTCAAAGAGCAGTTGACGGGTACGGCGCACGCGCGGGTCTTGTTTGTTCATAAATAGACACCTGTCTATAATCATACACACTGAATGAAATGCAAATTGACATTCTGCTTAAAGCTACTTTATACTATCTATCATACAGAATGTACGATAAACAACAAGGTGAATCATTATGACCTCCGCCTATGCAGGATCCATCAAGACGCTTCCACAACGTGGGAAGTTCATCTATGACATTATGACCACAAACTTCCTCCATCAAAACCAACTCATGTTTGACCAATACGGTGATTTCAATTGGATCGATTGGGGAGATTATCGCTTCTACAATGTTGCTAATGCAGAAGTTGCGCATGAGGTTCTCGTCAAGAAGGCATCTTCGTTCTATAAAGACCCCGGCTATAGGGATGAGCAGGGGGGCATTGCGATGGTGTTGGGGCGCGGTCTCATCACCAGCGATGGCGCACACTGGAAGCAACATCGGAAGTTAGTTGCCCCTGCTTTCCACGCACAACGGATTCATGCCTACGCCGAGACGATGGTAGACTTCACCCAGAAGATCATGCAAACTTGGGAAGATGGCGCACAGCGTGACATGAGCCATGACATGATGGTTCTAACTTTGCGGATTGTCGCTAAAACGCTCTTCAGCACCGAAGTGGAATCTGACATTGAACTGATTAACCAAGCGGTGGAGCAAACCCAAACCATCGCCGTTGAGCAACTTTTCCCTAGCTGGCTTCCCACGCCCAACCGCATCAAGACGCGCCAAGTCATGCACAAACTTAACCAACGCATCTATGAGATGATCGCTCAACGGCGTGCTGATGGAGGCGACAACGGGGATTTGATGGCAATGTTGTTGCTTTCGGTGGATGAAGAGGGCAACCGCTTGAGTGATTTAGACGTGCGTGATGAAGCCGTCACGCTCATTTTGGCTGGGCACGAAACCACCTCCAACACGCTCAGTTGGACGTTCAAACTCTTGGCAGAACATCCCGAAGTAGAAGCACGTTTGCACGCTGAACTGGACGCGGTTCTGGGTGGGCGCGTTCCCACGCTGGCGGACTTGCGTCAACTGACGTATACCAACATGATCTTAAAAGAGGCAATGCGCTTATATCCAGCCGCTTGGGTGATTGGGCGGCAGGCAGTAGAGGATGTGGAGATTTTGGGGGAAGTAGTCCCGAAAGGCTCAATCTTGAATGTCTACCCCTATTTTGTCCAGCGCAATGAAAGATACTGGAGCAACCCCAACCACTTTGACCCAGAGCGTTTCTCCGCAGAGAACGAAACCAACATCAACAAATGGGCATACATCCCGTTTAGCACCGGTCCGCGTGTGTGCGTGGGGAACAGCTTTGCCATGATGGAAGCACAGTTACTTTTGGCAACGATTGCCAGCCGTTATCAACTGGCATTGCCGACGGGGCACAGCGTGGAACTCAACCCGATGATTACGCTGAATCCTAAAGGGGGACTCCCCATGATCTTGAAGCAACGCCAACCTATGCCACAGATGGCATAGGCTACACACAAGGGGCTTCGCACAATGTGAAGCCCCTTTTTTATACAGGTATCGCCTTGTTTATCTAGGCGTTATTTTGATCGTCTTCATCGTTGCGAGAGCGGATGTACCGCGCTCCCAAGATAATCCCCACTAACCCAACAGCAGCTATCGACAGAATGCCGAAGCTATTCCCCGCGGCAAATTCATCAAACAAGCCACTGTTGGGTAGGGTGGTGCTTCCACCGCTGGTGCTGGTGGCAATCGGCGTGAGCAACTCGACGGTTGGGGTTGCGCCGCTATCACTACCGCCACCTTGCCCAAGATTTGCCAGTGCGTCTGCCGTTGCCGTCAGGTTCAAGAAGACCTGTGCCAAGGCGGTGCTGGTTTGTGCTACTGTATCGGAAGAAACGCGCGTGGGGGTGGTGGTCGGCTGGGCAATCGCGGTGAGTGCATCCGCAGTGAGGGCAAGCGATTGTGCCTCAGCTGTTTGTGCGCTTTGCGTTTGGCTCAACACGAACGAGGTTGCTGCCGCTTCGGTAGCGTCAGAAGTGGGCGTGGGCGTGTTGGTAGGTGGGCGCGTGTTCGTTGGGGTGACGGTGGGCGTATCGGTGAACAATGCCACTGCTGTATTGGTCAGATCAAATTGTGCAATCGCGGTGCTGGTTTGTTGCCCAGCAATGGCGATGGCGGCGTTGGTTTGAACAATCGACGTGGCGGTTTGTTCCAATTCAGAAGGACCGCTGTCTTGGTTGCTAAAGATGAAGAACACGATCAATCCGATGACTACCAAAAACAGGAGCAACATCGCCCCAGCAATAGCCAAGAAGGTACGGCTTACCCCCCCCTCGTTAGTAGGTTCTGCTTGCGCCTCAATGTCTTCTTCGGTGTCAGCAAACAACATCGACGGCATCTCATCGCGCATGTCGTCCCCTACGGCGATACTTTCAAAAGACACTTCGTCATTCAACGTGGCGAAGTCATCATCAAAGTCGCTGAAGTCCGCCCCAGAATCTCCCGCTGAATCCCCAAAGCCGGGCGTTTGCTCAAAGAGCGTGGGGTCATCCCCGTCTAGTCCGAACAAGGAATCATCATTGCTACCTAAGTTCGCAAAGGGATCGTCGTCATTATCAAAATCAAAATCTTTGAAGTCGCTCATACTACAGTCCTTTTCATTATGGGTTGCAATAGGGATGAACGCATGAAACGACGTTCCCAACAACCAACCAATCCGTTGTTATTCTAGCTTAAAAGTGGGCGTTGCGTGTAGCTTAGCTTGCCCAATTTCCCATTTTATCTATGTGAAAACTTCTAAATTCGTCATGGGGATGGGTTCAATGTCCCCACTCGGAAGTTCAACCAATGCCACCGCCACCTTTAAGCCATTGGATAAGGCGATTGAATTGCGCCCAACTTCAATGATCTTGCCGGTTTGTCCCTGATACGGTTCACGGATGACGCGCACCGCCGCCCCCACGCGCACCTCAGCGGATGCCATTGGTTCTTTCGGGCTTGCCCTGTCTGCCCCACGCACGGCGATTAAAACCTCCGGGCGACGAGATTCCATCAAGCCGGGTTGGACGGCATCCAGCGTGGCTTGGCTTTTCTCAAAGCGCGTAATCATGGATTGCACCACGTTGCTCATGCGCATCTCCCCAAACCCTTCCGTCAAGAGGATGGGTTGGTCAAGTTGTAAGGCAACTTCCACTAGGGTGGAATCCATGCTGGGGGCAATCAATCCTGCAATGCGTAGCTGTTCCATTTGCAACAGCGTAATCGCTTTGATGGGGCGGCGCGTCACCATGATCGTGCCACTCCATTCGTTTTGCAAGGTGTTAACTTGCAATGCTTCAATCCCACGTTCTGGCTCTAGGCGTAATGAACCGACGGCACGGCGGTTGTTGCCCCACACCCCCTGCAACAACGCCCCAATGCTTTCCATCACAATGCCCCGACCTGGGCGGACATCCGTCACCACGCCGCGCATGCCGGCTAAAAGTTCCACGCTCTCGATGGTTTGGCGGATGATGACCGTGCCATCTTCAATGGCAACCACTTGTCCAGCAACGGGGGAGAAGGAACGTTTGCCACGCTTGATCTCTTGCCCTGCCAGCACCTCGTCCTTCTCCACCACATCACCGAGTTTGACCATCAACAAATCGGTTAGATCAGCTTTACGGCGCAACCCTAGCTCTTCGGCACAATCCACCACATGATGCTGAGTGGTACGATTTCCGCGTGCGATGATGTTATGCGGATCAACTTGTTGCCCACGCCGAACCAACACCGTCCCAATCAAGTTGTTAGGCAGAAGCACCTCGCGCTTCACCCGTGTGTACGGCATGATGAGGCGTTGGTTCGGTAGGATGGTACTAAATTGACTCATGTTGAGTGTCTCCTTATTCCTTGAACAACCGCTTCAAATCTGCATCGGTGACATCCTCATCAAAGATGCCCCCGCTTAAACCGTCGTCGCTTGCCCCGTCCTCTTCAGTGGTGATGCGCTCCACCAACGAATCATCGCGCGTGGGTGGGGTGCGCCGCTTGCCCAAGCCAAACAACCCCGATGATTGTTTACGGGTAGGTTGGTTAACTTGTGGATTCCTTAAGTCGGTTAGCGTGGCGATGTTGCGCTCTTCTACGGGGCGCAATTCATATTCGGGGAATTCTTGTGGCTCAATGAGAGAGGCTTGTGCAATCCAAATCACCAGTTGCAAGGATCGCTTCTCTATATCGGTGGAAAGCGGAATGGGGCGACCGCGCGTATCAAAGATCAACCCAGCAAGGCTACCTTCCGCTTGAAACTTCACCCGTTGCTTCCCACCGATGCGATTGCTCCCTAGCGCGATGGCTTGCACCGTTGCCTCTTTGCCGGGGGGGAGGGGATAAACGAACAACTCTCCCCCGTTCATGGTGTGGATGATCTTTTGCCCATCCAACTGAATGATGATTTTGAGGACTTTGCGGTCAAGGCGCGGTGCTTTATCCAGCGATACCGCCGTTCCTAAATGCTCCAGATTGTTCCCGTCTAAAAGTTGTACCACCGCTTCTGGCACAATATAAGCCAATGCGCCAATGGCGGGTATCAGCCCATTGGGGTCAGCGTACAGTTGTGACAGCCCAGCGGGTTGAATGGCATCCAACAACAACATCGAACTTAAGCCATAGTTGCCCGTGCCCGCTAAGGCACTCCCTGCCCCAATGATCCAATCCAAATGGGGAGGCGTTTTGTGCCATGTCGGGCGTTGGATAGCCAACATGTTTTCGATGCCAGCCCGTAGCAAGGCGTACTCAAAGTATAAGTCCTTGCGTGAAAGGGGGATGCTGGCAGGTTGCAGGTTCTTGTTCAGGGCGTAATTGCGCACATCGGCTTCTGCAACGGAGAAGGGAATCCAACGCCGAATAGAATCAATCGGCATGCGCTCAACAATCTGTAGGGCACTGCGCCCCAAGCCAATATCAGCGCGAATGATCGAACGGTTATCCCCTTCGTAGTAACTGGCAAGTGTGCTAGTGGAGCTACCCACATCCACCGCCACCACGTTTTTGAGGTTGCGCTTACGCGAACGCCCCAAATAGTCGGTGACGATGCGGTAGCTGTAAGCGGTGGGCAACAGCCCTACGCTGGACATTCCGCCAACCTCGCCATAGCCACGCCCCTGATTCACTTTGAAGCGGTCAAAGGCAAAGGCAACGTGTAGTTGTGCGCTGTCTAATTCCTCAGTGTTGATGCTGGGGCGCACATTATCAGCAACTAACAACGTGGTCAATTCGCCCAAGTCTGCTTTGACTTCTGACACAAGGGCACTGTTGCCGGCATATAACACAACAGGACGCTCTTTTTCAGAGAGCAAGTTCAAAGACTGCCGCACCAATTTAATCATTTCTAACAGGGGTTGCTTTGCCCCACCCTCTAGCCCCCCTGTCATCAAGATCAGGTTGGGTTTGTGGTTGATGAGCAGATTCAACTTCTCCTGATAGGTGCGCCCGTCATGTAGGCTCAGGATGTCTAGCACTTGGACGTAGGTTCCCTCAGTTGCGCGTAAGCCACTATCAATGCTCACGCCGTCAATCAAGCCCACCACCACAGCGCGTAACGGCTCTCCACCGCTGGCAGTGGTCAAGAAGTGGTCAACGCCAATGCGGTTTTCGCCTTCGGGCGTGATGATGTTCCCGGATGGATCCATGATGGTGCGCCCTGTCACCACTTCGATATTTTGGATGCCCTGTCGTAAGCCCATGTTCACGTCAAGATCAGGATACTCTGCAGTGGTGCGCACCTCTGAACGGGCAATCAAGCGGTATTCGCCATCCACCACATCAATCAATAGCACGCGGGTATAGATGCTTCCGAAGTCGGCGGCAAGAATGGATGTTTGTTGTGTCATGCCCGTTAACTCCCCATCAACGTTCTGATTTGTTCAAGCATAAAGCCCACGCGCTGGGTAAAAATCGTGAGCGCAGTAACCAGCGCAGAGCCGTATAGTGTTCCCATCGTGAGGGCGATGAACAGACTACCGAGCCAACCCATCCCACGAATGATGAGGCTTTGGCGGACAGTCTGGTCATTGGGGCGGTTGGCGGTGTGATGGAAGGTTAGCAATACGCTCACCACAACCAGCACCCCAAACAAGCCACCGACAAGATCGCGGTTGATTTGGGTGCCGGTGGCAAGCATGATGGGAATGAGCGTTCCGCTCACTTGTCCCACCACCGCCACCGCCGCCCCCACCCCGATGATGAAGGCTAACGTCAGCTTACGCAGTCCAGATACAATGGGCACGGGGCGCAACATCAGGCTAGATGCCAGCACAATCGGGATCATAACGATCATCAGCACGAGGGGATTGCCTCCGTTCATGAGGCTTAACCACGGCATAATCACGCTATCCCAAGTGATGATCGCCACCAAGCCGGCTGTCAACCCAGCGAAGATATACACCGCAAGACGATAGAAGATGGAATCCCCAATCACGTATGAATAGACGAAAAGGGTGAGAATGAACCCAACCCACAGCCCGATTTGCTCTAGCGACATTACTTGCCTCTCCTACGTATGAGCGACCCAAACACGTAAAGCAGATTTCCCGCTACAATCATTGCCGTTGCAATCAGCAAACTGGAGCGTAACGCAAAGAACTGACGTTCATCATCAATGCTGATCTGCCCTGCTTGATCGCTAAAGAATTGAAAGTTTGCCAAGTCTGCCACGCTCAAGCCTGTTATCAGTTCAACGGGGCGATAATTGGTATTGCGTAGCTCTAGCACTTTCGCCTCTATCCAACCGCGCTGACCATCAGGCAGTCGTACCGCATACCATTCTTGATTGGCGAACGCATCCACCACATCCACATGTTGCCCCACCACCAAGCCACCCACCACCTTAGAAGCCAGATCCGCTTCTGTGTAGACGGTGGCAGAAGCAATGTCTTGTTTGAGGGTGGCACTTGGGAAGACGTTCGCTTGTAAATCACCCACTGCCTCCACGTTACCAATGGCGATCCACGCCAGTTGCCCGGTGGCGGGTAATTGTATTTCCACCCAGTCTTGCGTGGCATTGTATCCCAACGCAACCAGCTGGCGATCAGAGATGACCGAAGCCAACACCTTGCCATTGCTACTCGCTTGGTCATACACCGTAACCGCGTTCTCCCCACGCACAATGACGTAAGGGCGCGGTTTGGTGGTGGGGTCTCCGCGCGTGGTCAGCTTCTCAATGGGCAACCAGCCCACTTGACCACTAACAGGGTAACGGAAGGAAAGCCATGTATTGTTGGCATTGCTTCCCAACACCACTACTTCTACTGCTGGATCAAGCGTGCCAATAGCATCATAAAGGGTGTCGCCCCCACTATAGACTGTTTCCGCAGTGGGGTTAGTAAGCTGGGCGGTATATTCAGCGGGGATGATGAGGCGTGATGGCTCAACTGCAGTAGTCGATTCTACGACAACCGCCACCTGCTCAACTAACGTTTGATCGACATAACCAAGCGTGCCATCCGCTAAACGAACCTGCACCCAACCATTCTCACGAGCAACGACTTCTAGTTCCGTTCCACCTTCTACCTGAGCAACCACCTCACCAAACAAGGAGGGCGTGCCTCGTACATTGGTGGGGCGCGTTCCGATGATCCGTATCCGTTCGGTTGATGTGTTCGTTGTGGCGGTGGCATCCGTTGTGACAGGGCTAGGCGTAGCCGTTAACGCAACGGGATAACTCTCAAATGCCAATAAGTCCGCACTGATATAGCCCTCCGTGCCATCCGCCAAGCGAATCCGCGCCCATGTTCCTTCGTCTTGAGTTTCCACCACTTCTAAAACGGCGACGTTCGTATTGGGTAGGACGGTTGTCACCACGCTAACCGCTAACGTTGGAGCAGCGCGAACGTTCGCCGGGGCGGAAGTGATGACCACCGCACGCCCTTCTGATACGGCTGATGAGGTGGGGGCAAGCGTTTCTGTTGGGAGGGGCGTTGCGGTTGCTGGAATGGGTGTGGCAACGGCAACCGCGTTAGCTGGGTCAACCGTCAAACTACCACTTGGGAAACTTTCTAGCAGAATGTCATCCGCCACCACATACCCTAGTTTGCCATCCGCAAGGCGCGTTTGTAACCATGCTTGGCTATTGGCAGGGGTGGTGACGAAAGCAGAAATGGTTAATTGGCTATTCGGTTGGGCGTTGGTTAGCACGGTTGCGCTGGTGCTAGGCTGTTCATAAACCGCCAACGCCACGCTACTCATCACCGTGCCTAAGCCATCCCCCGTCACCGTGGGCACGGTGACAGCTTGGGTGGTAGGGGTTGCCTGCGCCGACGGAGTGGGTACTGATGCAGACGGGTAAAGCTCGATCAAAACCAGATCAACCGTCAGATAGCCCACCACACCTTTAGCAGAGCGAACCTTCACCCAAGTGACATTGCTGGAATCGGCGACAACTTCAAGGATGCTCACCGCCTCACTAGGGGCAACCGTCCCAACAATGCTGGCGTTTGTGCGGGCTTCCGCCCGTAAGTTGGCTGTATTGTTGGCAAGGATGCTTCCCTTGCCTTCGCTAGTCACCGCGCTTGAACCACTCGACGGGGTGGGTGTGTTGGGGCTTCCGCCGATTTGCGCTAGGTCAACGCTGATGTAACCCTCTTTGCCGTCCTTCAGGCGAATCTTGAGCCACCCATCACCGAACTCATCGGTGAGTTGTTCTAACACGGGCACCACTTCTTGGGGAGCAGCCGTGCCAATTACCCCAAACTCAAGGCTAGGTCCACTACGAACATTGACCGTCCCCTGTGCGATGATGACCGCCGTCGTCTGCTGATAGTGGGGAGCGGTGCGGTAATGGGGGGCAACGCGCCGATACAAGCGTGGCGCGTATAAGCGTGTGGATGGCTCACGAATTTGTACCAGCGTGCGTGAAACCCACGCGGTAGAATTGCTCGTGGGGACTTGAACCTCCACCCAGCGACCGTCTCCGCTCAAGGTGAGCGCGTCAACCGTCGTGCCCGACAGCAACGTTCCCACCACTCGCGCACTATTGGACGGATTCTCGCGTAGGTTGACGGGGATCAAACTGGTGACATAGGCTTTTGTCCCGCTAGGATAGCTTGTACGCAGGCTTTCTAAACTTGCTTCTCCTGCTGTTGGTGAAGCCAGCGGTTGCAAGTTTTCAGTTTGGGCGCGGGTTTGGTATAGCTCGCTGGTGATGATCTCTAACGCCCCTTCAATTACATAGCCGGTGCGCCCATCCGCCAGCAGGATTTCAATCCATGTGCCATTCTTGGCATCCCCCGTCACAATCACCGCGTCGCCCGGTTGCAGAGGACCCAGTGAGGCGAAGTTTCGCCCTGCCCCAGCACGGACGTTCACCGGCAACTCTAAGATCACAATCCCAACCAGATTCTCACTGGTCAGCGGAATGGCGGTAGCACGTGGGGCATTGGTGGGAACTTGCGTGGGCGTGAGCGTGGGGGTGACGCTTGGAACAAACGTCGGGATGATTCCGCTACTGTCTACCGTCACCAAATCACGGAAGATCCAACCCTCGCTGGCATCTGGCAATGCCACCTTCACCCATGTTCCTTCAGCATTGGTGCTCAAAACTTGTAAGCGTGTGTTGAGGGCTAAACTGCTGATGACGTTGAACTCTACCCCTGCACCAGAACGCACGTTGACGGTGGTTAGATTGGAAGTCACCACCACATCTCCATTGTCCAGCAGAACATCTGTGATGGGGCGTGGGGTGGCGGACGCGCTCACGGTGGCGGTGGGTGGGGTGGTGGGGGTGGCTGTGTTGGCTGCCACCGTGTTGATGACCGTTACCGTGTGGGTTGGGCTAGGCACTTGAGCGAGTGATTGTGCGCTGACATTGGTCGGGAAGACCTCCACTAAAATATCATCCGCCTGCATATAGCCCACGTTGCCACCGCTAGAGCGCACTTGGAACCAAGTAGCTCCGCTGGCATCAGTCACGGTCTGGATCAACGCCACGTTATCGCCCGTCTGCACGATGCCCACCGATGCGCTGTTGGTATCAACAGCTGTGCGAATATTGATCTGCCCTACTCCAATCACAATCCCTTTGCCCTCACCCACTACTGCTCCAGTGGTTGGGGCGATGGTTGGGGTGGCGGTGGGAAGGGGCGTGAGTAAGGTTGGGGCAACGGTTTCCCCCCCCGGCGCAATAGGAATGCTGGAATCGGGGATGCTTGTATAAATCGGAGATGGCGTGATGGTGGGCGTGGTGGTTGCTGTTGCCGTCACCGTAGGCGTTTCAGTCAGGGTGGGGGTGAGCGTGGGGGTGGCGGTTGCGACGATGGCAACCGTTACGCTAGGAAGCGGTGTTGCAGTGGGGATATTCTGAGCGTAAGCGGTTTGAGCAAGGCGAACTTCATTTTCCATAGCAGGGCGCAACAAGGCACTAGAAATCCAGCCCTCGCTGTTATCCAACAAGACCACCCGTACCCATCCGTCCGCCTCCGACGAGACGAATGCCACCTCATCCAGCCCAAATTGGCGCAAGACAGATGCCTCTAATGACGGTTCACTACGGACGTTCAACACGCCACCATTACTCATCACGCTCGTGCCAATCCCGAAGGATGCTTGCGCCACAAAGCCTATCGGCGTGGGAGATGCCACAAATCCGAATGGGGTTGAACTGGGCGAGAACCCAAATGGGGTGAGGGTGGGGATGAGCGTGGGGGTGAAGGTGGGCACTAGCGCGAGGTTGATCGGATTGGTGAGGCTTCCGCTATCCGTCAAAATCTTGTTATAGGTGATCCCGTCCTGTAAGCCCACCAATAATCCGCTATAGCCATCCACCACCTCAAGATAGGGGATGGCTAGGGGGGCGGCAACCGCGCTGACCGAGCCAACTAACTGGGTTTGGGTGAGTGGGGCAACTTGCTCTGCCCATTGGCGAACCCCCTCCCCCGTTTCAGAAAGCACAACGATTAGGCTAAAGCTATCAAACGATGGGATGCCTAGTTGCGTGGGTTGCCCGTTGAGATCCGTCTGGAAGATGGGGGCGGGGTTTTCCACCATGCCACGCAAGGCAACCGGTCCGCCGATCAAGTAGCGGATGAGATAGTAGTCTTGATTTTTAACGATGGAACGCCCCAAGGCGGTCTCAAAAGCTGTGTCATTTTCGATCTCGGCGAAGAGACTTTCCATTCGACTCATGCCGATTGGGTTGGTGCCAATCAATACCGGCAAGCCACCCATCGCTAACGTATGGCGTAGCATCCCCTTGAGCGAGGGGTCTAGTTCTCCTGCTGTGGTGGGTCCATATTCAATGGCGAATAAAACAGGGTGACGCGGTTTGACGCTCGCTATGGATTCATACACGGTAGAAGCGGTGCTGTCCGCAGAAAATTCATCCGATGGCGGATTGCCCACCAGAGCAAACCCAAAGAACGGCAAGATCACCGCCACAAATAACACCACGCCGATGATGATTTGCGCCAAGCGCGAGCGTATTCCCCCACGCTGTTCTTTGCGTGCGGGACGCTTGCTTTTGCTTTGTGCCTCAGCTGACTCTTCAACGATGCCTTCTGCGCCTCGCCGTGTTAAAGCCAACGCCTGCCCACCCACCAACGATTTCAGCACTTCCACCTGATTCTGTTGGGCGCGACTAAACGCTAACCCTTGTGCCAATTGTTGATCCTCATTGGTGATGAGGGTGGCATCGTTGAGGATGTCATCAATGCCAGGGAGTAGCTCGCTTAAGGCGGTGTTATCGCGTTGTTTGCCACCTGACGTGGCAGGGATGGACTTTGCCAATTGTTGAATACTTAAGAGCGAATCATCTAGGTCATCGTTAGACACACGATCATTCATCTGTCGAGCAATTGCGGCGGCGGATGCCTTTCCGATGGCAACATCGCGCAAGAACTCCGGCGCGCTGCCGTCGTCTACCATGCTTGGCTCACGCGCCGCTGCGCTGATGTCAGCAACAAATTCATCTTCAAAGCTAACGTGTTTACGCAAGGCTGCCGTTCGATACTTGGCATCAGGGTTCAAGCCACCGTCTGCTGGGTCTTCGTACCCTTCTAATAGGGCATCCAGATCAATCTCTCCGCTATCGGTGATGAAACGTGGGGCAGAGGGGTTAGAGGGTTTGGATGGTTTGGACGGCATAGAAGGGGAGGAGTCAAAGCGAAGGTCGTCCGCGTCCAGATTACCGAACAGATCCATATCCGCCCCACGCATGGGTAAGCCACCCGTCATACGCGGAGGCGTTGCCCCTGTTGAGATGTCCTCGATTTGCTCGGTGGCATCATAGGCTGTGCCCTCACCAAAGAAATCCGTATACCCTTCAACGGGCTTGCCAAATTCTGCACGGAGCATCCCCGTGTTGACGGGAGCAGCTCCCCCTACAAGATCGTCATCTGCCAAGAACCATGCGTCTTGTGATGGGGTAGAAGCATCATCGGGTTGTTCGGCTTCTAACAGGCGCATGAGCGTATCATCACGCTCAAACGATTCTTCGGGGTTGGCATAGGCATCCAAGAACAAGGCGTTCTTTTGCGTGCCAGAAAGCCCCTCCTGTGAATCCGTCAAGAATCCATCCAAGAAGTCCGCCGTCAAGCCGGTGCTACTGCTTGCCACATCAATTTCACCCAGTCGTAACGCGCTGGGGGATGGCTCTAATGCACCATTGAATAAGTCGGTAATTCCCGTCAGGCTGGGGTCGGTCTTGATTTCGCCAGGGCGACGCATGTTGGTGATGGAGGGGGCGGCTTCATCGTCCTCTTGTGCTTGAGGCTGGGAAAGGCTTTGCGCGATAGAGGGCGGAATGGGTTGCAACTCTTGCGCTAACTTGGATGGCGCGGACAACATGCCCGTATAATATTCCGAAGTCAAACCCGTCTTGCTGGAATCCACCACAATTTCACCTTGCCGAGCCAGCGGTTGTGGGGGCTGATATTGGGCATCGTCGAATAGATCGGTGATGCCGCTGCGGTTGCTGGGTTGTGCCTCGCCAGGGCGGCGCATCGTCGTGATCGAAGGCTCAGGGGTAGCAGGCGGGGCGAACAAGTCACGCATCACATCCGCATTCTTGGTCAGTTGGGTGGCATCGCCCGGCTGGTTCAATAGATTCTCTAGCCGCGTGAAATCATCCTCTAGTGTCGCGTCCGCTAAAAAGCTATCTGCATCGGTGAAGGATGCGTCTCCGCCAAAGATAGAGGCGTAGCCGAGTTCATCGCTATAGCTTTCAACTGGCTCAAACGTGCTGAACAAGTCGTCCTCTTCGCCCTCAAGATCATCTCCTAGAAAATCCTCTAGCGATTGATACGGATCAGGCGTGAAGTCTGCGTTGGGGGGCGTGTCGCTCACCGCGCTGAACAGGCTGGTTAAGCCGGTTGTCGCTTGGGTGGGGAGCTTGATTTCACCCTGTCGAGGCGCAGTAGGGGTGGGTGGTTGCGTAGCGGAGGCGTTCAGTAAATCGGTCAAGCCTGTGCCGGGGACGGGGCTGGGTGAGGATGGAATGACGTTATCATCTTCTATATCATCTTCCATCAAAGAAGTCAGCCCGGTACTCATCGGGTTGGGGTTCATCTCGCCAGGGCGTTTAGGACTGGTACGCAAGCGCAATTCCCCTGTGGAAGGCTCGATGATGTCCCCTAACCCAAATAAACCCACCTCAAAGGCGGTGCGGTTACTTTGCGCTTGGTTCAACATGGCTTGATCGAACCCTTCGATGTCCTCACGTAGCCCTGCGGTTACATCAGGATCAAAGCCGAGCAAGTCCGTTAGCCCACTTCGTGAGCGAGTGGGTGGGGGCGGTGGGGGGGCATCGTCTTGCATCAGGTCGGTTAAGCCTGTACGCAGGGAACTCGGTGAAATCTCTCCGCTTCGTGTAGCAGGTTGATTAGCTTGCTTGAACCAATCGTCATCCTCCCCCAACAAATCGCTCAAGCTGGTTGGCTCGGCTTTGACCTCGCCGGGTCGGTGGCGTGGTGGGACAGGTTGAGAGAGTTTTTGGGGATCCATCAGTTGAGAAGACACCGAAGCAGGTTTCGCTAAATCACTATCCATCCGCTCCAGCAAATCATCCAGATCGCTATCGGTTTCGGTATGGAAGATGGCTTCCGTCATAAATTCTTCAAAGTCATCTTCTGCTTGCCAATTGTTTGGTTTGTCATCTTGACGATCATCATCATCAGACATCCACGGGAAATTGTTATTCATGTCGAATCCGTCACGCATAGTATGTCGCCTTTATTCACGGAATGAACGATCTCGTCCGATGAGTACCCGAACGCCGAATACGGTGCTACCTAGCGCGATCCCAAGCAGGATGCCACTTGCCCCTGCAGAAACCGCTCCATCCAGAAACTGTGCAATGGCTGTGGGTGGGCGCACGCCTGCTTGTACCAACAAGGTGAGGATCACCCCAAATAGAAAGAACAAGCGCGGAAGGGTGAGGTGCTGGCGCAAAATGCGCATGCCCCCAAACACCAATGAAAACGCCAACAAGCCTGCTAACGAAGACTCTATCGACAATTGCACGCTATCGCGTAGGATGTCGCTGGGGGTGGGCGTTGCGGTTAGGATGCCGTTGCGCTCTAAAACGGTGAGCAAAATCACCGCCAGCGTGCTGAGTACCAAGACAAGGCTTCCTAGCATGTCGCGCTCACGGCGAAACACCCGTAGCGTATGCACCCCAATTAAGTTGAAAATTCCCCCCACGATGAGGAACGCCAGCGTGGTGACAACCAATTGGAGGACTTGTGGCGCAAACCCACGAATGATTCTGTCCAACCGTAACACCGCTAAAACTTGTACAATCAAGCCCGTACCATCTAGCAACAACGATAGAATGGTGAGTGCCCCAATACTAATGGCGATGGCGGTCGCAAGGATTCGGCTTAAGCGTCTCACAGGGATGCAGTCCTCTCTTAACGTAATAATCCGTCAACAACAAAGCGCACAAAATCGGCGGCGGTTTGTTGTAGCGTAATCAGCAAAATGATGATAATCACTGTCACCCGTAAGAAATCCATAGCAAATATGCTGGCGCGTTGGCTAAGGCGGTCGCCAATATAGCCACTGGCAGCAAACACATTTTCACCCAATAACGCACCATCAGACATAGCATAGACAATCGCCGTGCCCGTCAGGTCATCCGTGCCTGCCATGATGGGAATCCCGCGCCGAATGGAAGATGCCAATACCAACGCCAGTTCTGAACCAAAATTCCCCACCAACACGCCACCACTAATCTGGTCACTGTGAAGCGTGGTGGTCATCATGGCGGCATAGACCAACGAGCGTGAGCCAGCAGGATACCAACGTGCATGAGTGAATCCGCTACGGTTGGGTAGTTCACGCAGTTTATAAGCGCGTCGTAAGGTATCATAACCCAGCGGTAATGTGCTCACATCGCTGGTCAAAAATATGGGGACGGTTTGCCCAACGGCGGTCTCGCGTGCTAGATAGTATGCCAGTTCTGCCCCTGCCAGCGCAATCAAGGTTTGCTCCCCCCCTAGCTGTGCCCCCCCCGTGCTAAGCAACAAGGGACGGTCAGACTCAACAGACAAGCCTACCATTTGCGGAATGACGCTAAACGCTTCTATGTCACGTAGGGGGATCGCGCTAGAACGCCTCTCACGCCGACGCAAAACAGCGGTGGACAGGGCTAGGCTGACCAAGGTTAAGGAGATTAAAATCAAGCTGAGTGTTTGAATGACTGGGTTCAAGGGATACCCCCCTTCAGCGTTTGGGTTAGGATGATTCGTTTTCCGTTTCGTCTAATTGCTTACGCAGTTCTGCCAACTCGGCAGGATTCTCTAAAATCTGGGCAATCTCTCCAATCAGCTGATGTCCGAAGAAGATGCCAAGCGAGGGCTGCATCACCCAAAGCACTTGTGCCCCAAGCGTGCCAACAGGCTCCACCACGTCCAAGAATAGACGGAGGGGGTCTCGCCATTTATCAAGATCAAGATCGTGCAATAGATTACGATTCGGTTGGTTTGTCATAAGCGTGAGTATAACACAGCACAGCACAATAGAGAAATCATAGGACGAGATTTAATCCACTTGAATGGTGACATTAACATTTGAATATTACAATGGCACACGAACGAAATCAGCATAGGGTTTCTAGTGTGATTACCAAACTAATCGAGATGATCCAATCGGGGGTGATGATTGAAACCGCCCGCCTAGAGTTGCTCCTGACCGCGTTGTTGGCAGGGGGGCATGTGTTGCTGGAGGATGTCCCCGGCACGGGGAAAACATTGGTGGCACGTGCGCTGGCACGCACCATTGAAGCACGCTTTAAGCGCGTACAGGCAACTCCCGATCTGCTCCCGTCCGACATCACTGGGGGGGCAATCTATCAGCAACAAGAAAATCGCTTTGAATTTATCGAGGGACCCATCTTCGCCAATATTGTTTTGGTGGATGAAATCAACCGCGCCTCACCACGCACGCAATCCAGCTTACTAGAAGCAATGGCGGAAGGACAAGTTACCACCGATGGCTTTAGCCGTACCTTGCCCCATCCTTTCTTTGTGATTGCCACGCAAAATCCGATTGATATGGCAGGCACGTTCCCCCTTCCAGAAGCACAACTTGACCGCTTCTTGATCGCGCTGGACTTGGGCTATCCCACGTTTGAGGCAGAAGTAACCATCCTAGAGCGCGAAGAACACAGCAACCCATTTGAGCGCATTCAGCCTGTTCTTTCGTTAGCGGATGTTCAAAAGCTACAAGCACAAGTCTTAGAGGTGGCGGTGGCACGCCCTTTGAAAGAGTACATCATCCGCTTGAACCAAGCCACACGCACCCATAGCGAGGTCATTTTAGGGATGAGTCCTCGCGCAGGGGTGGGGGTGCAACGCGCCGCCCAGTCATGGGCATTGTTGCGTGGGCGGACGTTTGCCACAGCTGACGATGTGAAGGCGGTTGCGCCGTATGTGATGGGGCATCGGGTGTTAACGCGAGATCGCCATGCCACGACTGCTCGCGCGGTTGTACAGGAGATTTTGAACACGGTTGCAGTTCCCCTTGAATAGGGGCAAATTCTACATAACATGGGCTTCAACATTGAAGGAATCGAATAAAGGTGAGGGATGCACGTTTCATTAGTGGTGGATAACCCCCGACGCGATCTAGGCGGGTTGGTGTTGGTGGCGGTTGAATTGGTCAGGCGTGGGCACAAGGTGAGTCTGGTTTCGCAAAGCAAGCCCCATGAGCTATGGGCATTATGTCCTGATGTGGTGGTCTTTAACTACTTGCGCACCACCAACGCCTCCTTCGTTCAACAAGTGCAACAGTTGGGCATGGCAACCGTCGTCTTGGAAACGGAGGGGGGAGTATTCTTAAATGGGATTGAAAAGCGCGTGGGGGTATTTGACGTTGACCCTGCCATTCGTCAGCAGCTGAAGCGCGTGTGTGCGTGGGGCAATACCTACGCCGATTACATCCTTGCTCAAGGATTCTATCGCCCTGACCAGCTGGTTATCACTGGCACCCCACGCTATGATTATTACGCGCCTGCTTTCCATGCCGTTGCTTTGCAAGTTTCCGAAAGCCACGCGCATGCCTACACCAAGCCACTTCTACTCATCACCACCAATTTCTCTGTGGTGAATCCCAAGTTCAACACGCGCGAGGGTGAACTGGCATTGTGGGTGAGCAAGTTCAAGTTTGAGCCTGCTTATGTGGAGGAGATGCAACAGGAAGAGTGGGATGCGATGGAAGTCTTTTTGCCCCTTGCTAACCGCATTGCTGAAGCCTTCCCGTCGTTAACGGTGGTGGTGCGCCCCCACCCCTTTGAGAACCTGCAACCTTACCGCGAACGCTTGGCACACCACTTGCCTAATCTGCATTGCGAAACCGAAGGAACAGTAGACGGGTGGCTCTTGCGTTCGTCCGCCTTGTTGCATTGGCGATCCTCCACTGCTATTGAAGCGGCAATGCTGGGCATCCCCGTGCTTAACCCGTCTTGGGTGGTAGGTCCCACCAGTGATGAGGTGCAAAGCATCAGCGATCAAATCTCAACGGAATCGCTCTTGATGGAACGCATCGCCCAAGTCATCGACGGAAGCTATACCCCTCCTGCCGACTATCAACAGCACTATGCCCGCATCATTCAGCAGTCCTTCAATCGCATTGATGGGCAGTCGTATGTACGGGTGGCTGATGTCATTGGGGAGGTTGCCCCTGAACGCCCCCTATCACAACGTCAATCGCTCACTCGCGCAGTGGCGTATGGCACGCACGCCCCCACGTCGGGGCGCAGTGGGTGGCTCAATCGTGCTCGCCAAACCCTCCGCCTTCCTACCAACCTCACCAGCTACGAGTTGCGCCAAGCGTGGGCAACAGTTCGCCAAACAGCCCCGATGGATGGCAAGCAATTCAGCATGGCACAAGTGCAAGGGTTGGTGGACGCGCTCACGCAAGATGGGGGCGCGTTGGGGGGGAAAACCGTCAAGGTGCATGTGCCCCGTGTGGGCGCGGACTACGCTTTCCCGTTCATCAACGGGCGGGCAGTGGTGTTGGAGTAAATAAAAACAGGGCTACGAAAGTAGCCCTGCTTCTTCGTTCTGACTGTAGCCAGCAGATTACATCATGCCGCCCATATCGGGTGCACCACCAGATGGAGCATTCTTTTCTGGAATGTCGGTGATGAGGGCTTCGGTGGTGAGGATCATGCTGGCGATAGAAGCCGCATTTTCAACTGCACCACGTGTCACCTTAGCAGGATCAGGAATGCCAGCGGCGATCATGTCTACATATTGACCGGTGATAACGTTGTAACCGATGCGGTTGTTGCCACTTTCCTTAGCAAGGCGACGCACGTTCTCAATGATGACTGCGCCATCTTCGCCGGAGTTTGCGGCGATCTTACGCATGGGGACTTCTAACGCACGGCGCATGATAACTACGCCGGTGTTTTCGTCGTCAGACCCAAGTTTGAAATCATCCAAAGCGGAGATGGCGTTGATGAGGGTGACACCGCCACCAGCAACAATACCTTCTTCGATTGCCGCGCGGGTAGCAGAGAGTGCATCTTCTACGCGGTGCTTCTTTTCCTTGAGTTCGGTTTCAGTAGCAGCCCCTACGCCGATTACAGCCACACCACCAGAAAGTTTAGCCAAACGTTCTTGGAGTTTTTCGCGGTCATAGTCAGAGGTGCTTGCGTCGATTTCACGGCGGATGGTTTCGATGCGTGCACGGATCATCAACTCATCGCCAGCACCATCAACAACGGTGGTGTTTTCCTTAGTGGAAACAATCTTGCCAGCGCGACCGAGGTCTTCAAGGGTGACGCTATCGAGCTTGCGCCCAACTTCTTCAGTGATGACCGTACCGCCGGTGAGGGCTGCAATATCTTGCAACATTGCCTTACGGCGATCGCCGAAGCCGGGTGCCTTCACTGCCAACACGCGAATGATCCCGCGCATGGTGTTGAGTACGAGTGTACCGAGTGCTTCGCCGTCTACATCTTCAGCAATGATGACGAGTTCGCGCTTGCCCACTTGCATGATCTTGTCCAAGATTGGGATGATGTCTGAGGCTGCAGAAATCTTCTTGTCGTGGATCAAGATATAGGGTTCTTCAAGAACGGCTTCCATAGTTTCAGGAGTGTTCACGAAGTAAGGGGACAAGTAACCGCGATCGAATTGCATCCCTTCCACATAGGAGGTTTCAAATTCTAAACCGCGAGATTCTTCTACGGTGACTACGCCGTCCTTGCCAACCTTGTCCATGACTTCTGCAATCAATTGACCAATTTCATCATCTTGTGCAGAAACGCTGGCAACAGAAGCAATTTCTTCTTTGGTGCTGATGGGGGTTGCACTGTTCAAAATGTATTGTGCTACGCGGTCAGCAGCGGCGAGGATGCCCTTCTTGAGGAGCATGGGGTTTGCGCCAGCGGCAACGTTACGAAGCCCTTCGTTGACGATTGCTTGTGCCAAAACGGTTGCGGTGGTGGTACCATCGCCAGCGATGTCGTTGGTCTTGGTAGCAGCTTCCTTCAACAATTGTGCGCCCATGTTCTCAAATGGGTCTTCCAATTCGATTTCTTTAGCAACCGTAACACCATCATGGGTGACGGTGGGTGCGCCAAACTTCTTGTCTAGGGCAACGTTGCGCCCCTTGGGTCCGAGGGTGGTGCTAACCGCGTTGGCAACTTGGTCTACACCGCGTTGCAATTTACGACGTGCTTCTTCTGCAAAAAGGAGTTGTTTAGCCATAGTAGTTTAGAATCCTCCGTGTATAGGGTCGATTTCAGATTGGGTGAATTAGGCTTCAATAATGCCGAGAATGTCAGATTCTTTCATGATGAGATACTTCTCATCGCCGATCTTGACTTCAGTACCAGCGTACTTAGCGAACAAGACTTTGTTGCCAACTTCCACATCGAGGGCAATGCGTTCGCCGTCTTCATCGCGGCGACCTTGACCAACCGCAATGATTTCACCTTCTTGTGGTTTCTCTTTAGCGGTTTCTGGCACGATGATTCCAGAAGCAGTCATGGTTTCTTTTTCGATTGGTTTTACAAGAACGCGATCACCAAGCGGTTTAATGTGAGCCATCTTATAATCTCCTTTGGCGTGATAGGGTTAACGATCGATCTTTAGCACTCACTCAAATAGAGTGCTAAAAACTATGACTGAAATATAGCATCAGGTTTGTTTTTGGTCAACTCGTTCTAGCACAATTCTTATACAATTGCTAAAGATCGTTAGTTTCCCCCTCGATGGCAGGGGTTGCTTCGGGCGTGGATGTGGGGGCAAGATCGCCAAACCCGCTACACTGGCGCACCGAATCAGAAAGCGCACTGGTTAACTCGGTATCTTCTTGTTGTTGTGCCAGTTCATAGCCCGGCTCCAGATAGGTCATGGCAAGCGGACAGTTGCCCAAGATGATATAGGCTTCTGCCGCCCAGTAGTAGTGGCGTGGATTGGGCTTAGCAAACTGTGTGCCCAGTTCAACCGCGCGGGTCAACACTTCAACTGCATCAGCTGGTTGTTCCAAGCGCAACAGCACGCGCCCATAGTAGTAATGACAGTCGATGTTTTGGTCATCCACCGTGATGCACCTCTGTAACGGGTCAGAGGCAATTTGTGGATCACCCAGCCCTGCATTGTAGACGAAGCCGAGAGCGTACAAGGCTTGGGTATTGTTGGGATTGTTGTCTAGGATTTCCGTCAACAGCGCAATAGCAGTGTCATACTCCTGATTCGACCAGTACAAATATGCCAACTCAATCGCAATATCCAAGCGATTGGGCGCAAGATCATACGCATTGCGCAGGTCTTCTTCTGCGCCCTCAAGGTCAAAGTCCACCAGACGGCGCACTTGCCCACGAATGTACCACGCTTCTGATGAGTTGGGGTCTAGCGCGATGGCACGCTCTGCCGTTTCTCGCGCTTTTTCGGTTAGCTCTAACGCTAGGTATGCCTGTGCCAACAGCGCAACCGCATACACATTGTCGGGGTACAGTGCCAACGCATTGAGCGCACTGGCAATCGCCCCTCCGCTATCCTCCACCGCTAGGTGAGCCTCTGCCCGAACTGCCCACGCATCCGAATTGAACGGGGAGGCGGTGACGGTGTTCTCCGCCGCGATCAATGCTTCATCGTAGCGTCCTTCAACGATCAAGGCGCGGGTGTAGTTATAGTGTGGGAGGGGGTCATTGGGCACGGCAAGCAATAAACTTTCATATAGCTCAATCGCCTGCTCAACGCGCCCCTTGTCCCAGTGTTGATGCGCCACCGCTAACGAGGTGTACGGGTCTGCGGTGGGCAACGGGGTGGGGGCGGTCAAGGTGGAAACTTGCTCCCCTGCTTGAGACAGGGCGACTTCAGCATAGCCTCCCACCAATGGGGCAAGCGTCTCACGCTCTAGCCACACACGCCACCCCACCACAGACACCGCCAGCGTGAGAACCCATAACCACCAGCGTCCAAATGAAAAATAGTACGTTTGGTTTTTACGATAGCGTTTGGGTGTTTTTAAGTACATCGTTTATAGCCCTCCGATGGGCGTAGGGGGAATGGGCGTGGGGGGGAGCGCGGTGGGAACGGCGCGTCCGCTGTATGCGGCGCACGAGATGGTCGTCAAGCGCAAGCCCTCGCGGATGGTTTTCACGATGGGATCATCAGGCGTGCGGTCAGCGGTCAGGCGCAACGATTCTTCCAGCGTGCCCCAAGCATCATCACATTGTCCCAAATAGTAATGCGCCAAGCCCTGCAAGTACCAGCATTGAATTTCTGCGTCTTCGCCCCCCGTGCTTTGGCATTGCTTGAAGGAATCAATCGCGCTTTCATAGTTGCGTCGGTTATATTGCACCATGCCCAGCTGTCGCCATGCGGCGGAATATTGCGGGTTCAGGCTCAAGGAATCCTCACAATAGCCTTGCGCTTGATTGTTTTGCCCCACCTTGAAATACGCCTCGCACAGGCGCAAGTAAGCGCGTTCGTTGCGTGGCTGTAATGACAGCACGCGCTCATACGTGGCAATCGCCATCGAGTCTTGATTGAGCGCAAGGTAGTTGATTGCCAATTCAAAATAGAGGGGGATGGAATTGGGGTTGAGGGCGATTGCCTGCTCCAGCTGTTCGATCGCCAGTTCGCGCTCTCCCACCCAGATGAGCGTATACGCATACGCGCGGTGTGCATCCGCGTTCAACGGGTCAAGCTCTATTGCCTTTTGACCATTCGCCAAGCCCTGTTGGTAGCGTCCGATGTTGGTATAGGCACGCGCCAAAGAGGCATAGATGGGCGCGTACTCGTTATCAATCTCAATGCCAGAAACCCCCACCGGGATTGCCGCGGCGGAATCTCCTTCCCACACCAACGCCTGCGCCTTGAGCGCGTAGCCACGCGGGTCAGTGTTGGGGGCAAGTTCAATCATCTCATCTGCCAGCACCAACGCCTCAGGGGCGCGGTCAAGCTCAACCAAGACGCGCCCATAATCATACAGATAATCAAGGTCATCTGGGCGTTGGCGGTATGCCTGTTCATACAGCACGCTTGCCTCTGCTAGGTTGCCTTCCTGCACCAAGCGGTAGGCGTTGGTTGCCAATTCGCTGGCAAACGGGGTGGGCGTGGGTGCCATGCCGATGGCATCTAAGGCAACCAACTGGAGGCGGTCAAACTGCAGATAGACCAGCATCAAGAATGTGCCCAAAAACAAGAAGTAGGCGACCAACAGACGACCCAACCCATCACGGCGTTTGTTGCCGAAGAAGGATTTATTGTAGTCTCGTTTGATATACATCAGCGTTATCACGTCTCACATTTACGGATCAACGCCTCATTATAGCGTAAGCGCATTGGAGAGGTATTAGAAAAAGGGATGCGCTCCCTCGCCTAACTCCCCGTGATGCAAGCCCCCATCTCCAGCAAAGTGCGCCCCCTCCCTAGCCCTGCTCCCATTGCGCTTCGCTTGTGAGGGAGGGAACGCGCCCACGTGCGCAATCTTTTCCCCCCATCGCTTGGTGTGATAGACTTTGATCTATAGCTATCAAGTGACTAGAGGAAAGACTGATGACTCTCTATGACCAAGCCGTTCAACTTACCACACAGATGACGCTTGCAGAAAAGGTACGTTTGCTTGAGCATCTTAGCCACGCCCTCAAACAAGCGATTGAGACCGAAGCCTATCGACATTTGCCGTGGGAACAGTTCATTGGCTTAACCTATGGTAGCTTGGCGGATGATCCTATCGAGCGTCACCAACCGCTTGAGTTTGATCGTCGAGATGATGTTGAATAATGATCTATTTACTAGATACCAATACATGTGTGCGTTACCTTGCGCACACGGTGACGCATGTTTTGCCCCCGTCTCCAGCAAAGTGCGCCCCACCCCTAAATCCCCTCCCCTGCGTTGCAGTAGAGGGGACTTTGCGCACACGGTAATATCTTGTCGCCCCTCTCTCACAAGCGAAGCGCAGTGGGGGAGGGGTCGGGGGTGGGGGAAATGCTCTTATAATACAGGGAAGCTAGATGAGAGAGTTTCACATGGAACAATATTCGCTACAAGATGCTCAAACCCACCTACAAGACCTGATTGAAAAAGCGATGCAAGGACAGCAGATTCTCATTCAGAGTGACAGCCATGCGCTGATCCAGTAGATATTTCATTCCATCGGCTCGCGTTCTTCCAGCGGTAACTGTGGGGGACGCTCAATTGGATCATCTGCCAGAATGCCATAGGTTGCCTTGAGTGCGGTATACCAGTCGGGTTGCTGGACAAAATCGGTTTGCAATGTCACCGCCAGCAGTTCCATCATGCGCAACCGCTGGGTTGTTGACAACTTCTGTACCTGTGCGAAGAGGGTTTCAAACGTGGTATCACTCATCATTATGCACGCCCTAGTCTATGCTGAGGATTGCGTTGGTTAACAAGAATTATCCTGTAAACGTAGGTTCATTGCAACCACCACAAAGTGCGCCTCACCCCTAAATCCCCTCCCCTGCGTTGCAGTAGAGGGGACTTTGCGCACATGGTAATATCTTTTCGCCCCTCTCTCACAAGCGAAGCACAGTGGGGATGGGGCGCAAATGCCTAGTTAGCCGATTCGTCTGCGTAACCCAAGTAATCGGGTTGGGTTTGTGCCCACGCTTCTAGCTTGTAATGGAAGTCGCGTTCTTGCGAGACATCCATCGAGGAATCGGTGTTGTCCGTCATGCCGAATCCTGCTGTCCCCCAGCAGTAAATCAGCTGTGCTTCTACCGCGCCGAAGGGTTTGTAGAGCGTGTCGTTTGCCCAGCGCAATTGTTCAAAGTACATCTCCCCAATCGTGCCGAAGTATCCGCCGAGCCAATCGGGCTTTTCCCATTGGCGTAACAACGTGCGGTAGCCACGTGTGTAAGGCGCACCTTCCCACTTAGCAAGCGTTTGTAGCCAGTCGGTCAAGTCGCCCATGTCATCAAAGCCGGTGTGGGTGATGACCAAGCGCGGAACGGGAATGCCTTGTTGTTGGCAATAGGTCATCAGGTTGCGGTAGCGTCCCATGTGCCACAGGGGCACGTTAGCTACATCGGTGGACCAGCTCAAGGGGCGGATCATCGTGGGCACGCCTCCCACTACGCCAGAGGTGATGATGCCCGTCGCATATTCATGTAGCCCCATCACGAACAAATCACGGCGGTTGTTGAGGCGGTCTAGGATGCCCCGAATGTTTGCCCATTCGTTCGCTTGGGGTTGCCCTGCGCCAAAGTTCCCTACGCATAGCTTGATGTTTTGCGCCGCTGCCAAGTCCATCACGCGCTCCGTCCACATGATGAATTCGGTATCCCCAATATTGGGGCGGTCGGTCAAGTAGATGTGGGAATCAAACGGTGCTTTAGAACGGCGGTCGTCTAGGAATTGTTGGGGCAACATGCGCTTGTGCATGTCCGCGTTGTCAGACTCGCGGAAGATCACGTTGGCGCGGGGGAGCTTCATGCGGATTTCCGTGTTCCAGTCGTCCTTACCAGAAAGCATAACCCAGTGGGGTTGAATCTTGATGAGGTGATCGGCAAGCGTAGCGCGATCCGGCACAAAAATGGTGTTGATGTTGTAACTAATGCGACTGCTCGTCATGGGTGATTTCCTTCATAATATCTATCAACTTTAGATAAAGCGTGTTCATTATCCATCAAGTATAACGTAAAGTCTAAGGCTAAACGGATGGATGGCTAAAAGGTTATGCAACTGTTATACAGGCTTTTGATAACTGTAGTAACGGTATTCACGGGTAAAACCGAGCTTCACCTCGTACAGATGACACGCTTCGGGATTGTTCACGTTGACGGAAAGCGTCATCTGTTCAAAGCCTAGTGCCCGCGCCTGTTGCATCGCATGAACGATCAAGCCCCCGGCAATGCCCTGTCGGCGATAGCTGGGGGGCGTGCCCAATTGCGAAATATAAACAGCATCCCCCTCGCGGTGACACAGAATGGTGGCGAGATCATCTCCCGCTTGTGTTGCCAAAAAGGATAGCTGGGGCAAGAACGCCTCATCCCCTTGAATCCATGCGCTATACCACGTTGCCAGATCGTAGTGAGGAAAGCCGGGTCGCGTTTCAAAAGCGATGAAATACGTGCGATAGAATCGCTCTTTGAGCGCGTCGCTATACGCCAGCAGGGTGAGGTTGTCGGCCAGGGTGCTGGGGGGCAAGGGCTGGGTGAGGTCGTATGCAAAGTAATCTTCGGCGAACACCAATTGATAGCCGTTGGTCTCACACAGTTCAATGACAGCTTCTCCCCCTGTGGTGAAGTCAATGCGTAGCACCAATGGGCGCGAGGTGTGCAGGTCAGCATAGAGGGCTTGGGCGCGGGCTTCTGCCCATTTTAACAACGCCGTTCCCACCCCTTGCGAGCGATAGCGCGGATGCACACGCCCATTCAAGAAGACGCGCACGACTTCCACGCGATGCGTTTGGCAATCAACCCACACATAGGCAACCAGTTGCCCTTGCGGATTGAAGCCCCCCCAAGCGTGCTCTGCCCAGTTTGAACCTTCTGGCAGGGAGGGCACAAGCCCGCCATCCACCCCCTCCGCTTCAGCTAACATGTCGATGATAGCTGGGCGATCTGTGGGTTGCAATTCACGCCAGTTGAGGTTGGGGAAGGTGGATAGGCTCATCGTAGCTAGGCTCTTGGATAGGGATTATTCTTTGGACTCGCGCTGATGCGATGATGGATTGGGATCAACATTGTGTGTTAGATCAGCCGAACTGATGTAATCGTGTCCGTCTTGTGCAGAGGCAAGTTGTTCTTTGTCTATCGTGAGGGTGTCTTCATCCTCAAAGCTATAGGTATTAACATCCTGCATGATGCCATCCACGATTTCCTCAAGCTGGTCAGCAAATGCCTCTTCCGTGCCGTCCAAATAGACCACAATTACGCTAATATTATCTTCCCCCCCACGCATGTTGGCGAGGGTAATCAGGTTCTTGGCGATCTTATACGGGTCGTTGAACTGGCTGGCAATTTGTGCAATCTCATGACGGCGAACATGGCGCGTTAGCCCATCCGAACACAGCAACAAGCGATCATGCAGGTGCATGCGCATGTAGTAGGTATCCACCTCAAGGTCTTCGGTTTGCCCCAGCGCACGATACAAGACATTGCCCATCGGGTGGGTTTCTGCTTGCTCCTCGGTGATATGCCCCGCATCCAACAACGCCTGCACAAAACTATGGTCAGAGGTAATCTGGGTGATCGTCCCTTCGGGGGAGATGTGATAGGCGCGGCTGTCGCCCACATGCGCCACCGTGACATCACGCCCCTGTACCAACGCCAAGGTGACGGTGGTGCCCATGCCCTTGAGGGTGGGGTGCTGAATGGTGTGTTGAATGATGTTGAGGTTAGCCGCTTGAACCGTCAGACGCAAGTCACGTTCGCTGAGCGTTGCTTGATTTTGCAGGACAAAATCCATGGGCAACCGCACCTGAACGGTTTCAATCACGATACGGCTTGCTTCTTCCCCAGCGGCAGCCCCCCCCATTCCATCTGCCACCACCGCCAGCGAGACACCTTCATGTGCCCATAAATAAACGCTGTCTTCGTTATGGCTGCGTATTTGCCCGACATCCGTTAGCGCACTGCCTAACAATGTCATGCCACGATTGTTCGTTGTCATACCGTATCGCTCCGACTAATTGATTTCAGCATAGGTAGGTTAGGAGGAACCGCGCCTATCTTGTTTTCTATCGTTCAATATAATCTACAATCCGCTTTGCCACAACCTAAACCACATCTTTTTACAGGCTAATTGCATCTGTCCTGTCCCATCAGGGGAGGATGACCAAGTGTAACTGGGCGGGTCCGTGTGCGCCCAAGACCAATTCCATCCCAATATCAGCGGTACGGCTGGCACCCGTGATGACGATGTGATTACCCACCGCGCGAAAGCTGGCTAGGTCGGCTTGTTGGTTTGCCAGCCACGCATCCAAATGGGGCAGGATTTGCCCAACAGTTAACACAGCGATATGTAGGGTGGGCAACAACGAAACCGCGCGTGAACGCCCCTCCCGTGACGAAACCACAATGCTCCCGGTGCTGGCAAGGGCGGCATCCACCCCGCTTATCCCCACCCGTACCCCATCGGAACGATCAGGAGCGCGTTCAATACGCGCCTGTTGCAAGGCATCCTCCAGCCCGTTCAAGGGAATGTGCTGGAAGTCCCACGCCAAAACGCTTCGATCCTCCCCAATCAGTTGTAAGATCAGCTCGATTGCTTGAGCAGGACTTTCGGGCAGGCTCACCTGTGCAGAAAGTTTTTGTGCTTGGGCACAGAATAGCTCCACCAAGTTGGTCGAGTCGTCCAGCGGGTGCATGACCCGTCGGGTTTGTGGGGCGGGTAGATGGGCGAAGGGGGCGGGGTGTTGGCGTAAACGCGCCAGAATATTGGCTTTACTGTTGCTCATGCTTTTTCTCCTTTTGGTGCTTGCGCCATTGAGCGCGGAAGGATTGTGGGGCAAACCCCGGAAAGTCGCGGTATGCTTTCCAGTCTCCCAACGGATTGGGCACCCATTCATCCGCGCCCATCTGTAGCCCAAGTTGTGCCATCTTGCCCCCTAGCTCAAACAATTGGGGGGAGCGGTTCACCTGTTCCCAGACTTTCATTGAGGCACTGATTAAAAATTCGCCGTGATTTTGCGTGATGATGTCATGGCGCAAATCCAGCAACATGCGTGGGATGTCAATATCAACCGGGCACACCTCCTTACAACTGCCACACAAACTGCTGGCATTGGGCAAGGGGGTGGTTTGGTCAAGCCCTTTGAGCAACGGCGACACCACCGCCCCGATGGGTCCACCATAGACCCACCCGTAAGCGTGCCCCCCAGTGGAACGATAGACAGGGCAGGTGTTCAAGCACGCACCACAACGCAGGCACGCCAACGACTCGGTATAGCGCGAGTCGGCATAAATGCGCGAGCGTCCGTTATCCACAAAGATGAGGTACTGGTGTTCTGCGCCACCGTCTACGCTTCGCCCATTGAGGATGTTGGTATACACAGTGAGATTTTGCCCCGTGCCACTGCGTGGCAACACTTGCGCAAGGGTGGCATAATCCTCCACCGTAGCAACAATCTTCTCAATCCCGATCAGCGAGACCTGTACACGGGGGAGGGTCGTCACCATGCGCCCGTTCCCTTCGTTGGTGGCAAGGCACAAGCTACCCGTTTCAGCAATGACGAAGTTCCCCCCCGTGATCCCCATCTCCGCTTCTAAGAAAGTCTGGCGCATGCGTTGGCGGGCAAACGCCACCATCTCCGAAGCATCCTCAATATACGGCATCCCCATTTTGTCCTGCATCAAGGCGCGGACTTCAGCTTTAGATTTATGGATCACGGGAATGACAATGTGGCTGGGTGCCTCGTTGTTGATCTGGAGTAGGTATTCGCCTAAGTCCGTTTCGACAACCTCAATCTGTGCTTCAATGAGCGCATCGTTAAGGGCGATCTCCTCCGTCACCATGCTCTTGCTCTTCGCCACGCGCGTGATGTGGTGGCGTTGAGCAATCGCCAAGACGTGCTGACGTGCTTCTTCCGCTGTCTCTGCCCACAGCACGGTGAACCCGTTTTCGGTCAGGCGTTCTTCTGCCTCTTCAAGCAAGTCAGCTAGGTGTTGGAGGGCATAGCGTTTGGCATAGGCGGCTTGCTGGCGGATCGCCTCGCCGTGTTCACTGCCTGCGCTCATTGCCACCATGCGCCGCCCGTTCGCCATGCGCGTCCCTTGACTAACCGCCTGTGGGATCGTTCCCTGCTCAATAGCAATTTCGGCTAGGGCAATGAAGTTATTCGATTGTACGTCCATTATTCTGCTCCCTCTAATCCTTGTGCCAACACATCCGCGATATGCCGAACGCGCTTGCCACTCCCACTGCGCGAAAGTCCCCCGTTCATCTGGGTGAGGCAGCTGGCATCCCCAGTGACAATCGTGGGGGCGGGGCTGGCTTCGATGTGGTTGATTTTGGTTTGGAGCATGGCATTGCTGACGTTGGGCATCTTCACGCTGAATAGCCCCCCAAACCCACAACACACGTCGCACTCGGTCAAGTCACAGACGGTTGCGTTTTCCGTATTGTCCAATAACGTGCGAGCGGCATTCCCCAAGCCGAGCAGGCGTAACCCGTGGCACGCATCATGAAACGCGAAGGATTGTGGCTGTGGCAAGCGTAGGTGTAAATCGGTGATGCCCAAACCATCCACCAAGAACTCGGTGAACTCCCACGTGATGGAGGCAAGGCGTTGTGCTTCAGCATGTAGCACGGGATCATCGGCAAAGAGGGTGGTGTATTCATGGCGCACCATTGCCGCGCATGAGCCGGAGGGCGTGACAATCACTTGTGCATCTTTGAACGCACGCATGAATTGTAAGGCAACCCCCCGCGCTTCGGTGCGATAGCCAGAGTTGAAAGCCGGTTGCCCACAGCACGTTTGCGCGGTAGGGAAATCCACATCAACGTTCAGATGCTCTAAAATCTTCACGACTGACATACCCGTTTCAGGGTAGATCATGTCCACAATACAGGTGACGAATAACGAAACCGATTTCCCACGTGGGGAAGGGCGTTCTGGGTTCATGAGTTCCTGCCATCAATCTACTACAATCCCTTAGATTATGGCATGAGAACCGTAACCGTGTAAATTACCCAACCTGAACGGAACGCATAGACAGGCGATTGTGCAACGTTCTCACCCTACGCGCCCGATACCCCGCAATAATCTACGATCACATCCGCTAGAATCTGCGCCAGTTGCACCACAGAAGCCAGCTCCACCCATTCTTCATCGCTGTGTAAACCTGCTCCCGTTGCCCCCAACAAAACCGTATCAATCCCAGCTTCTGCCAACAATGCCGCATCCGTCCAGAAACTTGCCCCACCATGTGGGGGAACATTCCCCAACCGCGCCTGCATTGCTTGCTCGGTGGCTTGCACAATCGGGGCGGATGCTGCCACTTCAAACGGGGGTCGCCACAAGGTGGCTTCAACCGTCGCGCGGAAGGTGGGGTCTTGGGCATGCAGATCATCCAAGATGGCTTGGAGTTCTGCCGTATTCTGTTCCACGCTTTCGTGTGGATTGGTGCGCCGTTCAATCTGCAGGTGGCAGTGGCTTGGATAAACGCTGATTTCCGTCCCCCCTTGAATGATGGACGCATGGAGCGACGGCACGCCCGTAAGCGGATGGGGCACGCGCTGGCGAATGGCTTGTTCAAGCTGGTCTAAGCGTGCCAAGAACCGCCCCATGTGTAGGATGGCATCCACCCCCTCACGGTAACGGCTACCATGTGCGGCGCGTCCATAGACGTTCACGTCATACCAAATGAAGCCACGATGCGCCCGTTGAAGAATCAGATCGGTTGGCTCGGTGACAATCGCGGAATCGGTCGGATAACGCTTGATGACATCCATTGTGCCCAGACTGGCGTACTCTTCATCACACACCAACGCCACCACAACATCTCCAGTCAGTTGGATGCCAGCATCACGCAGGCTTTTCACCGCGGCAAGCATTGCCACCACGCCACTTTTCATATCTTGACTGCCACGCCCATAGACGCGCCCCTCACGGATTGTTCCGCTGAAGGGGTCGGTCATCCCGCTGACGTTCACGGTGTCAATGTGCCCATTCAACATGAGCGAGCGTCCGCCTCCCGTGCCCCGCCAAATCCCAACGGCGTTAAAGCGGTTGGGCAAAACTTCATCGTGATGTACCTCTAGCCCTAGCTCTTCGATGAGACCGCATAGATGCACGCTGATCTCTCGCTCGCCCGGCACATCAGGCGTGAGGTCAGGGTTGCGGGAATCAATTTGAATGAGATTGATTAACTCATTAGTCAGGTAGCGTTCATCAACAGGGTAGGATGTTATCATAGCGGTTTACTCATCTCTCTAAAGGTTATACAGGATCAAGGCGCACGCCCCATAATGCCATCGCATCGGCAATGGCAGGCTGTGCTAGAGCTAATAGAATTGTGCCTTCCGTTCCCACATGTTGCATGGCAAGTTCTACGGCTTGGGCAAGGCTTGGTTTCCAATGAGTATGGGGGTGAAGCGTGTGCACACGGGCAAGCGTATTTGCCTCATCTAAGAAATCAATGGCGACGTTGCGCGTGCTACGGGTGTAGATGAGCGCGTTCGCTAGGGGGGCGTATACATTGCTCACCCCGATCAGGTCGCGGTCGGTGGGAACTGCCATGACCACCACCACAGGGGGCACTAAAAACGCACGCACGCTTTCAACGAACAAGTGTGCCGAATGGACGTTGACCGCCCCATCGACAAAAACGAGGGGGTTGGTCTGGAGTTTTTGTAACCGTCCATACCAGCGAATATCCTTGAGCGCGTTGTGGACTGCTTGCACGTATGCCTCGCTACGGTGGGGGAGGCGTTCCATCCCCAAACGGCTATGCACATTCCCCGCGCCCCAAATGGCAAGGGTGGCGTTATCCACTTCGTAGCGTCCTAGCATGGAAAGCTGAAGCTCACCATAACGCCCCAACGTGAACCATTGATTCTCATCGTCCGCGCGGGTGAATTGCCCAATGTCCGTTTGCGAAATCCAAGCAAACTCCGCTTGTTGTTTTTCCGCTTCTGCCTGCAAAACATCCAAGACATTTTTGTCTTGGGGCAAGCTATAAGCGTAGCTCATCGGCTCAATGATGCCCGCCTTGTGCCATGCGATGCGCTCTAGGGTTGCGCCTAGATAGCGCGTATGCTCCAGAAAGATGGGGGTGAACAATGCCAGCTTATGCTTGACCAAGCGGTTATCATCAAAACGTCCCCCACGCCCCACTTCCACCACCGCAACCGTCACGTTATTCTCATCAAACCACCGCAACGCCACCGCCAAGAAAATGCCTTGTGGGCTAAGGTAGTCATGTTCGGGAAGGGTTTCAATGATGCGGTCAATCTCTGGGTGGAGGTCATTCAAGATGCGCAGGAAATCCGCTTCGGGCATCATCATCCCGTTAATGCGGAAACGCTCACAGTAATGCAATAGGTGTGGGCTAGTGATCGTCCCGACGGTATGCCCCAAATGTTGTAACACTTTGGCGGTTAAGACGGTGGTAGACCCCTTGCCTTTGCTCCCCGTCACAACGGCATACTCACGCGGTTGAGCGGGCAAACCGAGCGCGTTCAGCAATTGCTCCGTGAATTTTGGATTGCGGGTGTTTTCGTCCAGCTCACGCCCGCGCCAGTCCGTTTTTGCCAGTGATGCAAACACATAGGTGATTGCTTGTTCCATCGTATCAAAACGTTGTGACATGCCGTTTCCCCCTTTTGAGCAAGTTAGCATGTTGCCCATGATAGCATACCTGAACGCGAGAAAGAACAGGTTGAGGGTGCGACAAAATTATTTTTTGGGGGATGTTGCCCTTGCACACATGGGCAAAGCAGTGTATTATATTGCCCTTGCAACAAGGCTCCATAGCTCAATGGTAGAGCATCGGACTTTTAATCCGCTGGTTCTAGGTTCGAGTCCTAGTGGGGTCATCTTGCTAACAAAAAGCCACCTCTCTTCATGGGTGGCTTTTTTGTTTATATGCTTAACTTACGAGTTTGGCGGTTTGAGGGTGGTGGGATTCATAACGCAAAACACCCCTCCTGCGAGGGGTGTTCTGTTGAGGGATATGACCCCGGTAGGACTCGAACCTACAACCAATTGATTAAGAGTCAACTGCTCTGCCATTGAGCTACGGAGCCTTGTTTGGCGAAAAAAGAGTATACCAATGCCTAGCTAGAAACGTCAAGACTATTCTTCTCGAATTTCCTTCTCCCACTCAATCCCCTTTAACAAGTTGGGGGAGAGCTTCTCTAAATATTCAAAAGCGGCTTGGGGCGTGTTGAAGATCTCGGTGTCGCGTGGTTGTTGCATCGCTTGTCGAAAGACACCCACGAATATCTTGCTGACTTCATCGGAGGCAAAGGCGGTTGATCCCCCATAGCGAGGATGTGCCAAAAGCATGCTTGCTAAATCTCGCAAGAACTTCACATCATGGATGCGCCCTCGTTCTAAATCAGAGACGATATACACAGGGAGGAGCGCGTTGTTCAACTCTGCCTCTATATCACGATAGTATTGTTTCAGGATGGGTGATTGAAGCGGTGGGGATTGATACCATTTGATGAAGAGGACTTGCTCAGAGATTAGTTTGAAGCGGTAAAATGAAACGCTCATGCGCAGTTTTATCCTGTATTTGAAATCACGATAATCTTTTCCCATAATGACAAGTATAGCGTTGAATAACTAGGATGCCTCAATAAAAGCACATTAAAGTAGTAAATTTGTTTCTGTATGGGTTGATGGAATTTTTCCGCTTCATTGACTATAAACCGTCGGGGTTGTATTGGCGTGTGAATGGTCATATAAAAGAAGGGGGCGCGGTCATTCCACCTCCTCACACTTTACCATAGCAAAGGTTACACACCATGAAGTTACCCAAAAGCCGTTTGTTCTGGGCGGTCTCGCTATCCCATTTCACCAATGACCTGTTCATGTCAATGGGACCCGTTTTGTTAACGTTCATCAGTGGCGTTTATATGCCCATCACCTCTTCACAAATTGGCTTGGCACAAAGCCTGCGTGAGTTTGTGGGCGCGTTGGGACAACCTGTTATTGGTTGGATTGGCGATCGTGGTGGGGCACGCTGGATCGGTACGCTGGGCTTGGCATGGACAGTTAGCGGAACGTTGCTGGCGACATACTTCGCCACCCTCAGCAATTATCCCCTCATGGTGACGTTCTTCGCCCTCAGTGCCATCGGGAGCGCGGCAATCCATCCCATTGGGGTTTCCTTCGCCACCTACAAAGAAACCGAACATAGCAACCGCAACATGAGTTTCTTCTTCTTGATGGGGCAACTAGGCTTGGCACTGGGACCGGCAATCGCTGGTGTCCTGTTGGGCATGACCCAAACAGATGGGCAATTGGGTAACTTGAACCCTATCTTCTGGCTAGGGTTAATCGCCATTCCAGCGGTGTTATTCAAAGGGATGACCCTCCCCAACATCAGCTTGAGTAGCAAAAACCCTGACGAAACCGCTACCCCCATCACCAACAAGGTGACGAATACACGTTCCATTATGATATTCATGGCGTTGGTCTTGGGACGTGGGTTGTGTTACATGGGCACGGTGACGTTCATTCCGTTGATGTTCCACGAAAAAGGATGGAGTCCCAATGCTTATGGGAGCATCACCGGCATCTACTGGCTGGCATCGGCGTTCTCTGGGGTGGTGTTGGGCTACATGGCGGATTATGTGGATCGACGACGCATCATCACCATTGTCATGATTTTGGTTGCCCCCATTTATTGGCTGTTGGCAAGCAGCAACGGGGCGATGGCGTTTGTGTATGTGCTGTTGGCAGGGATGCTGGGGCAAGGCTTACACAGCGTGATGATCGTAATGGGGCAACGGCTGTTGCCGGGTGGCAAGGGCTTCGTCTCTGGCTTGACGTTGGGCATGATGTTTGGCGCAGGTGCAATCGGCACGTTCATCAATGGCTATCTCGTGGAGGGTTTCAGCGTGCTGGGCTGGACGATGGCAGGCATCGGCATCGTGAATCTCTTCCGCTTGGTTGGTATGGTTGGCGCGGTGATGGGGTTATTGGCGTTGCTGTTGCCTCCGTTTGATGTGCCCACTAGCGAAGCCACAGTTGCCCCGCTGGCGGTACAGCGTAATGGATGAGGCGTGAAGTTGGCGCGGTTGTCTTGAATTATTTTTAGATGACCGTTGCATGGGGCAGATGCGTATGGTATGCTATTTGCCTAAGCTATTTGGGACCCTGGCGAAATGGCAGACGCGATTGACTTAAAATCAATTTCTCTAGGGAGTGTGGGTTCGAGTCCCACGGGTCCTAAAACTTTCCCCCTTCTACTACAGCGTAGGCAGTAGGGGAAATCCCCTCCGCAATCATTCCATAAGTGGCTTATGGCGACTTCCAACCCGTTGTTCCTTCATCGTTTCAGCAAGCTGGCGACGTTCTTCTATGCTGGTATCGATACTTATCTTATGGTCATAATAGTAGGAAAGGGCGGCATATACCTGTGACAGGCTGATCTCGAAATCTTCAGCAATGCCATCAGCATCCCGTTGATGAAAGATTTTGGCAATCACAATATCGGCTACCGTGAGCGTTGTCCCCAGCAAGTGCGGTCGCCCCCCACGAATGTGCGGATCTATCCCGATTAGATTGATACTCTCAATGACCATGTGTTTCTCCTTACCACAATCAAATTGCTATGATGCGATTATATCATGACAGCATTTTCTGTAGCCTGTTTCCCTTGTATCCTAGAAAAATAGTAAAACCTAGTGATGTAGCTCTTGTGCAGTGGGAGCATCGCAAAGCTACACAACGCATGATGATAAGCGAAAGGCTCAATACGTATGGGACAGTTGGTTTTATATATCGCCTCCAGTTTAGATGGCTATATCGCCACTTCAGATGGTGGCTTGGATTGGCTCAAGCCGTTTGAGAACGCTGATGAGGATTATGGCTATCACGACCTGCTAGAGCGCGTGGGCGTGTTGGTCATGGGGGGGAATACCTATCGGGTGGTGGAATCTTTTGGCGAATGGGTGTATCCCGATCATGATAGCATGGTCTTTAGCCGTACCCTGTCGTTGGAACGTCCTGCACATCATCGCGCCAGCGTGATTCGGGAGGACATCCCCAGTACAATACGCCACCTCAAGCAGACCAGCGCACAAGATATTTGGTTGGTGGGTGGGGCGCAAATCATCCGCCCATGTGTGGAGCATCACCTGATTGATGAGATCATCTTGACGCTCATCCCCGTCATGTTGGGGCAGGGCATTCCCCTCTTTCAGCCACACGCCATGCCCACCCACACCCTAACCTTGCAAGCCTGCACCCCTTATCCAGATGGATGCGTTCAGTTACACTATCGTACCCAGTACATCTAATACAGTAGTGAATAGAAGCATGAGGGCGAACAGGTGGGTGATTTTACGCATTTGTTTGTTCTCCCTAGATGACTTGGATAGATAACATTAGAAGGAGAATCGCTTCTCCTCCTGCGTTAGTCACTACCGTTTGCTGATGTGCATGGGTAGCCCGTTTTTGGGGTGGGTTGTTGCGGTGCGCTCTGGTTCGATATGTGCTCCATCAACCACGCTGAGTTGATAGCGTCGGATAATCTGCGCCAGCAAGATTTGTGCTTCCATCAAGGCGAAGTGATTGCCGATGCACACACGCGGACCCCCACCGAACGGCAGATAGGCATACTTGGTAATGTTTGCTTCGTTTTCCTCTGTGAAGCGTGTGGGATCGTAGCGGTCTGGGTTCTCCCAGAAACGTACATCATGGTGCAACAGATATGGGGACAAGAAAAGAATGCTATTGGCTTCAAGCGTATACTCACCCAGCACGGTGTCTGTTGTGGTGACACGTGGGATGACCGCCACCGTTGGCTGAATACGCATGGTCTCCTTAATCACCATCAAGGTATAAGGAAGTTTTTCCAAATCTGCCAGCGTTGGGGCGCGTCCGTCGTCCAATAGCTGGTCAACTTCTTCTTGTAGGGTACGCAAGACATCAGGATTTTGTGAAAGGTAGAAAAGTGCCCATGCGAGGGTATTGGCGGTGGTTTCGTGACCAGCGAAGAACATGGTCAGAATGTTATCTCGTATCAGTTCTTGCGACATCGGGTTGCCGTCCTCATCGCGGGCAGCCAAAAGCAAGGACAAGAGATCATAGCGTTCGCTGTCACTCGTTTGTGTACGACCATCCACCATTCGTTGCACGAAGCTCGTCAACTGCTCGTTGATGTTGTCCGCTACTGCTTCGCGCTTAGTTATCCATTCAGGTAAGAACGATATAAAATCGCCCAGAATGATTTTTCTGAGTTCAAGAATAAGGTCTTCAAAATCTGGAATTTCTTCCGGAGGCAGACCGAACATTGACTCGGCGATGATCCACATCGTCACCTGTATCAAGTCTGCGTGAATATCGCGCTCGCTACCGTCTTCCCATTGACTTAGCAAAAGATCGCCTTTGCTCGACATAATGGTAGCATAGTTCTCGATATGCTTACGGTGCATAAGGGGTTGAATAACCTTACGCTGTGGTCGCCATGCTTCATAGCCCGCAGTCAGGATGCCCTCTCCAAGAAAACGCGACAGTCCCCGTCGCTTCTCTTGTATTGCTTCCATCTTGTGAAACTCATGCACACGTTTTACGAGGATTTCATGCACAAGTGCGGGATCACCAACCACATAGGCATCCTTGTTCATGATTTTGATATGAACGAGGTCGCCATGCTCTTGTTGCGTTTTTTGTAGAAATTCGATGGGCATGCCACGCGCTACGATAAACTCAGCAATATTGCCAATAAGCGGTATACCGGATGCCGTAGGTGGTTTCTTTGTAGGTGTATTGTCTGCTTGATTCATCGGAATGGATCACTCCTTATATTTACTCAAATGATCGGCTATTATCATGATTGAGATTCGGTATGCTCTGCATTCCTGAGAAGCAGGATACCCCAAACGAAGAAGCCAAGTTCGACAACAGTCGATACGATGGTGATGGGATCCGGATTGCCGCTCATGAAAGCTGGGATGCGGGTTAGGATGAGTAGCCAAAAGACAACGAGAATGGCGCGAATGTAGTTGGTTTTGTTCATCATTATGCGTCCGCCTTTAGCAGTTCGGTGAAAATAATTTCGTCTGAATTAAGTGGCAATTTGGCAAGCGTGCCGTCATTTGCCATGCGTACCTCACCATTGAAGACGGCTCGTGCATCCCGTAGGAAGGGATTGATAAGCAACTCTGGTACTGGGGGCAGAACGTGGGTAATGAGCAACTTCTTGACCCCAGCTTCTTTGGCAACACGTGCTGCTTCTTCTGGGCGGATATGAGATTCTTGGATGTCTTCCGCAACGCTTTTGAGGTTGTTGTCGGTATCGGCTCCTGCATCCGCTACCCATTGTGACATCTTGTGATTCAACGAATCACTAACCATCAAATCAGCACCCATCGCGTGATGAATGAGACTATCGGAGTAAATCGTGTCGCCGGTAATCATGACACTTCTGCCTTTGTAATTCACGCGGAAGCCAACTGCTGGAACTACTGGGGGATGATCCACATTGAAGGCAATCACCTGTACATCGCCTGCTTCGTACACCACATCGCTGGACATGAGATCAGTGCCGAGGTCGAAGGTGTGTGCTACGCCACCAAATCCTGTAGGAGGCATGACATCAGCACCATGATGGTCAATGCGATAACCGCGATCTAGTCGATATGCCGCCAAAAATCCGCCTACAACCTCTTCGACTCCGGTGGGTCCATAGATCTGCAATGGCTCGGTGGTACCTGCAGTTGTCCAGTGTTGGAGCATCAACTCGCCTAGATCATTGATATGGTCTGAGTGATAATGGGTGAGGAAGAGCGCATTGATTGAGCTAAGATTCAACCCCGTTAGCGAGAGCTGACGGGTACTGCCGGGACCAGCATCAAAAACGAGAAACTGATCCCCTGCGATGACGACGGCTTGAGGACCGACGCGCAATGGGTCGGGTAGTGGAGCACCTGTGCCGGTGGTGATAACGTACAGAGCATCATCTTCCAAAAGGTATCCATTTCTGTTGGGCTTTACTGCACTATTGATAAGTGTTTCGATAGCGGGATCGGGCAGGTTATTCACAAAGTACGTTCCACCCGCAACGGCGAGTGCGCTGGCACCCAGCCCAGCTCCAACTAGAAAATCCCTACGAGATAACCCCTTAGACTGGGTGTCCTTATTAGATTGCTCTTCTGGTTTTGCTACATCATTCTGCCGTTTTGCATCGGTCATGATTTTCTCCTTAGTAAATAGATATGGTTAACTTTGTTCTGACAACATGCTCAACAATTTCTGAGCCGTTTCGCCAGATGAATTCTGGTTTTGTCCGGTGACGATGTTGCCATCAACAGCAACATAGGTTGCGAAAAAGTCGCGGAACGCGGTATCGCTGACAAAGTTGGCACCCAGCGCACGCAGTTCAGTTTCAGGATGTTGTGGCGTGATGTCGATGCGAAGTTCCTTAACCTGTTTATCGGTGACACCGGTCATCGTGCGTCCTTCGACAAGTGGGCTACCATCGGTATCTACTGCCATCAAGAAGCCAAGCGCACCATGACATACTGACCCCAACAAGATATTTGCCGCATGTGCCTGTGAGACTTTTTCACCGAGAACTGCACTGGTGCCCAAGTCATAAGCTGCCCCCCAACCACCCGACATAAAGATGATGTCGTATGCGAGGAAATCAACATCGTCGATGCGCAATGAGTTAGTTGTTTTGTTCTGTGCGTCTGCATCAGACAGATAACGATAGTCGGAAGGGGTAGCAAGGGGCCAGCGCATACTGACGGGTTCAAAAGGAATGACACCCCCTTCGATGCTGGCAATATCAACCGTCATATCGGCATCCAGAAAATCGTAATAGGCGATGGTCAATTCTGATCCATAGACACCCGTTGCCACTCCGTCTGCTGGGTCGCCCAATGTATCGTGATTGGTAGCGACAATGAGTGCCTTCTTCCCTGCGAGATTATATTCCGCACGTTCATAATGGGGATGAAGTCCAATCATATTTAGAATCTGTGGCAAGAAGGCAACAATAAGCGCAACAACGCCTATCACTACACCACCTACAATGAGCCATGTTCTACTCATCTTCATATAATTTATATACCTTTCATCTTTGTGTGATTATGTTTTGCACCACTCATTAAAACACGGTTTCACCTTGCAAACGATTGTCGCGCGTCATGCACTATCATGACCCGTGTCATGCACCAACATGACTCAAGTCACAATCGTTGTTGACTAGCATCACTAACTTAGACGGGTATCATCATTGAGGGTAATGGATCGGTTGGTTTGGATAGCAGGTGATTAGGACAACCTGCTATGATAAGAGGCGACATGCTTGATCTAGGAAAATACTACTGGAAAGTAAGATGATGGCAGTTGACCTCAACGAAACCAACACGCTATCTATGGACAATTTGCTGATGATTTTTCGCATTGCAACGATCAGTCGTTTTGTGATGGCATTGATCTTCTATCTGGTGTTTTCTACAACACTCGATGAACCCAATCCTGGCAGGCTCTTGGCGGTTTTCGAGGCACTGGTATTGGCGATTTATCTCTCAGTTGATCCGCTACAACGCATTCTCGGTAATCGCTACATGCCGATCGCGTTACTGTGGGCTGGGCTTATGCCACTGCTCATCAGCAACTACACCATGTACCTCTTCTTTGTTACGCCCATACCTGTGCTACTTCAGGATCGCGTTGAACAGGTTGTCAACTTTGTGGTGTTGAGCAACATCGCCCATACCCTACTCGGATTGCTCATTCCACTCTTGATCGTGAGTTGGCGTTACACACGGAAAAAAGTCGTTCAGTTCTGCTTGGTTACAAGTATCCTCGACATTGCCTTAAGTGCCCTATTTCTCCCCTTAAATGGTATTCATTTGATTATGGCAATGAGCTTGATTGTATTCCGCGTGATTATCTTGATGCTGGTGGGGTTGATGGTTAATCATCTTGTGAGGGTGCAACGCATGCAAGCTCAGGCTTTGCGCGATGCCAATGCTCGCCTGCGTGATTACGCAACGACACGCGAACATCTCATCACCAGCCAAGAGCGCAACCGCCTCGCCCGTGAATTGCACGACACATTGGCGCACACCCTAGCAGCAAGCACTGTTCAACTCGAAGCGGTGCAGGTCATCTGGCAAACGCAACCAGAACGTGCGAGGCAACTCGTACAAGAATCTGCAGTAACCATGCGCAACGGGTTGCGGGATACGCGCCGTGCCCTGCAAGCACTCCGTGCTGAACCCCTAGAAAGCGTTGGTCTGGTAGCGTCGATTGCTTTGCTGGCGGAATCCATCCAGTCCCGTTACAACGTCAACACCACGATTGAAACGGCAGATGAAGTGTTATGGCTCACTCAAGAGCAGGAACACGTTATCTATCGTGTTGCGCAAGAAGCCTTGCTCAACAGCGCACAACATGCGCATGCACAGGAAATTATGATAAAAATTGATGAGATAGGCGAGGCACTTCGGTTGATAATTAAAGATGATGGAACGGGCTTTGATCCCTCAACTGTTGATGTAAATGCTCACTTCGGTGTTCAGGGGATGCGAGAACGCGCCTCTATGATTGGTGCAAAACTCAAGTTTTCTAGCCAGATTGCGCAGGGCACACAAGTCGAAATGTTGTTAAATAGGGAACATGATGAAAATTCTAATCTGTGACGATCAAGACATTATCGCTGAAGGACTTAGATTGATACTCGAATCGCAGGAAGATTTCACCGTGATGACTGCTGCTGATGGCGCACAGGCAGTCGATAGGGTCGCGGAGATACAACCCGATCTGGTGCTGATGGATTTGAAGATGCCCATCATGAACGGTGTGAAAGCGACTGAAATCATCAAGCAACGATTCCCGTCAGTCAAGGTCTTGATCCTGACCACCTATGGAGACGAGGATTGGTTATTTGATGCGATTCGCAGTAATGCGGACGGGTTTCTGTTGAAAGACATCCCCCATGTTGAACTGTTCAACGCTATCCGTGGTACAGTCGCCGGAGATACCCACATTGACCCGAAGGTTGCACGCAAACTGTTTGACCATGCAGCCCAACGGACACCGCTCCCCAATACCCAGCTATTGAGCATCCTGAATGAACGCGAGGTCGAAATCCTCCGCTTGATCTCACGTGGTTACACCAACACAGAAATCGCTCAGACGATTCACCTCTCTGAAGGCACGGTGCGGAACTACATCAGTGCGCTGTTTTCCAAACTGGATGTATCGGATCGGACACAAGCGGCACTGCTCGGTCTGCGCTATGGGCTGACGGACATCAATGATCTGAAGTGAGTTGCCAGCGAGCCACACGCCATGCCCACCCACACCCTAACCTTGCAAGCCTGCACCCCTTATCCAGATGGATGTGTTCAGTTACACTATCTTTCATCGCTCTAAACAATAGACTTTTTTGAAGGATACCCTTACATGAACCGCCCCCACCGCCGCGAACGCACGATTGATAAACAAGCGCGTAGCAAGTCTTCGTTCTTTTCGCTCCCATCTCGCCAACTGTATAACCCTTATCGCCCACTAGAAATCCTCACCCCCGAACAAGTTCAACAAATCCATGAAGCCTCTATGCACATCCTAGAACATACGGGCATTCGCTTTCAGGATGCGGAGGCACTTTCGCTGTGGGAACAAGTCGGCGCAAAAGTCGATCATGCCACTCAACACGTGTGGATTGATCGTGGATTATTGATGGAATGGGTTGCCAAAGCACCGCAGAGTTTCACCGTCCGCGCACGCAACCCACAACGCTCACGCCTAATCGGTAGCAACGCGATTAACTTCTTCCCAAGCGCGGGCATGGTTTTCGTGCGTGATCTCGTGCGTGGGCATCGCCCCGGTCAATCTGCAGACGCGCTTGAATTGGTCAAACTCATTCAAATGACCAATGTGATTGACTTTGCCCCCGTGCAAAGTGTGGTCATGCACGATGTCCCCGTCCATCGTAAGCACTTGGTTGACCAAGCCATGAGCTATACCCACTCCGATAAGCCCTTGCTGGGGACATCACACGGGCGCATCATCGCTGGCGATGGCATCGAGATGGCGAAGATTGTTTTTGGGGAGGATTTGCAACCCGAACTAGGCGCGGTGATTGGGGGGAATATCAACGTCAATAGCCCGTTGGTCTATGATGAGCGCATGATTGGCGGGATGATAACCTACGCGCGACATGGACAGTTTTCCACCATCACCCCTTTCATCCTTGCCGGTGCCATGAGTCCGATCACCATTTTGGCGGCGGTTGCCCAACAAAATGCTGAGGCACTTGCCGGCATCGCGCTCTTGCAAATTGTGCGGGCGGGCGCACCAGCCATCTATGGGGGCTTCGTCACCAATGTGGACATGAAGAGCGGTGCGCCTTCGTTTGGCACGCCAGAGGGCGCATGGGCATTATTGATGGGCGCACAGTTGGCACGCCACTATCGCTTGCCCTATCGCGGAAGTGGTTCGTTGAATACGGCTAACGTCCCTGATACCCAAGCAATGGGGGAATCGTTATGGGCGTTGTGGCCCTGTGTGTTGGCACATACCAACTTGGTGATTCACTCGGCAGGGTGGTTAGAGTCCGGCTTGACGATCTCGTATGAGAAATACATCACCGATGTGGAGAACCTCGCCATGATGCAACACTTCTTGCAGGGTGTCAGTTGGGATGGAGATGTTTTCGCCCTGAATGAAATCCACGAAGTGGGACCGGCTGGGCATCATCTGGGGACGTTGCACACCCAAGAGCGATTTGAAACCGCCTTCTATCCCAGCTTCTTGGCGGATCGTCGCAACTTGGGGACGTGGCAAGCGATGGGGGAGGAAGATAGCATTCAACGCGCCCATAAGTTATGGCACACCGTTTTAGAGTCGTATGAGCAACCGCCGATGGATGTAACCATGCAAGATGCCCTCGCTGATTTTGTGGAGCGTCGCTCGCGCGAGTTAGAACACGTGAACCTCTACGAGTGATCGCCCGTTGCGGCTCACTCGGTACACACGTGGAACGCATAGGGCAACCCGTCTAGGGTGAAGTCTTGTGCGGTTTGCCCCACTAGCTCCAACGCAATAGGGTATAGCCCACTGACCGAATGGGCGGTGGGCAACCACACGCGCCCTTCTGCCACCAAGATCAACAAGCCCTCATCCCCACCAATGGCGGTAAATTCATCATGGTTATATCCGAACACTTCCAGCCCCAAACGTTGGCGCAATTCTTGGCGCATCATGGGCATGTTAGGGGAGGCAAGCCCAATCTCACTCAGGCATTGCACGCTCGCCACTGAAAACTGTGAGGGGATATTGTGGGGGATGTATCGCTTGCGCCCGATGAATTCGACAATGTTTCCGCCCACATCATAAAAATAAATGGCACGTGCATCCCATGAGGATTCCGAGAAATCCAGATAGGATTGCCCCTGATAGGGGAGCAAGTCCACTCGTTCCAATGCCCATTCAATTGCCTCTTCAAATTGTGTGGCGGGGATATTGAAGGCGAAGTGGTGGATGTGTGCGCCGTCGTGGGATTTGCGAAAGGTCAAGGTGGAATCCCCCGCTTGTAGGGTGAAGGATTCTGCGTCGGTGTGGACTAACGGGAAGCCCAATACCTCATGATAGAAAACCTGCTGGTGTTTAAGCGCGATAGTGTGCAAGGTGATATGTTTAATTCGCATAAAACTTTTCTACCTTATTGCCGAAATGCCCTAAAAATTTTACGTATTCCCATAGAAAACATTGGTCATCTTGGGTAATTTGCGTTAGACTATGCTCATATCCGATCCACCCCAACAAACCCCTAAGGTATTCTCAAGGTTGCGGATACCAACTTCCATATTACATCTAAATTATACCAAGAAGGAGTTCACGACCTATGCAAAAAGCAATCCTCTTCGTACTCATTCTCGTCCTCTCAGTTGCGGTTGTCGTCCCGACAATGGCACAAGACATTGAACCTTGGGTGTGCCCAGAAGGTTTTGAAGGACAGACTTTGAGCGTGTTCAACTGGTCTACTTACCTTGCTGATGATACCATCCCCAACTTTGAAGCGGCATGTGGTGTCACCGTTGAATATAGCATCTTTGAAAGTAATGAGGCGATGCTTTCTCGCGTGAGCCAAGGTAATCAAGGGTTCGACATTGTAGTCCCTAGCGATTACATGATTGCCATCATGATTAGCGAAGACATGCTGTTGGAACTTGACCATAGCAAAATCCCCAACATTGCCAATGTTGCCCCCCGCTTCATTGATGTTGCTTTTGATCCGGGTAACGCATATTCTCTGCCCTACCAATGGGGAACAATCGCCGTAGGCTATCGCACGGAAGCCTTCCCCGATGGCATCGCCAGCTGGAACGATGTATTCGCCCATGACGGTAAAGTCTCTTGGGTAGAAGACTCACGCAATATGTTGGCAATTGCGCTAACCATGCTTGGTTATGATCCCAACACCAACAATCCCGACGAAATCCAAGAAGCCGCCCAATACTTGATTGACAACAGCGGAAACGTCGTTGCCATTGCACAGGACGACGGACAAGAATTGTTGGCACAAGGCGAAGTGGATGCTGCCATTGAGTATCATGGGGACATCTACCAAGTCATTTTTGATTGTGAATGTGATGATTATGCCTATGCCCTCCCTGCTGAAGGAAGTTCACTGTGGACGGATAACATGGCAATCCTCAATGACGCGCCCAATCCTGAACTAGCTCACGCTTTCATAGACTACATCTTGCACCCACAAGTTGGGGCAGACATCAGCAATGCTACCTCTTTCAGCACGCCTAACGCGGCTGCGCTTGAATTGGGCTTGATTGACGAAGTGTTGCTCAATGATCCCAACGTCTATCCTTCTGCTGAACAAATGGCGACGCTCTTCACCATTGCAGAACGCCCAGACGTAGAACAAGACTATAACGACGCATGGGAAGAAGTGAAGATTCTCATTGGTGGCTAAACCCACGCGATGAAGTTTTCCGTGTACATGTAAGAGAGAACACGCACCCTAACGAGTGCGTGTTTTTTTATGGGTAGGCTTACCCCATAAAGAATGAAGCCAGCGCGTCTTGCAGGCGCACAATGTCTTGTTGCGTGTTGTAAACATGAATGGAAACGCGCACGAACTGTTTCCCGTGCCAGTCAATGATGGGAACTTCGATGCGGTGTTGATGGTAGAGAGCATCTTGTAAAGTGGGAGCGTGGCAAGGGGGAAGGGCACACACGAACAGTTGCCCGATGCTATCGGGTGGGGATAGGGGTGTGTGGTCAAATAGCCCGTTGAGCGTGTCGCGTGCCTCTATCGCCAGCATGTGGCAGGATTCACGCTGGCGTTGATGGTCGGCTACCTCCCAAAAGTCTAGGGCGGTGGGCACGGTCAAATAAGCGGAGAGGTCTTGCGTGCCTTGCCAGCGCGTCTTCTCTAAGATGCTCCCCTCGCGCGTCCAACCCCAACTGACAATCAAAGGCTTGAGGCGGTCATGATGCTCTGGACGGATGAACAAGAAGCCTGCGCTCTTGGGTGCCCCCACCCACTTATGAAAGTTCCCTGTGTAAAAATCTGCACCGAGCGCGTCAAGGTTAAGCGGAATGTGACCGGGCGCGTGTGCGCCATCCACCACCGTGAGGATGCCATGCTCACGGGCACGCTGGCACAACGCTTGTATGGGGAAGATCAGCGCGGTGGGTGAGGTGAGATGGCTGATGAACAGAACGCGCGTGCGTTCCGTCACCCCCGCCCACATTTGCTCCACAAAAGCAGCAGGCTCAAACGGGAGCGCGATCGGTTGTTGAATGAGGTGTGCGCCCTGTCGCGCACAAGCGCGTCGCCATGTTTCCACCATTGCCCCATACTCATGATCGCTCATGAGTACCTCATCCCCCTCTTGTAGCTCTAGGGAATGGGCGACGGTGTTCACCCCAACGGTGGCATTGGGGACAAAGATCAGCGTTTCGGGTGGGGTGGCAAGGAAGCGTGCCACGCGCTCACACGTGGCATCCAGCAGATCGTTAGCACGTCGCTGATAAAACGCGACAGGCTCACGCTCCAGTTCAAGTTGCCAGCGTTGATAGGCTTCAAAGACCACACGCGGGCATGCTCCAAATGAGCCATGATTCAAAAAGGTGATGGATGGATCTAAGAGAAAGTGTTCGCGCATGATATGGGGGGGATTGCACAGATGAATCCACCTGTGCAACCACTTGGCTAAACGCGCGTGACGTAAGAGCCGTCTTCAGTCTTGACGCGGATGGTATCTCCGGCGTTGACGAACATCGGCACACTAACGGACAAGCCAGTTTCGATGGTGACTTTCTTGCTGGGGTTGTTGGCGGTATCCCCCGCGATTGCCATCTCCGCCTCAATTACCTTGTAATCCACGTTGATGGGCAAGGTGTAGTCGATGAGTTCTCCTTCAAATTCCAACAGCTTGAGCGGAAGGTTTTCCTTGAGGTAAGGAAGCGCGTCCGCAAAAACTTCGCGGTTTGCTTGGGGTTGTTCATAGGTTGTTGTGTCCATGAAAACCAAAAACTCACCATCATCATAGAGATACTCTACATCACGACTTTCCATCTTAATATCTTCTACCCGTTCACCAGAATTGAAGGTCTTTTCGGTGATCGAGCCACTGCGAAGATTGCGAATGGATACACGAATCGTTGCTTTACCGCGCCCTGGTTTTTGGTGGCGATAGTCCAATACTTTATACAATTCACCATCATAGGTGAAAGTTGTTCCTTTACGGAGTTGATTTACGTCAATCATCTGGTTGCCTATAAGCGATGTGTCATTTGAGCGGAAATAGTATAACAGAAAAACTCACGAACGAATAGCATAGTCAAGACTTTAGCATTCCCTTAAAATGTTGTTAAGGTGTTAGAAAGGAAAAATCATGAAGAGTTGGGTGGAATTTAGCATTACGGTGGTCTTGTGTGTGTTGATGTTTACCACGTTGGAATGGGTCTTTGGAAATTACAATCCGTTGACTTCCAACCTGGGCGGGGTGGTGATCGGAATTATCGTGGGTGTTTGGGGAGTCTGGATTGCGCCAACCTTCCGTCGCTAACCGACAGGCGTTCTTGTGGTGGGCGGTGGTGTGCCTGTTGCTGATCGCCATCAGTCGGGGGCGTAGCGCGGACTTAGCACGCTTCAACCATGATGAGGTACGCTCCATCTCTAGCGCGTTGGGCACGCCTGCACAAATCATCGCCGCACAACCCCCGGATTGGCCCCCCCTCTATTTTCTGTTTCTAAGCGGATGGCGACAACTCATCGGAATGAATCCGTTCTTGTTGCGTTACACGGGTGTATTGTTCTTCCTCATTGCCAACGCCGGGGTCTATCTGCTGGCACGGACGCTATTCTCCCCTCATGCCGCCTTGCCCAGCATGCTCGCTTTTTCTGCGTTGGGTTTGAATGTCTTCTTGAGTACCTCGCTTCGCCCCTATGCGCTAAGTTTCGCCCTGTATCCATTGGCGTTTTGGTGCGGATGGCGATACTTTTCAGGGTTGCGCTGGAGGGAGGGGGTTGGTTTCGCCGCCTTATTGGCGTTGATGTTCTACACCGCCTACACCGCTCCCGTCGCCTTTGCTGTGATGGGGGTGATTTTGCTGGTCAACTTCCCCCGCCGATGGTGGGCATGGTTGCCCATTGGCGGACTGGCTGGGCTGTTTGCCCTGCCCCAATTGTTAGACTTATTCGGAACAAGCTATGCCCTCAACCGCGCCAATGTCTCCCCCGATGTTCCACTGAATCCGGCTGGGGATGGATTGCTTGGTTATTGGTGGTTTCGCTATGTTGCCTTCTTTGGGCATGCCGCCCCCGTGTGGATGCTGATCTTGATCCTAGCCGTTGGGTGGGCAGTTTGGAAAGAACGCAAGCCGACCCCCACCACGCTAACGCTCATCGCGTTGGTGGCAGGGATGCCCCTCTTCATTGCCACATTGGGCACGGGGATGGGCTTTGCGGAGTCGCGCTATTGGTGGGGGATCAGTCTGGCATTTGCCCTCTTGATTGGCTATGGGTGGTCATTTGCTCCGCGCGTGCTTCAGGTGGGGTTGGGCGCGTTCTGTGTGGGGGTGATGTTTGTGCATATTCCCGAAGGACAATTCTTCTATGGGTTGGGGGAATTGCCCACCCACTTTGAGGATGCCTTCACGGTTTTGGCGCAACAGTGGCAAAGTGGGGATGTCTTGGTTTTGGATGAGCGGTGCAAGGGAAACGCCGAACACGAACGCCCGTTCTGTGGCTATCCAGAGGAATGGGATTACTACCAAATGACCTACTTCCCCAACGGTGGGTTAACCCTCACGGATGATCCTGCCAACCATCGGCGCGTGTGGTTCTTCCACAATCAGAATGGCGTGGAGGCGCGTCAGTTGCAAGCCGTGCAAGATGGACGCTTGCCGAGCGTGTTTGTCGGTCCACCAACTTTCCTCTTTCAATTGTACGTTGCCCCCCCCAACCCAACAGGGATTCGCTATACCAACGGGTTACGCTTTCATGGCTATGAGATCATTGATCCATTGTTGAACAACCAAGTCAATGATGGGGTGTTGGTTCGCCGAGAGGGCGAAAGCATCCGCATTCGCTTGTGGTGGTCGGTGGATGAACCGCTCACGGCGGATTATTCAACCGCGCTTCACATTGCAACCGAGATCACCCAACCCGCCATCATCAGCTTGGATGGGGCACCCCAACCGATTGCCTTACAAGCGAACGTTCCCACCCCACAGCGTGGCGAAACCAGCACATGGCTTCCGAACACGTTCTATGTGGATGAGCGCGTGCTTTCCATCCCGTCGGATGTCTCGCTCAAATATATGTTGAGCGACTTACAACTTTACTTGACGGTATACCAATGGTGGGATGGGGAGGCGATTGCCAACCCCAATACACACGAAAACGGACGCATGCTGTTGCGCCCGATGCGCTTGTTGGCATACTAAAACGGGTGCGCTATTCTGCACGATAGCGCACCTCCCAGATGTCTCCGTAGATGGAGTCTGCCACTACCAGCGTTCCGCTAGGCGAGACGATTACGTCCACCGGGCGCAAGAGTCCCGTCACAAAAGGTTGCGGTTGATAGCTTGCCAACGCCACCGCATCGGTGGGGAGGCTTGCTGGGTCAAAGCGCACCACTCGTTGCCCGTTGCCGTTGTCGTTCCACAATGCCACAAAGACATTGTTGAATAGGTTTTGCGGAAAATTTAACCCTTTGTAGACGGCAATCCCACGTGGGAGCGTATAGGCTGGGAATGACCACATGCCATCCGAGTAGGTCAGGTCAGCGCGTGGAGGGGGGCAGTTGCTACAACCAAGCAACCCATAGTAGGGGAAGCGATAGTGTGCCCCCACTTCTAAGCGCAAGAGACGGTCGCCAATCCCTTCCACTGTTCCGCTGTCGGTGGCATAAAACCGCCCGCGGCTATCGAAGTCCAAATCAAACGGGTGACGAATCCCCTTCGCATAAATCCCTATCGTCTGGGTGTGTGGGTCAATTTGTAGGATGGTTGCTTCTAGCTGTTGTGGCTCTTGGAAGGGCTGTGCATCGGTGGGGTTGTCCGCTTCGCCATGATCGCTGAGGGCACTCACGCCGACATACAAGTAACCGTCCATGCCAAAGACCATACCATTCACTTGATTGTCTACCTCGCGCCAGCAACACGGCAATGTATCTAAGACGGTTTCAGGAGTGCCCCCACCTTCGGGGATGCGGTAGAGCATGCCCCCCTGTGTGCGGCTGGCACGTGCTGAAACATACAGCACGTCTGTATCGGGTTGGAACGCCAGCCCTAACGGATTCATCATGCCCTCGCTATATACGCTTACCGCGCCATCTTGTGGGTTGAGCGTGAGGATTGCCCCCTGTGCAATGCCGTCTGTGAGGGCGGTGGCGTAAAGTAACCCATCGCGCCCATACGTGATCTGTTGCACTTGCGCGTTAAACCTCCCGACATGTTCCACCTCAAAACCGCTAGGAACGCCAATGCGTCGCGCGTGCCCAGCTAAATCCGCCTCACATGGGACGTTGCCACAACTCCAACCGCTGGGTGCGGGCAAGGGTGCATCCTCAATGGTGGTGGCAGGGTGCAAGCCCAACGGGCTAACGGGGGTGAGCGTGTGGAGTGCAACGGTGGGCAACGGGCTTGGGGTGTGGGTGGCGGTTGCCGTCGCAGTGGCGGTGATGGTGGGGGTGAAAGTTGCCGTGTGTGTGGGGGTGGATGTACTCGTCATTGTGGGAGAAAGCGTGAACGTTGGCGAGACAGTATAGGTGGCGGTATAGATCGGCGCGTCTTGGTCAAAGCTGGGGACGGTGATTTGTAGCGTAGTGATGGGTGGCGTGGCTTGGCACGCGCTCAACATCACCAGCAGGCTTGCCCACGCACCCAACGAAATGGAGCGAATCAAAGTTATTGGTCTCATACGGTGTGCATTAACAACGATCAATGGGAAGATTTATCTAGGACTCATGCTTGGATGCTACTATTGTGAAGGTTAGCACAAAGAAAATCCATGAGGATTGTGAAGAATGTGGAAAATTATAGCTTTACTGGGCGTGGCAGTCCTGATTGTGGGCGTTGGATTTGGGTTACTAGAAGTCGGTGGCGCAGAAACCATCACGGCAAGCGCGGTCTTGTTAGATCCAAACATGGACTATTCAGGCTATCCAATTGCCAATGACCTGAATTATGCGTGGTCATTCCCTGCCGATCATGCCCCCCATTCGGATTTTCTCACCGAGTGGTGGTACTACACCGGCAACCTAGAGAACGAACAAGGCGAACGCTTTGGCTTTCAGTTCACCGTTTTTCGTCGGGCAATCGTTCCTACCGAACCCACCGCCGATTCAGAATGGCGCACTCGCCAATACTATTCCGCACACTTCACCGTGAGCGATGTCACCCGCGAAAACTTCTACCATGATGAACGCTTGAGCCGTGGGGCAATGGGTTTGGCAGGGGCGACGATTGACCCAAGCTATCGCGTGTGGATTGAAGATTGGCAGGTGGAAGGGCAAAACCCCGATGCCACCGAAGTTCGCTTGAACGCCACCATCCCGAATGAGAACATCACCCTTGACCTGACTTTGAACTCGCTCAAGGCACCTGTCCTACAGGGGGATAACGGCGTGAGCAAAAAAGGGGGTAGCCCCGACAACGCCAGCTACTATTACAGCGTGACGCGCCAACAAACGCAAGGCACGCTCACCATTGGGGATGTCACCCATCGCGTGCAGGGTTGGACGTGGATGGATCGTGAATGGAGTACCAGTGTCTTAGAGGATGGGGCGCAAGGCTGGGATTGGTTTGGCTTGATCTTCGACGATGAAACAGAACTCATGCTGGGCAAAATTCGCTATGCCGACGGGCGCGAAGACAATTCCTACGGCGGACGCTATGTCTTGCCGAATGGCGAATCCATCTACCTACCGCTTGAAACATTCGAGATTGTTCCGTTAGACACTTGGACTAGCCCACACAGTGGGGCGGTTTATCCCTCTGGCTGGCAATTCACCCTCGATGCCGAAACGCTGGGGCGCGAGGAAGACCTAATTTTCACCGTCACCCCGTTGCTCAAAGATCAAGAATTATTGACCACCCCAACCTACTGGGAAGGCGCGGTACGCATTGAAGGGGATGTGAGCGGATATGGCTACGCCGAACTGACCGGCTACGCCGATCAGCTGGCAGGATTGTAAGCGCATTATCCCCCCATCAGTATGTGTGATGGGGGGATAGAAATAGTTTATTGTTCTAGCTCGATGACTTCTACCGTGCCCAACTCTTCTAGCTGACTCAAGAGGATGCTGGCATCTCCTGCCACCACCACCACAAAATCAGACGGAATGGCTTCTTGTGCGGACTGTTGAATGTCCTCAACCGAGACACTGCCGATCAATTCGGGGTAGGCGCGAATCTCGTCAAAGTCAATCCCACGCACCCAGAAGCTGGCGAGTTGGTTTACAAAGTCTTGGTAGGTTTCCAACTGGAGCGCGTACCGCCCAACCATGCCGTCACGCACGCCCACCAATTCCGCCTCACTCACTGGCTCGGTGCGCAAGCGTTCCACTTCGTAGAAGATTTCACGGATGGCGTTAGCTGTTGCTCCTGCGTTGACGGAGGTTGAAATGCGGAAGGTGCCACGGTTGGATGGGTAGGTGAATCCGCTTCCGATTCCATAGGTGTAGCCTTTGTCCTCACGCAGGTTTTGCATCAAGCGTGATGGGAAGCCACTCCCCAAAATCGAGTTCATCACGCTCACCTGATAGCGTTGTGGATCCGTTCCGTATAGCCCCAAGTTGCCAATGCGCAGTTGTGCTTGGGTGGCACCGGGAACGTTGACCAAGTAGATGGTGTCCTCCCCTGTGACAGGCTCCAACTCAGGGTATTCAATCACAGGTGGCGTGTCAGTTTCGACCCAACCGCCGAACGCGCTTTCAACCAATGGCATGATCTCATCAAAGCGGACATCCCCTGCCACCACCAAGAGCGCGTTTTCGGGGTGGCGCACCGCATCATAGAACGCCACGATGTCTTCACGGGTGATGGCATCCACCGTCTCAAACGTTGCTTGTTGCCCATACGGGTGATCGCGGTAGACCTTTTCGCTGAACAGGCGTGACACTTGCGCTTCGGGGTCTTTCAATTCGGCTTCGAGCGCGGTACGGATTTGATCGCGCTGTAGATCAATTTCATCTTGCGGGAAGGTGGCGTGCAACACCACATCACTCAATAGCTCAAATGCTAACTCGGTATGTTCAGTGAGGGCGAAGATGCCTGCTGTGACGTAATCGTCGCTGGCGGATGCACCCAAGTTTCCGCCGACCTGCTCGATCTCAGAAGCGAGTTCTTGCGCCGTGCGGGTTTCTGTTCCGCGCGTCAACAATCCCCCGGTCATCCCTACGATGCCAGCCAAGTCAGCATCCACGAGGGTACTGCCACCCTTCATCACCATATCCAAGCTGATAACGGGGATGTCATCATGCTCAATCACCACCACTTGCAAGCCATTGTCTAGCGTGGCTTGGGTGATTTGTGGCAGGTTAAACGCTTTGATGTCTAGGGGCGTGGGTGCTTCGGTGTAGGACAGCGCGAAGTCTACCTCAAATTCATCATCGCTCGGGTTGCCTGTTGCCCCCACAAACGGCGCGGGATAGGTTGCGCCTGCTTCTTGGCTCGGTTCAACATAGATCACATGTCGCGCTTCTGGGGCAAGGTATTGCTCTAGCACGCGCTGAATGTCTGCAGAGGTGACTTGCTCAAAACGGTCAATGCTGGCGAAAACATTGTTGGGATCATCATAGTAGAAGTTGGCGGCTTGTACGCTTTCGGCAAGGGCAAACACGCTCTCTAGGGCAAAAACTTCCCCACTGCTAATTTGATTGACCGCCTTCGCCAATTCGTCCGCGCTCACGCCTTCCGCAATCATGCGTGCGACTTGCTCATCATAAGCACTTTCAACCGCTTCTACTGTGGTATTGAAGTTGGGCAGGAGCAACACGCCGAACAAGCTGGGACCCAAGTTATCCAAGACGACTGTATCCGCCACCAAAGCAATCCCCGTATCCACCATCTCGCGTGCCATACGGCTAGAATCGCCCACGCTCAAGATGTAGGTGGCAAGGCTCAAGGCGGGGTAGTCGGGATGCGCGTAGGGGATGGTTTCATAGCCAATCAAGACGGCGGGAATATTGATGAGATCATCCTTGACGGTGATGATTTCTGCTTCTGCTTGGGGCTGGGGTACAAATTCCTCTAGGGCTGGGGGTTCTTCACCGCGTGGGATGGGCGCAAAGAATTGATCGATTAACTCGCGCGTTTGCTCCAGATCAAGATCACCCACCACCGCTAAAGAAGCGTTATTGGGCACATAGTAAGTTTCATGGAAGGTGGTAATTTCTTCCACCGTCGCCATGTTCAAATCTTCCACGCTCCCGATAGGGGCGGTTTGATAGGGGGGATAGGTGAAGGGTAGGGTGAATAACTCTAGCAACGCTTCGCCATAGGGGGAGTTCCCATAGGATTGTTGAAACTCCTGAATGACCACCGCGCGTTGATTGTCTAGGTTGGTTTGCGTCACCGCCAATGATGCCATGCGATCCGCCTCTAGCCACAGCGCAAGGGGCAGTTGATGCGCAGGGACGGTTTCGTAATAGACGGTTTGGTCAGTGGAGGTATAAGCGTTTAGTTCTCCCCCTGCGTCCTCAATCGCGCGCAGGAATTGTTCCTTGTCCAGATTTGCCGTGCCTTGAAACATCATGTGTTCAAACAAGTGCGCAAAGCCACTGCGCCCGTCGGGGTCATTTGCCCCACCCACGCGATACCACACATTGACCGCCACCACTGGCGCGGTGCTGTCTTGTACAATCGTGACTTCTAGCCCGTTCTCTAATGTATAGTTGACCATCTCAAAGGGGAAGTCATCGGTTTGTGCGCCCACGCTGGCGAACATGAGTCCGAACAGCATGAACAAACTCCAAAAGAAAAACCTTTTTTTCATGAGTAAACTCCTTGTTGGATTAGTTTCATTCATTTTACACAACTTTCTATAGCAGGGGGTACTTGCCCTATTGACCACTTGATGACCTCAACTGTGCTTCAAATTGACGGGCAACCGCCTGTGCCTCAAAGTGTTGTAGCACGCGCTCGCGCCCGTTATGTCCCATCTGTGCGCGTAAGTCTGCATCCGCCAGCAAGGTGGAAACACGCTCGGCAAAGCGTGCAGTTTCAAATGGAGAGACCAAGTAACCCGTTTGCCCCTCGACCACCACTTCACGCGGTGCGCCGTGATGGGTGCTGACAATCGGCTTGCCACACGCCATCGCCTCGACATTGACCATGCCGAAGCTCTCAAAGCGCGAGGGGCACACCACCACTTCACACGCGCCAATCACACGCTCGACATCATCCCGATGCCCCAACACATGCACGCGCGTTCGCAAACGTGGGTCGTGTTCGATCTGTTGCAGGATGTCTCGCTTATAGGCGGAATCGTGCGCGGTTTGGGTATTCTCTCCCGCCAGCACAAAGTGCGCGTGGGGGTGTTGGTCAAGCACCGCACGGGCAATCGGCAAGAACAGATCATGCCCCTTGACGCTTTGAAAGCGTGCCACCATGCCGATGAGTGGGGTCGTGGCATCTAGCCCGATCTGCTGGCGGATGGTGAGGCGGTCTACTTGGGGATGAAAGCGCGTGGCATCCACGCCCGGATACAGCACCTGTACCCGTTCGGGTGGCATGAAAGGCGGATCCCCCAAGAAGCCCTCCTTGATGGCGTGCGAATGGGCAAACGTGAGCGCAAAACTGCGGAAGAAGTCGCGTTGCCATGCGCGAGGCTTGAACCACCAACCCATGCACGTCCACACGATGGGGATGCCTGCTAACCGCGCCGCCCGCGCCACCATCGGCAAGCTGTGATAGTCGCTATGCACATACTCAATGTCATGGGCACGAATGAGATCAAGCATGTGATGATGTAACGGGAGGCGTTCCCACAGGCTGGGCACAAACCACGTGCTAACCCCACGCCATGCCCACGTTTCCGCATGAAAGCCATGCGTGCGCCACCGTTGGGCAAACGCGCCCTCACGGGGGACAAGCAACAACGGCTCAAATGCGGTTAGGTGTTGTGCTAGGGCGAGGGTGGCGGTTTCGCCCCCCCCTAGCTCGGTATAACTGCTGACGAACAGCAGGCGCGGTTGGCTCATTTGGTGGTGGTAATCACGGGCAAGAGGTTACACGGACCTTCGAGCTTGACCACCCCAGACGAAATCCACGCTTCCCCTGCCAGCTTATACCATGTGTTGTTCGTCCCTTCCACAAAGCGATATTCGTTGGGCAAGATTGAACCGATTAGCTCCCCGTTGACATCGGGTGTCTTGCGAATGTTCACCCCTCCCCCAACAGGCACAGCAACGCACCGATTGGCAGGCAAGTTCAAGGCAGAGCCACCATCCGCGCTGGCTTCAGGCGTGCCCTCTGTAGGGGGTGTGCTACCATCGGCGGGCGTGGTTTCGGCAACGGGGGCATCTGGCGTGCTAGTGACGGCAGCGTTGGCACTTGTGCCCCCCACCCCAAACAACAGCGTGATCCCTCCCTGTGAGGCGAGGTCACTCAACGATACTTCTACTTCATAGCTCCCACTGCTGGGGGCGAGGGCAATTTCAAAACTGGGGAACGTTGCCCCGTTTATCACCCCCAACGTTTCGCCATTGGCGTTGCGCACGTTTGCCACATAGCCCAACCCAACCGCATCACTCGTCAACGTCAGGCGATCCCCGTTGAGGGAATCCACACTGAACAATTGCGTGGGGGTGGCGGAGGATAACGCAATTTGAAGGGGGATGCCGGCTGACAGGGGAACAATTCCAGCGGTGATGACCTGTTCCAAACGGAGCAGGAATTGTCCTGCGGAGGCGGCTTCTGCTTCCACCAAGATCAAATAGTTCGCGGTGGTTGGCAGGCGATACGTCAAGCGAGCATCGCGTGAGCCAGCTTGGAACGGATCATTTTGGTTAACCGTGAGCGGGGTATTGTTGGCATTCAAGAGTGAAATGCGTGGGTCTAACCCACCCGAAAGCGCGATCACCTCCGCGCTGATGAGGTCGCCTTGCGTGGCGGAAAAGCTATACAGTTGTTGGGCGCGGCTGGCATCTAATGAGCCAGCTGTGTATGACCCATAGCGGATGTCCGTTGTTTGTGCGAATGCGACTGTACCAAAGGTGAGCCACATCACAACGATCAAAAGTTCAAGGAACAAGCGACGCATAGGAATCCTTCTTTATATTCAAAACGTGCTATCTTAGATGTCCCCCCATTGTAGCAAGTTTGTAGCATGAGGGGCATAGTGCGCCCACCACCCTAGCATTTTGTGCGACAACTTGCGCACGGTCTATGGCATCCAACCCATTGTATGGTACATTATTACATGGCTGTAAAGCATACGATGGGGTTGGGCTATCATCATGAGCGACATTTTCATTAGCTACTCTCGCCGAGATGCAGACTTTGTTAAACGTCTGCACACCCAGTTAGTAAACCGTAGCAAGGACGTATGGATTGACTTTGAGGACATCCCCAAAGGCATCGACTTCTTAAAAGAGATTTACGAGGGCATCGAAAAGGCGGACGTGTTTTGCTTCGTTGTCTCGCGCCATTCGTTGATGAGCGAGATTTGTAACCTTGAAGTGGCACACGCCATTGCTAACAGCAAACGTATTTTGCCCATCATCCGCGAGATGATCGAAGGGGATGTATCCAAGATCGTCAAGGGGCACTGGTCGGATATGGCGTGGGGGGAGCAGGCGCGTCAAAACTGGGACGTGCTCAGTCACCTGAATTGGATCATGTTCACCACCGATGACGGTGAGAGCTTTGAGCGCGAATTTGAAAGCC
>JBMOEO010000011.1:0-64883 GCA_049318945.1 Phototrophicaceae bacterium | reverse complement strand
TAACCTAGCCCTGTAGCGGAAGCACCAGTTGCTTATGGAATGTGGTTAGCGTCACCACTGCACCACTGTCATCAATCATCACCATATCTTCAATACGGCATCCCATGTTTTGATCGGGGTAGTATAAGCCCGGCTCTAGCGTGATAACATTACCCATCTCTAACACATCATCGCGGAAGTGGCTTAGGCTAGGGCGTTCATGAATCTTCAAACCGACCCCGTGCCCCAAGCTATGAACGTACCCGTTATGGGTGTCTCCGTGGCTACGGCGGGTTGGATGCCCCAATGACTCAAAGTAATCTAACACGGTGAGTTGTGGCACTTGTGCCGATTGTCCTGCTTGGGTCATTTCTAACGAGCGATCAAACGCTTCCATCACCGTATCGTACAATGCTTGCACTTCGGGCGTGGCATAGCCGATTGACCACGTGCGCGTGACATCATGATGATACCCACCCCCACGCTCACGTGGGAATAAATCGAATACAATCGCCTGCCCCGTGCGTAGCGTTTCGGCATCGTTACCGCGACTGTGGGGGAACGCCCCATCACGCCCTTGCGCAAAGATCATCCCTGTATCTTCTAGGTCGCGCTCCAATAATGCCTGTAGCACAAACTGTTTGACCGCGCCAATAGTCAAGGGTGTGCCTTCCGCATTGATAACCTGCCCATCCTCTTGTTGCTGATGTGTGCCGATCCAATCCCAAGTTAGTTGTAGCACCTCATTGGTCTTGTGTGCTACCGTGCGAATCCGCGCTAACTCATCGGCATCTTTGGTGAGCATCGCCTCATCAAAGAGCGTCATGCCACTTTCACCCACCAACTCAAACCCGATCAATTGTTGGTCAAACAGGCGGAATAGCTCTAGGTAGATATTCAAGTCCGCCGTCCCATAAATGCCAACGCGCCCCCCTGTGATGCCTGCTAACCCTAGCAACCGCTTCCAAAATTCCACATGCAAATCTGATTCTGCTAGGCGGTTATTCAATAGCTCGGTGTAGTTAATGTCGCTGTAAGACACCACGCGCAACCCGCTATGTGCCGCTTCTTCAATCTCCATCGGGTTGACGAACAGCACAGCAGGTTGGTCGCGTTTCTTCAACACATACCCCCCAAACACACGCGCCCCGTTGGTCATGTAATCCACTAGGGGATTGTAATTCTCATCACTCACAATCACAAAAGCGTCAAGGTTACGCTTTGCCATCAACTGATCTAAATCTTGTTTCATGTTGTTATGATCCTAATTCAAAAGGTCTTTTAAGGTCTGTAACACGCGCGTTTCTTGTTCAGGAAAAACGGTGCGTGGGTCTAACAATACACGCGCATCTGCTACACGCGCAATAATGGGAACAGAAGCACAGCGCAATTGGCGCAAGAGATGGCTGGGGTGGTCAACTTCAAGGGATAACAAAGCGGTGGGTAGCTGACTTCCCGGTAGCGATCCCCCTCCCACAGTGGAATATCCCGACGTGACTTGAGCATGAGGCAAGTGCGTTTGCCACCGTTGGGCGATTGCCTCCAGTTCCTCCAGTTTACGCCCCATCATCCACCAAATGGGAATGTGAAGGTGAGCGTCTCCACGTTGATAATGCTCCAGCGTGGCAACCAAAGCCTGCAACGTCATCTTGTCCGCCCTCAACGCCCGCATGAGCGGATGCTTTGCTAGGGTGTGAATGAGATCAGCACGCCCCACAATGATGCCGGCTTGGGGACCTCCAAGCAGTTTGTCCCCGCTAAAGAGTACCAAATCTGCCCCAGCTTGAATGCTTGCCTGCACGGTTGGTTCAGGGGTTAAGCCATAATCCGCGGTATCCAACAACGCCCCACTGCCAACATCTTCCACCACCAGTACCTGACGGGCGTGGGCAAGGTTGACCATCTCATGTAGTGGGGTGGTCTCAACGAATCCGAGTTGTTGAAAGTTGGACGAATGCACCTTCAGGAGCATTGCCGTGTCTGGCGTGAGGGCGCGTTCATAATCGGCAAGGCGCGTCTTGTTGGTTGTGCCCACCTCAACAAGGCGTGCCCCTCCTTGTGTCATCACATCAGGGATGCGAAACCCTCCCCCGATCTCCACCAACTGCCCACGACTCACCACGACTTCTCGATTATGCGCCAGTGCTGTCAAGGTGAGGAGCAATGCCGCGGCGCAATTGTTGACCACTAGAGCCGCTTCGGCGTGGGTGAGTTGCGCCAAGAGTTGGGCGCAATGCACCCGACGACTGCCACGCCCTCCTTCTTCTAGGTCAAACTCTAGGGTGCTATATCCGTTCAGCGTCTCTTGTATGGCATGCAAAGCAGACTCAGCAAGGGGCGCACGACCTAGATTGGTGTGAATGAGTACACCCGTCGCGTTGATGACCGTGCGTAGCGTTGGCATGAAGCGTTGGGTGATTGCATCTTGCACGCTCGCTAGGATGGAATCGGTAGTCAGCGAAGGAGTTTCGCCTGCTAAAACTTGCTGGCGTAGTTGATTCAAGGTGGAACGAACAACCTCTAATACTGCCTGATGCCCATATCGTGCTAAAGCAGGTGATAGGCTGGGATGTTCTAGCAACTGTCCAACCGGGGGCAACCTGCGCAACAGATCATGCGCCATCTTGGGCTTCATTCTGTAATTCACGTAAACGCAGGAAGAATTCGATGACGACGAAGACCAACGCTAAGAAGAAGGCGATGGAAACGGTGAGAACGCGCGGAATTTGCAACCATGCGCACGACACCGCATATACACCAATCCACATTGCTTGGCGTACAATCACCCCGCCCGCCGGCAACTCGGCATGAACGGGGGTGAACCGCACATTCAAGTACCGCACCAACGGAATGAACGTTCCCGTCACCGCCATATTTAGCAAGACGAAGAATAACCAGCGTTGCCCAACGCGCGGAATGGTTTGTGTAACCAGTGCGTACAATCCCCACCACCCCACCAAAACCATCATGACGGCGGCAATCAAGATACCCAGATGATCGGAGGGCATGGCATCGGGTTTAGTCAAAGTGGGTTTAGATGGGGATGAAGCGTTCATGGTGTATCAATCCGTGTGTTTATTGGTCTTGGTTGATGATGGTATAGGCTTCCTCAATGGTCTCTACCATGACCAGACGGCTGCTCTCCGTCCCCTTTGATCCTTGTTCCTTCAACAATTCCAAAATTGCTTTGGTGAACAAGTCAGAGCTCGTGATAATCATGCGCTTCATGCGCGGGTGTGTATTGGCAATAGCACTGCGAAATGATGCCATCGGCAAACTCGGCGCAGGATACCCGTTGCCATTCACCAGCAAATAGAATGGGGTATCGGTTTGTTCCACCATGTCGGCAGATTCTCGCGTGGCGATGAAAAATTCTTCTAACGTCCAGCCCTTTTGAAATTCCCAGCGCAAAATTGTTTTCTCAGGATTGTCCCAAGTCACTTGAATAGCCATAACTTACCTTTCTTCGATGATAGCGAGTTGAATCCAATTTGATGCTTGTCCCTCGACTGCAGTCAGAATGGACAGGCGTTCTAGGGTAGGATAATTATACCAACCCGTGTAAATGGCAAGTGAATCAAATGTTGCCAAGTTGTTAAAAACCAGATTCTCAACCACCCATTGCCCTGTTTGAAGCGTTCCCAAAGGCGCGTCTAACCCTGCCAGTTGTTGCCCATCTTGATCCACTACGTGGACAAAACGGATGTGATCGTTGGTGAGGGGAGCGGTTGCCTTCCACCACAAATCTACGTGTAAGGCGGTTTCTGTGGAATGTACCGCTGCGCCCTGTAGCATCACCGTATCCGCGATATTCACGGGCGTAGAGAAAACTTGGGCAGACGCAATCTGCTCAACTTGGGCACTTGTTATTTGATAAGTGGGGCATGGAACGCTCAAACGCACGGGGTCGCAGGGGGTCGCACGTTCAAGGCGGTAAGTCTGATAACCCACCTCAAGCGGAAGCATCCATTCATGCGCGTTTGTTGTATGGGGGATATACAAGGGCACGCCTTCACGGGCGAGCATCAACGGGACAGGTTCACCCTCTACAGTAGCAGAGAGCGTCACCCATTGGGGTATTGTGCTGTGAAGGTGAATCGTTGCCTGTTCATCGGCGATCACGGGCAAAGCCACAAGGGAGGTGGTTGCTGTGGATGGTGCGGGTACATCAAAGACCGCGAACCGCTCATCTTCATAGCGTGGGCTTCCTAAGTGTGCGGTGACAAACTCTAGCAGATCGGGCGCATCATCTTTATGTAGGATGACCGCATCCACCCCCGCTTCATCGAGCAGATTCAGATCAAGCGTGGATTGCAACAGGTTTAGCTTTGCTTGTGAGACGGGCGTTTCACGGGTGACATGCCCCCCAATGATGGGCTTGTGATGGGCAGTTTGAATGAACATTGCCTCTTTAGCAACAAGATTATGATTGATGGGAATATTCAAGATCGCGCGGATGTCAGCATCATCGCGCAAGTCAGCAATCGCGCTGGGAACGTCTCCCGTCACAGTAGCAATGGCAGGGAATCCATCTTGCCAGAATAGGTGATAATCTGCATAGATCACCACCAGTAGCCCTGCGCTCAAGACGTACTGAATCCATCTACGGCGCAAGAAGCGCGTGTCATAGATTCTTGCTAACCCATAGCCCACCATCACTGCCATAGCGAAACCAACCACAATCCCAAAGCGACCGGGCGCACGCATTTCTTCCATGATGGGCAAGTTTGCGACCAGCGCGAAGGGCAACACCACCGCGCTACGGTATTGGTCAATGTTGAACATGAGCGGTTGGTCAAAGATTTTCAAAACGGGACCCAATGAGAATACCCACGCCAGCACCGCCAAGCCCAACCACCACTGATCCCGACGACGTGGCAAGCCCACGATCACCAACAGCAACGGCACAATCCCCAAGTATCCCACACCCTCGACAAGGTTTGTGCCCAGCACACGGTGCGTATATTCCAATTGTCCCCAAAGCGGATGGAAGAAGGACGGCGTGACAATGGCGAGTAAGTCCGCGCTGTAGCGCACGACTCCGCCGGGGTTGACGGCGGTTTCAAACGTGAGTTGCTCCCGTAGCAAGGGGATGATCCAGATGAGCGTGATCGCTAAACCCAGCACAACCACCAAGCCACTCCGCCACATCCACCCCCACTGACGGCGATAGAGCAACATGAAAGCGAATGCCAAGAAAATGGGAAACAGGGTGAAGACTAGGTGGGTGGTCATTGCTTGGAGCGATAGCCAAAAGAAGAACACCGCCCAACCAACATTGCGCCAATCCATGCGTGATCGTAACGCATAGATTTGATCCAACAACAGGGGAACACACGCCAAATAGATGATGCCCACATGCGCACCGAATAGATGCCCTTGAATGCTGGGATACCACAAGAATACTGTCCCTGCCAACAGGGCGGCTGGGGTGGCGTGGGCACTGTTCACCGTTGGATCATGCGTCCCGTTCAACAAACGTCGCACAAAGTAGAACATTGCCCACCCATTCAATGAGAGCCACAACATGATGACCAAATTGAAGGCGGCTGGCAAGGGAAGCACCCATGCGAATAACCATGCAGGGAAGCCCTGTAGCGGATTGGTGAGCATCCAATTGGCTGGCAAGCCATCGGGATATGCCAGCAGACTTTGCCAATAAGGATTTTGCCCTGTTTGAAACGCATAGGTATACCACCACACATGGCGCGAATACTCATAAGCGTCACTCTCATAAGCACCGATGAGGTGAGTATTGAACTGCCCCAACATGGGCGCAAGCAGGACAAGCGTCATGGCAACGAAAAACAAATATGCCCACACATGCAACCGTATCAACTTCATGAACTCATTGCCTCTCGATGCGCCAAACCATAAAACGTTCATCCTCATACAGGGGGTTGCCCAGTCTTTGCACGGCATGTGCCTCTAGCTCTGGGGTTGCCCATAGCCGATGCAAGATGACCACATCCGCGCCATATTGTTGCAACAAATCCACCGAAAGCGTAGATTGTAATTGGTCTAAGACAGTTGCCGAAACGGGGGTGCGACGGGTGATTTGCCCCCCGATCATAGGCTTGTGATGCACCGTCACCAAGAACATCCCGTCTTTGGTGGCGAGCAAATGGTCATACGGAATATCGAATACAGCGCGGATGTCGGGGTCATCGCGTAGGTCTAGGAAGATGTCACGCGCTAACGTCGGAATGGTGGGGATGCTGGGGAAGTGGTTATGCCACATCACCTGATATTCAAAGGCAATAAGCATTGCCACTGCGAACCCAATCAACCAACGACCACGCCCCAAGTGTTCTAGTCCATGCCACACCACACGCGCCCCATATCCCACCAAGACTGCCATGCCTGCCCCCACCAAGAAGTTGAAGCGAGCAGGCGTGCGGACGATGTTGAGGAGTGGCAGACGTGATACCCACCCCCACGGCAGGAGAAGCGGAGTGGAAATGCCATCTATGGCAACGATGATGACTTCGCCGTTCCACTTCAAAAACACCCCCAATGCCAAGACCATTCCCACCACCACGATTGCCCCCCACCATCGCGCAGGCGGAACACGGTATAATGCCACCCCTGCCAAGCACGTCACCAAAATTCCTAGATAAGCCGTGCCCTCAACATTCTTCACCTCTCCCAAAACATTGCGGGCATAGGTCAACTGGCTGAACAGTGGGTTATAAAACGAGGGGGCAACAAACGCCAGTAGGTCGGTGCTATATGCCACATCTCCGCGCTCTTGATTAGCAGGGGTGGTGGTGCGCTCTAGGAGAATGGGGACGATCAACACCATCGCCAAGCCTAGCCCAATCACCCCACCCAATAGCATGCGCCGAATTGCCCACCCCTGTCGCGCATGTAGGGACTTGATGAACCATATTGCGCCAAAGGGGATAACCAAGAAGATCAGATGTTGAATGCTTCCGCCAATTGCTAAGGGCAACGACAGGGCAACCCATACCCATGCCCAACGGTGTGAGCGTGTCGTGGTATTTTCTAGCGCGATCATCCATAAGACTGCTCCCCATAGAGCAATCAAGCCCACATGCGAGGCGATTAAATGCGCCTGTGTGGTGGGATACAACATGAAGACGATGCCCATCAAGAGCGCGGAGGGGAAATGCCCAAGCAACCGCCACCCTAACCAATACATGGTGCAACCATTCAATACCAAGTGAAACACAATGGAGAGGTTGTACGCTGTGGGCAAGGGCATCCCATACAAGAACATCCAAGCAGGGGCAAAATTGAACGGATTGCCCCACAACCACGCGCCCCCCAGCCCATTCGGATAGGCAAGGGTTTCAACATGGAAGGGGTTTTGGGCGTGGGTGAGGGCGTGATGAATCCACCAGATATGATGGGCGTACTCATAGGCATCCCCAAAAGGATCACCAATGAACTCAGTGGAGAAAACCCCTAGCATGGGGAAAAGCCATGCTCCCACGCCAATCACCATCACGAGGCAAGCAAGCCCATGCTGTCGGTGAATTGGTTTCATGGGATGGGCAACTTAAGCAGGAAGCGATTCTTCTTCGGCTTCATTGTAGTTCTTAAGAAACTCTTCAAGGTTAACCGAGTATCCCCCAGAGTGTTCATCCAATCCCTGTTTGGTAGCAATAATCGGGAACGGATCAACAGGCATTTCCGATACCCCCATCATCCGACGAATAGCAATCATTTCTTCTGGGGAGATGTTTGCCATGATTTCATCTTCGGGATTAGTGGGAGCATGTTGAGAAAGAAACGCCTTATGGAAGGCAATGCGCTGGAATTGCATGCTAGAAAGGTTTGCCACCAACAAGGCGTTGGGGTTGATTCCCCGTTTGGTCAGGTCATTTGCCCGCACCATGCCAATGCTCAAAACCATGAACCCCACCCCCACCCATTGGAAGAGGGTCAAGCGGTCATCTAGGATGAAGAATGCCATCAACAACGCAACTGCTATTTCGCCCAAAGCAGTAACGGCGGTTTGAAACCCGCCCAGTAGCTTCACCCCAGCAAACAGCATCAACCGCGCCAGAGCGGTGGTGATGCCCAACAGGATGATGGGGGATAGGGCGACTCGGTAGGTTTCAAGCGGAACACGACTTGCTCCGGGTAGCCATGCCACCGTCACCAGAACCGCCATCGTGCTGACAATATAGAGGGTGGCGGTTTGGCTGGGCATTTCAAAAACGACATACTGACTGAAGACAATCGTTCCAGCAAACATCAAGGCATTCGCCAACATCAAGCCCACGCCTGTGGGGTTCATGTAGCCCCCACTAAAGCCCGTCAGAATGAGCAACCCGATCACGGAGAACAACCCTTGAAACCACACACGCCGATTGAGCTTTTCGCCATCTAAGCGGATGAGCAACAAGGCGAATGCCAGATACGTTCCATTGATGAGTTGGCTTAGGGAGGCATCCAATAGCCCCAGTCCACTATAAAAGAATAGCGAACCAATCCCGTTGATGATCCCAATGATGACACACCCACTTAGGTTAGCCGGGTGGACAAAAATGTATTGACGGAAGAACAACAGGTACACAATCCATAAGATAGCTGCTGCAACAATAGTACGGATTGCCGCTACCGAGAAAGGATCAATGCCGGTTTGCAGGGCGATCTTTCCCCAAACTGGAGCTAACCCCAAAAAGAATGGGGTCAGCAGTGTGGTAGCAACCGCCCTCAGGCGTTGGTTAGTTGAAAGCTGGTCTGACACGTTTAGCGGTTCTCATATCCATGGGTTGTGGTGGGTAGTGTGGAAGTCAAACGCTTAGAAACGTTTGAATCCCCTGTGTGGGTGACGAGGGGCAACCGCAAAACAAACTCACTGCCAGGGAACTTTTTATAATCGCGCCCTGTGCTTTGTGCGTAGATGTCCCCACCATGTGCGTGGACAATCCCCTTACAAATCGCCAAGCCTAACCCAAGCCCCCCTCCTGCAAATGCTGTTTTGCTAGTGGTATGGAATTGGGGGTCATTGGCAGTATAGAAGGTTTCAAAGATGGATTCCAATTCATGGGGGGGAATGCCGATGCCCGTATCCACAAAACGCACATAGACATAGCTTGCGTCGATGGTCGCTTCAATTTTCACGTTCCCCCCATTAGGGGTATATTTGATGGCATTGCTCATCAAGTTGGACAAAACCATCTGCAACAAATCTCCATCCGCGCGAATATTGGTGGGCCAACTCGCTTGATTGAAGATAATCTTAAGCTGGCGGTCAACAATCACTTGTTGATATTTCTCAAGGACGGACTGCATCAATTGCCCAAGATTGACATTGCTGATCGACAGGTCAATATCATTGGTCATGATTCGACTGATGGTGAAGATTTCATCAATGATCCCCTCCATGCGCCGAATGCCATCCAACAAGCCCATCACCAAATCATTCATCTCAGGTTGACGTTCCATGAGTTCTGAAATCTCTGGGCTATGTTGCATCAGCCCACTATACCCCACCAACAGGGTTAACGGGGTGCGCAACTCATGGGCGGTCAGTTGGATGAAGGTATCCTTGGTTTGGTCAAGGCGGATCAATTCTTGATTCTTATCCTCTAGCTCTCTAATGCGAGATTCCAAACGGTTCACGACTTCTTGTGCATAGCGCGTTTGTGCTTTAGAAAGCCGCTTCTCATCAATGACATCTCGCCCACCGCTCAAGTAATAATCAAGCTGACGTGGGAGCGTTTCAACATCAAGCGGTTTGGTTAGGTAGCCGGTTAAACCTGCTGCCATTGCCAGATCGCGTTGCTCCCCATAACCCGAAGCGGTTAAAGCTACAATTGGGGTTTTTTGAAAGCGTTCATCACTCCGTAACATCGTGGTGAGTTCACGCCCAGAAATATCCGGCAAGTCAATATCCGTCAGGATTAGATCTGGATGTTGAGCGCGAGCAAGATCAATTCCCTCTAAACCTCGTTCTGCGATGAAAACTTTATAACCGGCAAATCGTAAGGTACGATCGACCAACAAGCGGCTAGAAGCATCATCTTCAATGTAAAGAATGGTGTATTGCCCTGGTACGGATGATTCACCCACGTTCAAAATCCTTCATAAAAACCGTTCCAACGAACGTTCAATATATCGTTATCATTGTAGCCCTGAATGGCAGAAGGCGAAAGTTATTTTACGGCTTTGATGCAATACGATAGGTTAGCGTAGGGCATTCACCAACTGGTCTACAAACTGTTCATCAATGAATGATCCCTTTTGCAGGATCATATCAATTTGTCCGCTCAGATATTCACGCTCGCTCACGCTTAATTCTTTCGCGCTGACCACCACTATCGGGATGGTACTTAGCTCTGGGTCAGATTTGACTTGCTCAATCACGGCAAATCCATCCACCTCTGGCATCATCAAATCCGTCACCACCAAGTCCGGCTTATGTTCTCGAATCAAGCGCAAGCCTTCTGCGCCATCATGTGCCAGCAAAATCTCATGACGCTCTTTCGATTCTAAGATGCGTAGCATCAAACGCGCGGCATCTTGGTTATCCTCAATCACCACAATCTTACGCTTGCCCTCTATGCTGGTGGGGGTTGCCACCTTCTTAACCGCATTCAACAGCGAATCAGTTGGAACAACAGCAGTGGCGGCTTTGCTGTGTTCTTCAAGGTCAACCAGATATTGCCAGTGTTCGCCTAAGATGTGCGTTTCCACAGGTAACGTATGACCGGAACAATTGATGACGACCACATCGTTAGGCTTGATGATGCCACGCTTGACCATCAAGATTAAGCCTGCGAAGGTTACACCCGTAGCCGGCTCCACCGACATTCCGTCTAAAGCAGCTAAAGTGCGAATGGCATTAAAGGCTTCTTGGTCGGTGGCACTAACGAACGTGCCCCCATGCTCACTGACATAATCATACAGCATCTCATAAGCACGACCGGGGTTGCCGGTTGCTAAGGTGACAATCAACGTTTGGGAGTTTTCAATGGGGGTGGCAACTCGCTGATGATTCTCCCACGCGCGTACCATCGGAGCGCACCCTGTTGACTGGATCAAACCGAGCGCGGGCATCTTATCCACAAAGCCAAACTCCAACATTTCGCGGAAGCCCTTGCCCACGCCAATTGGACCCAACCCACCGCTTACCCCTTGCAAGAACCAATCAGGAGAACGCCACCGCTCCCCATTCTCTAATTCTTGACCAAGTTGTTCAGCGATCTCATACGCCATGGTTTTCATGCCTTCCATAGCGGCAAAGCTCTTTAAGCCTTTATCCAAGAATAACCCTTTGGAGGCGGCAAACTTGGCGGCTAGTTCTTTGGTTTGGTCATAGTTGCCGGTGGTTTTGATGACTCGCGCCCCATAAACGGCGGCTTCGCGCATTTTCTCATGGGGGGTTAGGTTAGGGAAAAACGCCCACAGGCGAATACCCGCACGCGCACAATAGGCGGCATACGCAATGGCAACGTTGCCCGTGCTGGCAACCACCACTTCACGAATGCCTAGCTCTTTCATTGCTGATACAGCTACTGTTGCTTGACGATCTTTGAAACTGCGCGTTGGACCTTGTCGTTCGTCTTTAATATAGAGATGGTTTAAGCCCAAGTTCGCCGCCAATGCCTTAGATTTGATGAGGGGTGTTCCCCCCTCTTGCAAAGAAACAATGTTCTCCGCGTCATAAATCGGAAGCATCTCTCGATACCGCCACAAACCTGTGGGACGCTTAGCAAAGGTCTCGCGCCATTCGGTTGGGTTCAAATCATCAATGTTGTAGCGAGCTTCAATGATATTCTCACCACAAACAGGGCACCCTTTCATGTTAGGGTCTAGCTCATTGAGCGGAACTTCCCAGCCACAATGGTTACAATGTAAAACAATATGTTTAACTTTCCCACGCGATTTGCTCTGCGTCATGGTTGCACTTTATTCTCCGTTATACCGAGCGATGTGACGGCGAACCTCATTGATAAAACTTTGATAATTATCTTGGTTGAGATCCGTCTTATAGATGATGTCGAGGTTCACCAATTGTTCTCGCTCATTATTGGTCAAGTTGGAATCACTGGTTACAACAATGACAGGAATTTTCGCACTTTCTGGGTGAGAACGCAATTCTTCTAATACTCGGAAGCCATCCATCTCTGGCATACGCAGGTCAAGAATGATGAGATCGGGGCGACGACGCGCCACCAACGCGATGCCCTCCGGTCCAGTATGGGCGGCGAACACGCGGTATTGCCCAGCGGTAAGCAACGCCTGCTCTAATAAGCGCGTGCTAGAAGGTTGGTCATCAATGATGAGTACACGGTCAATATTGCTATCTTTTTCAGCAGATAGTACCGATTTCACCAAATCTTCTGGCATGATGGGGCGTGAAAGGAAGTCATACGCCCCTAATTTGAAAGCACGTTCGCTTTCATCATTGAGCGTACATACAATCACGGGAATATCAAAAGTATCGTCTCGGTCTTTGAGTGTCTCTAAAATTCTCCAGCCTTGCCCATTAGCGAAGTTGACATCCATCACAATCAACGTTGGGCGTAATCCGCTTGCCATTGCCTCTGCTTCCAACGGAATAGAAGCCGCCAAGACCTCAAACCCCTCACCTTGTATGGTACGGCGATATTGATCCACCATATTGGGGTTATCCTCAATCAGCAGAACTTGTCGCTTCTGTTGGAACAAGCCGGGAGGGGGAACAGCTAAACCTTCTAACAAGTTGGGAATTTGCGTAAAAGTGGGTTGATCGACCACCATAGAAGGCTCATCGTCGTCTGCTTCGGTTGTGTCGGTTTCATCTACGGGACCGAGTGGCAAGATGATACTGAAGATAGATCCAATCCCCACTTTGGATTGTACGAACATCTCCCCTCCCTGTAACTCAACCAGTGATTTAGCAATCGGCAACCCTAGCCCCGTCCCGCCAACGGTACGGGTTAATGAGGAGTCGACTTGGCGGAAAGCCTCAAACAACGTCGGGATGTCTTTTTCAGCAATACCAATCCCCGTATCCGCCACATCAACGCGCACCATATCTTGCTCTTTGGGGCTACGTTGCAAGTAAACCGAGATGGTGATCGTGCCCTGTAAGGTGAACTTAGCAGAGTTAGAAACTAGGTTCAGCAATACCTGACGGGTACGGAATTCATCACCATAGGCACTAGGCAAATTCTTTGCCACATTGAGCATGATGTCAACAGGCTTCTCTTTCACCAAACCAATACCGATTGAGCGCACACCATCAACCACTTTGGTGATGTCGAAGTATTCTCGATCAAGGCTCATCTTATCTGCGGCAATTTTCGCTTGGTCAAGAATATCATTGATTAAGCCTAACAAGTGCTGCCCACTGTTATAGATGGTATTCAAGTCTTGCTCTTGCATTTCGCTCAAAGGTCCATCAATGCCTTTCAACATTACACGACTGAAGCCAATGATGGAATTAAGCGGTGTCCGCAACTCATGGCTCATGTTTGCCAAGAAGTCACTCTTCAAGCGATCTAGTTCTTTGAGCTGTTGATATGCTTCTTGCAATTCATCATAGTAACGTGCGCTTTGAACGATGGTTGCCAAAGCATTGCTCAACGCCAATAGAACGGTTAAGCCTTCCTGCTTGAACGCCCCTAGCTTGGTGGATTCCACCGCAACCACGCCGATATTCTCTGCCCCGCCACCGGTTGCACCGGAGTTAAGGGGCATGATGACCGCAGAACGTGCGCTAGTAGACAGGGGTAAATAGGTGGGATCGTCTTCGAGATTTTCAATATTGTTCGGGATGGAATCCAAAGCGGCATAGCCAATGGCGTTCTTCTCATCCCCTAAAATCACTTCCTCTATTTCAGAAAGTGGGGGCATGTAAGCTGTCTCCTGCCCAGCCGAAGCAACGGGGCGCAGGATTTTTAGGTCGGCATTGGTTGCATGTGGATATACCAGATAGATACAAACATCCAATTCTTGCAACGTCCCCAATAGCAAGTCTGCTACATTTTGTAACGCTTCATCCAAGGTGCCCGCTGAGGAAGCGGCGGTTGAGAGCGTGAACAAGAAGCTCATCTCATCTGCACGCGATTCCGCTTCATCAAACAAGCGGGCGTTTTCAATAGCAACCGCCAACTGTGAAGCAAGCGTCCCCAACACCGACACATCATCTTGATCGAAAGCATTCGGTTGATTAGATTGCACATCCAACGCACCTATCACGCGCCCTTGTATGCTGATGGGAAGTGCCAATTCAGAGCGAGTGAGGGGGAGATAAGCGTTAGGACGGTGGATTACTCTAGCATCAGCGGTATCCAACGCGATAGTCGGCTCAGCATTTCGCGTCACCTGCCCAATCACACTGGCAGAACCAACCTCCAACTTGTGGTTGATGGAAAGTAGTTGTTGTCCGGCTTCACCCGTGCTGGCGCGTAACACCGCGAAATTCTCTACTTCGTCAATCAAGAAGATTTGAACGTGGTCATAACTGAACTGCTCACGCACTAGGTTTACAATGTCCGGCAACAACTCATTCAAATCCAAGACCGAGCTAACGCGCTGGCTCACTTGTGCAGATGTTTCAAGTTGGCGGGCACGTTTTTCAGTCTGTTCAATCAAGAAGGAGGCTTCCATAGAGAGAGAAACCTGTTCAACAAACGCCTGATAAATCCGCTGTTCACGCTCAGTAAAGGTATACGGTTCATTGGAACTGATCCAAATTGACCCGATGGCGCGTGTGGTGGTATACATGGGAAGGATAGCAAGAGCGCGAGTATCTAAACTTTCAATGCCCAAACGCTCTAAATCAGTTAGGTTGGGGTCTGTCCAAATATCATCAATGGTTAAAACAGAACGGCTTGATAGCTGTCGCCATGCGGGGAACTGTTCAGAAGTCAGGCTGATGCCTTCTAATTCTAAGCCGGAATTGCGTTGCCAACTGGATTGAATATGCACACTCACGCGATTTCCTTGCCAAGTTGTGCCATCCAACAGCGCGATGAACACTTGGTTCATACTGGGTGGAATAATCCGTTCAACAATCACTTCCAGAATTTCATCTACATTTGAAGATTGGGAGATTGACTTGCTGGATTGATACAACGTGCTGGTTTCCTCAAGAGATTCTTGCACTTGATCCAACAAGAAAATGTTATCCATCACCAATGATGCACTGTTTGATGTAGCGGAGAGCAAGCGTTTTTCGTCCACACTGTACGTAGTGGGATGCTTAGAGCCAATTAAGATCACCCCTTCTGGGATAGAACGCACCCGTAAATTCACGATTGCCAAACTGGAAACGGGATAGGATGGGTGGAGTTCACGGGCAAACTGTACCAATACAGTTTCTGAAGTAGCCGTAGCCAGATCAGAAAGATATGCCTCATTTTGATCGATCAGGTTATATTTTGTGATTAACTCATACAGGTTTGGTATGACCAAATTAGGGGATTTAGCAAGTTCAATAAACCCACCACCTATGGTGCTACTCCGAATGAGAGCAACGAAGAAATCAGCTTGAATATCAGATAACACGTCCATCAATGCCTCTGATAAGGAGATCAAATCAGCAGATTGGCTAATGGCGGTGGTGGCACGGTATAGTTTGGTCGTCTCATTCAAAGCAACATTGGTGCTTTGGAAGAGCAAACGGTTATCAATGGAGATACTACCGTTGTCACTCAGCGTATTCAAGAACCCTTGAGCACTCGTGGTGTAAATATGAGGTTGGTCATAGGAGATAATAAACCAACCAAATGGCTCTTCACTTTGAGAAACCAACAACGGAATAACCGCCAAAGAGCGATAACCCAAACCCTCTAGTTGTAGCTGCTCTTCCACACTTAAAGGAGAGAAGTCATGCAAGTCTTCAATGAACAATGGTTTTTTATTGACGAACAAACTGCTAGGGAATTGTTCAAACTGTAAAGACTGGCGGTATGCCCGTTCAACTTCCAGTTGACCCGTTTGTGAGTTCACAATAATGATGTGGACATCACTACTTTGTAGGTTGATTAACTGTGTGAACAACACATCTAAAATTTCATTGAGGTCTGTTGCTTGTGCAAAAGAACGAGTCGCTTCATAGAGCGTAACTTGGTCACGCAGGTTATCTTGCAAACTATTCTCAAGATTGCGCAAGTTAGAAATATCTTCAAAGGTCAAGATGATGGATTCGATCGTGCCATTCTCGTGGAGAATGGGGGCAGCATTCAGGAGCAAATCACGCTTTGCACCATTGGGCAAGATAACCGTGACATCATCCACAAAGGTCTGTTGTCCCGATATAAGCGTTCTATAGATGGGCAGCTCCTTATCGCTGTAAAACAAGTCTGTCCCCGTGTGATATAAGTTATAACGCTCTGAGTTGAAGGGTAACTCGGTGTCCACCTCTCGTTCTAGCAGGCGCACCACTTGAGCGTTGGTTTGAATAGGAACAAGGGTTTGCCCATGCAATACCAACACCCCCGCAGGTAAGGTTGTGAGGATCGAATCTAGGTAAGCACGTTCACTTTCTACACGTGCGTAAAGTTGTTCACTTTCAAGGGCAACCGATAGTTGCGCGGTCAAGGTTGCCATGAGCGTTTCTTCGCGTTCAGTCCAATCTGGATCCTCTAGCGAACGTCCGAACGACAAAGCACCAATAACTTTTTCAGGAGCAGAAGCAACCCGCGCAACCAGATGTTTACCAAGCTGCGACATAACCTGATCGTCATATTTGCTATAGCGTCCATAGAGTTTGGGATTGTTAATTGACCATATCTGTTCATTAGCAATGGCATCTACAACCGCATGCAGAGCATCCTCTACATTATCAAAAGGGATTCCTTCATAGATAGGAAGATCACCCATGTTATGTACCACCAATGGGGTGATAACCTCATCTTGATAACGCACAAATAACCAACGATCCGAACCTGTGGCTTCAGCAACTTGTTCCAACATGCGTCTCAAGCCATATTGTATGTTTGTACCCACCAGTGAAACCAGTTGAGCGGCTTTTGCTAATGCCAATGCTTGCCGTGCTTCCTGTTGAATCTCATCAAAGAGGAGGGCATTCTCAAGCCCAACCGCCACTTGGTCAGCAATAGCTTGCGCATAGCGACGGTACGAATCGGTGAAGGTATCGCGTTCTTGGCTTTCAATCAAGATCAACCCAAACCAGTTTTGTCGCGTGCGTAGTTGCACGATGATTAAACTATTCGTATGTGCAGCTGCCAAGTAATTGTAGAACGCATCAAACTCACGGAAGAGTTCAATCGTAGTGAAGATGCGGGCTTGTTCATTTCCCATATAAGACACAACATTTTGCAATCTTTGAGACAACGTAAAGTTAGTCTCCGTGTTCGGGTAGATCAAGCGAAGATAAGGGGTTTGAGGGGTTAAGTCTCGCTCTGGATGCCAAATGCTAATGCGATGAATGGCTTGCGCCTCCACGTCCAAATACTTAACAGCAGAAGTATAGATGCCCTCTCTTGTATTGGCATCGCTCATGGCACGTCCAGCTTCGTACAGGCGACGTGTTTCATTCAAGGCGTTTTGTGTTTGTTCAAACAAGCTACGGTTTTGAATGACCGTACTCATTTGTTCGCTTAGTGCTTTGTATACCTCAGTATCCCGTTGTGGTAATTGATTAATTTGTTTGCGAATGACCCAGAACAAAGCCACCGGGTTATTAGAAGTGATGAGGGGGAAGATCACGGCATAGCGAAAACCCAGATCACGCAGGAGATGCACCCACCCGTTAGGGGGTTCTTGATCGGGATAGGTATCGGTAACGATTTGATAATCTCCCAAGCGCATTGGGGAATTTTCATCCACACGCAATAGGTAGGGTTGGTCAAGCGTGTTGACCTTCCCATTTTCAGAATAAGCTACTAGGCGAATGTTGACGGGCCAGCCCTCATATCGCTCCTCCCCCTCAAAAACGCTAATCATGAACTCAAGATCATCTAAGTCGGCTGTTGTTTGAACCCCATAAATGAGATCACTCAATGATTCAGCTTGATTGATGATTCGGCTTGATTCATACAAGCGACGATTACGCGCAAGCGCATCATTGGTTTGAACCAACAGCAAGCGATTGTCGATTGCCACGCCGATAGGACCCAACAGGTTGGCAATAATTTCTACCTCACGGCGACTAAAAGCGCGTCGCTTTAAGTAGTTAACCATGATGAACCCACGCCAGCTACCGCGCACTGTGAGGGGGATAATCACCAACGCCCCCCCACCCCACTGATTCAGCATGTAATGCAGGCTGGGGTCTATGCGTTCATCGTGTTGAACATCCTCGACAATCAACACTTGGCTGTTATTCAATTCGGAGAAGAAGTGGTAATCGGATAACTTAAGGCGCGTTCCGACCAACCGCTGGGTAGCAGAAGACTCATTAATTAGCTCATCTTTGTAGACGCTGGTGATAACTTCTGCCCATTCTGGAGGCGTGGCTTCTGAAACATACGCATCAAAGATGAACACTTGCCCACTGTACGCATCCGTTGTCAACGATTGAAATAAAGACTGTACTAGGTCTTCCATCGTATCGGACTGATTCAAGTTGCTACTGGTTTTGTATAAGATTTCCGTTTCCGTCAGGTTGTATTGTGTTTCTTGTAACAAGCGAGCATTCTCTACGGCAAGCCCCACACGATCAGCAACGGCATTGAGGATGATACGGTCATTGTCACCCAGTCGTGTATCAATAGGAGAGGCGACGGCGATAGAACCAATTTGTGCCCCACGAATCCGTATAGGAATATTAAGCAGGTCAGCCGTTTTATATTCCTTCGCATCTTGCATTTCACCTGTCGTCAACTGATAGCGATAGGACTCTGCTAGGGTATTTTCCGAAATCACCTCAGAGATCGCCATGGTGGTTAGCTTCTGATTCATCGCGTTCAGTTGTTCATTACGGTTGATCTGTTCATCAAGCAACCGATTCTTATACACCCCAGACGCAACCTGAGTGGCAATCAGAATATAGCTAGGATTATCTTCTGGCTTGAAGGCAAAGGGGCGGTCAGCATACAAATCTAAGACCCCAACCTCCGTATCATTGGAGATGCGCAAAGGCAAAACCGCACGCGACCGCGCCTTGCTAAGCATCCCTGCCACTTCAATTGGGGTAGGTTCGTTAGGCACATAATCGTTAGCAATCTGAATCCCTTGAGTAAGGGCTTGCACTACCAAAGAATCAGTGCGCCGATCAATGCGGAAGTTAAGGTTGTGTTGCCCATGCCCCCGATGATCTAACCCATAGATGTGGGTGAGATACCGTTTGGTGCTATCTAGCAAGAGAAACTGCACATAATTGAGTTTGAAATCTTCAATGAGGATGAGGGCGGTATGTTGCATCAACTCGCGCAAGCCCGTCAAGCGTGCCACTTCTCGGCTAACTTTGGAGGCAACCTCAAAGTTCGTGTTATATTTGGTGGTCTGTACTTCAATCTGTCGCTTAAGGTTTTTGACTTGTGAAGACAAATCTCGAATCCCCTCAAGGATATAGACATCCTCTTCAGTTTGAGCAACAGCAAGTTCTTGGGTATCCAAAAACTTATGGATCGCCTCTTCGCCCCCTTCCATTTTAATCTGTTGGATCACACGCCCAGAGGTGGATAAGATCCGCAAGTTACGCCCCATCCACCGATCAATGAATAGCACCGTCAACCCACTCCCCAACAAAATGAGTAGGGTAGACAAGCTCGCTAAAATGGGGGTATTGCCCAAGACAACCGAGGTTAAATCCGTCACCACTAACCGCCAGCTTTGGTTATCGGTAGAGACGAGTGGCAAGACAACCGAGCTAACATACTGTCCATCAATGCGCTCGAAGTTGATGATGCCCTCATTTTGTTGATAGACACTCAAGAATCTTGGAGAGAACTTGCTACTAATTGGAACGGAAGCAATCACTGCCTCTGGATTCACCGCCAAAGTCGCGCTATCCAGTAAAACGGTATCCCCTGACAACAGCATAAATTCTCGGTTATTCCCCCCCAACACCAAATCAATGGGAGCGGTTGCCAATATCTCGGAAATGGGGATAAGCGCAAGATCAATCACCAACACCCCCAAATTCACCGATCCATTAGCAGGATGGGGAATCGGGGTTGCCATAGTCAACACTTGATTTTCACCCATCACACGAATGGGGGTGAAAAGAACCTCACCAAAAGAAAGCGTGATGGTCTGGTTAATTAACGCATCATAGTTTTCTGGAGCATAGGCATCGGCAGATTGCACAACATCCGATTCAAATTGATAAGCAATTTCGGGGATACCGTTCACCACCACATAAGCGCGTCGGAAATCTCCACCTCCTGACTGCAACAATAATTCCACTTGCTCAAAGGCAGTGATTCCTAAGTTGATGTCGCGCTCAGTTAAAGCGGAGGAGGTTTCAGTAATGGATAGAATAAACGCCCCCATTGTTTGCGAAGTTGCCACATCAACCATCTTCTCGCTACTCTCGTTGGTATACTGCCCAATCTCTTGGCTTATATCACTCAAGATGGATTGATGTGCCTGTTGATATTGCTGAAGCCGATTAATGATGAGCGTAGCCCCAAAGACGACGGCAAGGATAATTCCCCCACCCATCAAGATGAAACTAATCAAACGCATGATGCGCGTTTTGAGGGGAAGTAAGGGCGTGGATTTGGTTAAAGCTGTCATAGTAGGTAACACACCGTATCCGCTAAATTTTGCTTTCGCTATCTTGGTTGGATGGAATGAGCCGAACGCTCACTTCGGGAACATGTAAGACCTGTCCCACTTCTCGAATTGCCATTTGTAAAATCGCTTCAATATCGGTTTGAGAAGTCAGCTTAGAAGCAATGTTGTTGATGAGCCGTTCACGTTCAGCAACCGCTTGTGCCTGCATGAACAAACGCACACTATCCAGACTGATGGCAAGACGATCCGCCAATGTCTTGGCGAGTGCTAATTTATTTTGGCTCACCTCTGAACGGGGAAGTTCACATTCGATCACTCCAACTATTTGCCCACGCAAGATGATGGGGATGACCAATGGGACGGTATGGCGTTCGGTTTCTTGCCCCACCACAACCTCTCCTAAGGTCAAGGCTTGCATCCGCAAACCAGACCAATCCAACTCATTCATTAACCCACTATGGCTAATGTACTGTTGGCGGCGTTGGTTCTGCATAAACTCTTGCCATGTTTCAACCGTGCGCTCACGGCTAAACGCTTCAATCTCTCGTAACCGTTCTTCAGATGTCTGATTCAAGCGAGCATTATCTACCAGAATCGCCAATTGACCGCCAAGCGTTTCAAGGAGTTGAACAAGGTTTTCGTCAAATGTGAGGGTAGGTTGACTGTGAACATCTAAAACCCCAATCACGCTATCCCCCAATCGCAAGGGGATACTCACTTGGTGATGGCGGTTAGCCGCCAAAGTGGGATTGCCCAATTCATACGTGCTGTTATGGGGCATAAAGTCCACGATTTGTGATTTGCTTTCAATGATTGAGCGCACAATAGGATGCTGTATCTGCGATAGGTTCACGCGATACCCCTGTGACAATAGTTGTACGCCAATTTCACCACTCCCAACTTTTAGAACCGCCATGCGTCGATCATCATCCACAAGGAAAATCTGCGCATAATAGACGGAGGAAAACTGGCTAACGATCAAGCGCGTCATTTCTGACAAGATCGGGATAAGCCCTCGTTGTCTTGCCACAAATTCATTAATTTGTTGTGCCAAAGCAACATCTCGGCTACGTTGGAAAACCCGTTGTTCTAAGCCCGTCACCAACTCATAGATGTGTTGGCGCATCTCAACAAAAGAACGCGCCACCAAACCAAACTCATCAGAACGGTTGACATCATTCACGGGTAAATCGTAATTCCCCAACCGCATGAAATGGATTGCCTGTTCTAGCCGTTGCAAAGGTGGAAGGATGGTGCTGTTGTACACATACACAAACGCCACCAAAGATAGGGCTAAAACGCCAATTGCCAACACCATGCCACTTGTGCCTAATAATCTTACGGGAGTTTGCACGATGCTATTGGTGGGCAAATGGGAAATCAAAAACAAGCCATCCTCCACTTGGGCATAATAGCCAATGTATTCCACACCTTCGATCTCATAAACCGCACTCTGCTCTATTTGATTGAAGGCGGATTGTGCAACGTTACTGACGAAAAATTGGTATGCAGTGGGGCGATGTTCTTCATCAGAAACAAAGATCACCGCGCTTTTAGTATCAATGATGAAACTATTCAGGGGCAAGCGTTCGTTCGTCAAGAACGTATTGCGCAACAATTCATCTGCCTTCAGGGTGACAAGCAAGAACCCAATGGGAGCAGTGCTAACACGACCAAAGACGGGAACGGCAAGTTCCACAAGAGGGTTTGTGGGCTGTGCCACCAATAAATATAATTCATCAGACTCTTGACTGGCGTTGGATTGGGCAATCAGATTTTTGAAGTTATCGGTATCAATCTCATTTCGCCAACCAATGAAGCGTGGATCATCATTCCAATATCCACCAACCACATTCCCCTCAAGGTCAACCAAGCGCACGCGCTCAATGTATTCGCTCGCTTCATCTTGTAAGTCAGACAAGATCGGATAGAGGGTATCTTGAAGATCATTAGCCTCTAATGTGTCGAACAGGCGGATGGAACTGCTCAACAAAATTTCATTGCTGGAATTGAGGACAAACTCCAATAGCGTGATTTGAACCGTCCCAAAACTGCTATCCAGTTCTTGCTGTTGGCGCAAGGTGGTTTGACGCAGAAACCGTGTAGCGTTTTCTGTGTCGTCCGCCACCACTACCGAAAATAGGAAGAAGCCAATGCTAAGCGACGGAGCAACCACCGCCAAGAAGAAGCCAACCAGCAGACGAAACCACAGTTGGTTATACCAAGCCACTAAACCACCTTGGCTAAAGGATTGATTCATGCGCGGTCTCCATTCTTTTTGGCTTCAGCATGGGCATTAGGGTATTGTTCTGCAATGAGAGAAGCATCCGCCGTCCAAGCAATATCAACGGCAATTTGAGTTTGAACTGCCCCCAATGTTTCATTCAATCGCTGGGTTGCCAAATTCAATAAAGCTGTAATATCAGGCGAACGCATTAAAAGATTACCAAACTCGGTTGCCAGTTGTTCACGCCGTGCTTGTAACTGGGTTTCTTCTAGCAGGCGTGTAGTTTGTAAGGCTGTGCCCAACCGCTCGGCAATTCTTTGTGCAAGCGTAATCTGTTGTTGACCAATGTATTGTGTAGGTGGAAAGGTGAAGGTCAATGCTACCAACAATTGCCCCCGAACCCGAACCGCCAACAGAAGCAATTGATTCCCCTGTTCATCCCGTTCTAGGTGAACATCCTCGCGTTCAAGGGTAGCTAAGATATGAGCAGGCAGTGCGTTCGTCAGGGTCATCTTTCCATCATGCAAGGCAAAGCCCGCCGCGTTCACTTGCAACCGTTGCTCGATGTATTCCCCCCAAACACTTTGAAGTTCCCCTTGTCGTTGAAGGGATACATAGGCAAGGCGTTCTTCTAAAACGCGATTTTCTTCTTCCAAAGCAAAGACACGCCCTTGTGTCGTGATGGCTTGACTTGCGTAATAATTCATCAACAAACCCGTTTTAAGATAGCGTTCGATCTCTTGTAAGTCTTCTTCACTGGTAGCGTTATGGGCTTCAAATTGTAAGTCCACCACCCCTATCGTTTTACGATCGACAACAATCGGATAGATCACTTGATAGTTGGCACCCGCCTTGAAGTTCATCCGTCGGTTGAGATTCGCGCTGGTATCAATACGAATGGTTCGTTGAATCCGTGCAGATTCACTGATGGGATTTGCATCACTGAGGGGAAGGGTTGCCTGAAACAAATTAGGTGTGTTGTCTAGTGTTACAACACGCTCCAATATATTCTGGGCACGGTTAACCTTATAGTATTGTAAGTAGTAAACATACGGATAGACTGCTTGCATAATCTGGTCAATGCGTTGTGATTCTGACGAACCTGTAATATTTTCAGCCAGTACGTTCGCTTGCACAAGAAACTGACTGGCGATGGTCTTTTCAGCGGATGTATCATTGGATCTCCCACCGAGATGAATCACTCCAATCAACACCACCACACTCAAAATCACTAAGACATCAATCGCGTCATTGATGGCATTGCGCCCACTAAAACTTTCTGATTGAATTTGAATGCCGGTGGCGACGATAATCAACCCTACTACCATCAAGCTAGTCAACAGTACCGCACGCTGTTTCATCAGCTGGGTTGCCAGCATAATTGGCAGAATCAACACCAGCACTTGTGGACGGCTAATCCCATTCCAAACAGGGAGAATGGGGATCATTAGAATTAAGCTGGTGGTGATTAAAACCAGTTTAGCAGATTCCAATGAACCATTCTGAATGAGGTTAGGTAGCGTAAAGCGTAGCGTTAAACCGATCAAACCAATGCTGATGAGACGTGCATAATTGATGGTTGTAAACCCTGAACTACTATTTGGTAAAAATAAAAAGATGCTCAAAAGAGCCAACACCGATAAACCCATCGACAGAGAAGAAATGTGCAAGAGCGTATTGGCTAGAAAGTTCTCATGTTGGGTATAGTATCGGTGAGTGAGTTTAGGAAATAGCGTCAGTCGCTCCATGCTTTTACCCCTTATGGTTCTGATGTCGTCGTCAGTGAACTAGGAATCAGTTGAACCGTTGCCCGTTCAGCCCTCAACAGGTCGCTCAATTCTTTGAGCGTAATCTGAAATAGTTCATCCACTTGGTTTGCCACTTGATATTGATTCACAATGGCATTGATGCGTTGTTCAATCAACGCGCTAGTTTGCGCTTCTTCAAACAATCGAGCATTCTCAATACTGATTGCCAAGCGTTCAGCCACCATGTTCATCACTTGTTTGGTCTCTTCTTGGTCTTGCGAAGAATCAATCTCCACTTCGATTGCCCCAAAGGTTTCCCCACGAATGGTGATGGGTACGGCAATGAGTGATGTTGGGTCAACATGAGAGATGGCTTTTTGTGTTTGTATCGCTTCGCTCAAGGGGGATGACCAAGCAGGGGTATAGATTGCATCGTGTTCATCCACACCAACGCCCACCACTTTTTCCCCATGAACTTGGAAGTATTCTTCCCAAGCCTGTTGGGTGTTCTCACGATTTAACCGCCGCACTTCTCGCAAGTTTGTTTCAGACTCTTCATAGAGTTTTTGGCTCTCTTGGATGATGAGCTTCTGTTGGTCAAATAGCTCAACATTTTGTAATGCAGAAGCAAACAAAGTATTAATCACTTCAAGAGCTTGTATCATTTCACGGCTGAAAGCATCCTCTAATGTGCTTTGCACATCTAGGATACCCACCAAGGTCTCATCACGCAAAATCGGAAGTGCCAACTCTGAAAGTGTGTAGGGCAATAACTCATTGTAATAATGAACGTTATCTCGGCTCGTTGCCAAGATGGGTCGCCCAGATTGGCTTGCCCGCCCGATAACACTGTTAGACCCCACGGCGAGTTGGTGATTATTTGCCAATAGTTGCCGCCCAACTTCCCCTGTGCTTGCTCGCAATACCGCGCTTGTTCCAGTGGCATCAATCAGGAAAATTTGCACATGGTAGAAACCGAATTGATCGCGCACAAAGTCTACCGTTTTATCCAACAAGGTGTGGATCTCAAACGCCCCACTGATTGCATTACCCAGCATCGTGGACTTTGTTACCAATTCTGATACATGGGTGATCTCACTGGCATAGTCCTGTAATCCCTTCAAGATCAACCGTATAGCAATGGCTATTTGTGCCAACATGGTCAACAAGAATATGCTTTGAAGCACGCGGTCTAGTGGTAGTATCTCCATGCTGAACAGTTGAATCACACCATAGAATTGCGTCAAGATGATGACACAAACACCAAATAAATAAGTTGGACGGCTGGCAAAGATAGATACAAATAATATAGCAACCAACCCATTCAAGAAGGAGCGTTGATCTAATTGCCCCACAAAGGAGAATAAAATGGCGACCCATACCAGAATAGTGGCGGCACGCTCAACACGATGATGTAGTGCCAAATAAAAAGTAAGCGAGAACACGAACAGAGTTAAGGTAATGAATCCTACCCCAACAGCCAGCACCACTTGCCATGCAGTCGTTTCGGCTACAATGAACAGTAGATTCGGCAAGGTTGCCAAAATGCGAAAGATGGCAATGCCCGATGAAAAAAGAATAACGGATCGCCGAATAGAGCGAATGCGTTCGTTTTGTTTCTCTGCTGGTGCGCTATTATAAACCGTCATGCGATCTTTCCTTAAACTTGATCTGTTGGCATCAGGTTGGGTTTACCCAAACGGATGGCAATGCGCTTCGCATTCAAAGCGGGCTTCAAATGGCGAACCGCTTCTAGCATGGTTGATTCGATTGTGTTTGCCATTTGCACACGTGAGCCAAACTGGTTGACCAATGATTCACGACGTGCGATGCGTTGCCCTTGTTCAAACAAACGCGAAGACTCGGCGGCAATGCCAAAGCGATCACCCAGCTCATTGAATAATTCTATCTCATCTTGAGTGAACGTATCGTCAATATCTAACACAAATTCCATTGCACCAATCACTTCACCACGAACGCGCAAAGGAACAGAGACAACCTGCCCCTCCCCGTCAACACGCCCTAAGACGGTTTGTGCGTGGATCGCTTCTTGCATCAATGGGGTTAGCTCTGAGACGTGTTGGCGTTGCTGGCTTGCCAAATCAATGTCTACATTCAAGGTACTCAAAAAGCGGTTAGTATAGTCACGCCATGCCTCGCCCGTTAGCTCACGGTTTAAGCGTTCAACTTCCGCCTGCGCAGAGCGAAACCGCTCGGTTAAGCGTTCGCTTTGAACCAGTCGCTCTCGTGTGATTTGTAATAAGCGAGCATTATCAATCACGGCAGCTAACGTGGAAGCGATGGCTTCAAGTGTACGCAACTCAGTTTCTGGAAAACTATTGACTGATTTACTTTGCAAATCCAACACACCCAAAACTTGGCTACCAATAGACAAGGGGATGGAAACTTCAAAGCGGGTTTCTGCCAACAGGTCATTAGAGCGGAAAACCCCACCCAATTGCCCCACTTCAACAGTGATGGTTTCGTTACGTTGGCTTGCCTGTCCCACCGCGCTAACGCTCCCCACCGGCAGATTGTGCTTGCGCTCTAGCATGATCTCGCCAACTTCCCCTGTGCTGGCAACCAACTCCATAAGGTTACGGCGATCCTGTGCCAAGAAGATCTGGACGTGATAGGCTTGGGGAAAAGCCTCTAAAATACGATTGACTGATTGCTTTAAGAACTCAATTTTATCGTCGGTTTCTGCCCCAAGTTTGGCGGTCTCAACAGTAAGTTGTGCCAGCTGTAAGCGACGTTTGCTCTCTAACAGGGTGATTTGGGTTTGGCTGGAGCGGACATTTTGAATGAAGAGGACAAATGCACCCACGACTGCCAAGTATTGTAAGACCGTCAGAATGTAGGCAGAAGGGATATTGAAAATCTCATCGTAGCGAAAGTATGTAATGCCCAATACGACAATGTTCAAAAAGCTGATTGCCAACAACCCACGCATCCCAGATAAGATGCCGGCTAAAATCATGGGCAGAAAGATGGAAACACCAACGGGGGTTAGCCCTGGATTGCGCGTAAACATCAATGGTACAAAGGCAAAGAATACCAACAACGAGGGGAACAACGAAAAACGATTTAACAACCCACGCCGAATAGTCTCATAAGTGATGAAACTGAATACATAAAAGAAGATCGTCACTGCCGTATTGATCGGATAAGTCGATGGGTTAAAAGCACGTTGAAAGGGGGTTAATGCTTGTAACTCCCCCCGTTGCACAAATTGAATTTGAACGAGCGCACCACCGATGGTATAGATCAGTAGATAGATGTACAACACGCCATAAGCAATTCGTGCGCGGGCAACATCTGTTTCATTATTGTAACGCTGAACTGGGAAGAGCATATTTGACCAGTTGATAATCATGTTTAGCCTCCAGAATCGGGTGAAGAATCGGATTCAGTACGTAAACGAAAGCGGACTTTCTTAGCACCAAGTGTGCGAGCTAATTGATTAACCGTAACATCAACCAGTTGGTCAAGATGAATTTGATTTTGTAAGGTAGCACCAACTTCATTGAGGAGGACACGATTGCGCATGTTTCTTTGTGTTTGTGTGCGGATGTGGATATTTTGAATGGCGATCTCTACCAGTTCAACAATCGTCTGCCAAGACTTACGCCGTGTATAATTCATGGGGTAGGGCTTGCGATACAAAAATAGAAGTAAATTGAAGGTGGTGTCATTTAGTTTGAGTGGGATTGCCACCACGCCCGTGCTTTGCCCAGCATACTGCAACAGCCCGTAAAAATTGGGGATGTCTCTTGAAGGATCACCCGCATAAACCGAGTCCGTTTTATCACCTAGGATTAGATGAAACTCCGCTTCATAAAGGGACATCGGTTCGGTGATGTGCTTTTCTAAAATGAAGTTGCCTGTTTCTGAAACCTGATACCGCAAGACCATCTGCTTGAAATGGTCATCCAACCCAACTTGAATTTCAACGAGGTAACACTCATGCGGTTGTGGAACGGAATACGTAAAGATCGACTCTAGGATACTCAAAGATGAGTCTGACTGGAACGCCACCTGATTGAGGGCGAATAACACTTGATTGAAAGAAGAGGATTCTAGGCTACGACGTAGTAGCTCTTGATTGTGATAAATGATGCTGGCTTGGTTCACCAAACCGCTGAAACTCTTCAGTTCATCTTCACTGACTTCTTGCGCCTTGATGCTTTCAAAAACGACTATCGTATCGAGTTGTGTTGTGCCCAAATTAGAGATGAGCAATACACTCAATATCCCACGATTCAAGAAGTATTCTTTATCTTCCAACGATAGGCGAAAATCCGTGGTGACATCTCGCACTTCTAAAATGGGGAACTTACGCAACAACTCAAAAGAAGGGAGTTGATAGCTTTGAACCGTTTCATACACCCCAAAAGTTGCGCCATTTTGCATGCGTGCCAAGATATGCAAATGTTGATCTTGGTCTGCAATCATAAAGTTGGCGAAGTCATAACGCCCCGTCCAAAAATTATTCAACGCTGCAAGCAGATCAACCGCATCCTTGCTGGTAGACATGCGATAAGTAATGTCAAATTGCGCCTTTGATAAAGCGAGTTGCTTCTCTATTTGAGAAAACTGCAAGCGAGACTCAATCACTGCCGCTAACTGGTCAGCCACTGGGCGCAAGATCGCCATTGCTTCAGCATCTAAGCGGATGTTCTCCTCAGTGCCAATCACCATTAATCCGCGCAAAGACTGATTCACATTCAAGCCAATGGCAAAGATATAATTGGGTTCATCATCCAACAAATGGCTAATTAACTCCGTTGCCAATACAGGTGTTCCAGGGCGATCCACCATCCACATCAACATAACCTGCCCTTGCAGGAACTGTTGCAAGAAGTATGTCACCCGTGCATCATCCTTAGCATTAATCACATCTTTGATTTTGGCTTCGCGTGCGGTGTTTGCGCCTAAGATGATTTGCGTCGTCAATGCAGAAGGCGCACCCATCAAGGTGAATGAGCGGTTGAATAAGGCAATAGACAGGGATTGTGTATAACCCGGCAACTCTCCCATGATTGTTCGCGCCATATCGTGGTAGGTGACGGCTTGCGCCAGTTTGCGGTTGACCGAGACCAAGCGTTCAGCAAATTCGGTTGCTCTCAAAGACCGCTTGAACATCATCTGGTTACGGATGGCAAGCGTGATTTGGCTCATGAACGGGGCAAGCCAATCTAAGCCCGCCTCAACTTGATGCAACAATGCCTCATCGCTGATGAGCAAGTCAACAGTGCCGAATAGTTCACCATCCACTTGTAAGCCGAGTGCGACCAAATCCACAACCTTAAGGTCTTCTACCAATTGGCGTATCCCACCCGAAATATAGCCAATGTCATTGTGTACATTACGAATGACCAAGGGCATCCCCAAGAGCAGGCGTGCTAAATTCGCTTCAAGAGGCAAGACGCTGGTGGATTCATTTGGTTCTAGCACTAGCTTGACATCTTCTGTAGCAATTGCCACAACAGAACGGTACGCACCGTCTAGGGCATCACGACGGGTGGATGCTTGAACTGGCTCACTAAACAGGGTGAGGATTACCCCGTTCACCCCTGACGGCAAAGATTCCAGAGTGATATGCACAATATCATCATAGGAAACCGCAACCGACAAATCATGGCTCATGCGGATTAAATCAGGGGAAAACGCCGTGCGTGAGGACAATTGAGGAGGGGCACAAAGAAACGTCAAGATGGGGGGAAGTTGGTTAATCCATTGCACCCACGCCGAACTAAGCGACTGTGCGGTTATCAACTCCAATAGACCAAGATGCGGTTCAATGGCAAAGCCATAATGCCACGCCCCTTCATGCTCAACGGTGTAGGGTTGGCTAGAAGACAAATTAGCTGGCACATGAAAAGTAGCAGCAAACCCTTCCCCAACACTGAAAGCAGGGTCTGGTACGGGCTGTTTCTCTGCACTATACAACACAATCCGAACCCCAAGTGCGTTCGGAATCCATTCAAACAGGGTATTCAGCATGGGGTGGAGGGCATCGAATGGATTGCCTTTCACAACGTTCAAGTAGCTTAGCAACGCTCGTGTCTGTTGGTAATCTGGCGGGTTGCTCACGATTTCCCTCCTCACAAGTTTATGTCTATAGACAATATTTTAGGGTTAACGCCATTCCCAAACTTCTTCGCCCGCAAGCAACCGTTGTATTTGGCTAGGAAAACGGTCAGGGTCAAGTGGCTTGCCCATGAACCCATTAAAGCCAGCTTTTTTGGCACGGCGCAATTGGTCTTCACTGGCTTCTGCGGTGACGGCAACCACGATGGTTTCGCGCAGTTTTGGATGGGCACGCACTTTTTGTAAAGCCTGATAGCCATCCTCATAAGGCAGGCGAATATCCATCAAGATGAGATCTATCTTGGGCAACGTTTCAGCAAACTGAACCACCTGCCAACCAGATGTCTTCCACTCACAACGTTGAATTCCCATGGATGCCAGCATCCGCGCAATCAACACAAAATTAGGAACATTGTCTTCAACAACCAACACATGGGCTTCACTGGGTTCAATCGGTTGTGCTTGTTTTACATCGCTCATCTTTTAGCGACCCCTCCTAATATACTGGATCACTTGATCTGGGAATCTATCAACATCAATCGGTTTGCCAATGTAGCCATCACAACCCGCGGCAAGGGTCATCTCACGATCCCCTTCACGCACATTTGCCGTTAGGGCAACGATAGGCACACGGTCTAAAGCAGAAATTTGGCGTAGCTTAGAAGTAGCAGTTAATCCATCCAACCCCGGCATACTGATGTCCATCAAGATTAAATCGGGGGGGGAATTTTGTGCCATAACAATACCGTCAACGGCATTATCCACTTCAGTCACGTCTATATCAACAGACATCAAGATGCGACGAACCAGAAGTCTATTGTCAAAGTTATCTTCAATGTAAAGAACACGGGGCATAAGCCCTATCTCCCTAAAATTTCACCGGCAAAGCAAATTGGATGAGAATGGTACTAGGTAATTATGAAACAAACTAAATTAAATTACCAACGCACATTTATGATTTTATCAGTCTTTGACAGTGCTTCAGCATAATCTTACGCATTACTTCATGTAAGATTCATTCTTTAGCATGATCTGAAAAGCAACTCCCCCTCTATCAAGCACAAATATCTAAACCTGACCATATACCAGTTCACGCATTTTTTATATTCTTGTGCTTCAACATCAATCTATTCTACATTCAAAACAGGTGAACATTATGCAGTGGATGACCCCACCCGATTTAACCATTGATCCAAACAAAACTCATACCGCCGTTCTGGAAACAAACAAGGGAACGATTCAAATTCAGTTGTTTGCTAAAGAAGCTCCTATCACGGTCAATAACTTTGTCTTTTTGATTCAACAGGGTTTCTATGATGGGGTGAAGTTCCACCGCGTCATTCCAGACTTCATGATTCAAGGTGGAGATCGCAACGGTAAACCTGCTGGAACAGGCGGACCGGGTTATAAGTGGAAAGACGAACTTCCCGCATTGCGCCTAAAACATGATGCGCCGGGGGTTTTGAGCATGGCAAACGCTGGAGCCAATACCAACGGAAGCCAGTTCTTCATCACCCATGTTGCCACCCCATGGCTGGATGGCAAGCATGCTGTTTTTGGCAAGGTGATCGGGGATGGGCAAAAGATTGTTGACTCCATCCGACAAGACGACTTGATTGTTAAAGCAACCGTGACGATAGCCTAAGTTAGCCCGTTGCCATAACAGGGAAGCGTCTCTCCCTGTTATGGCTTTCGTACCTCAAAGAAAGTGGAAGTGGCAACTTTCAATTGTTGTGGTAGCTTTTCAGTATAGATTGGCACGGTGAAGGCGAAACATGCCCCCCCTAATGCACAATCATCCTCAATGCTAATCTGCCCACCGTGCGCCTCTACTGCCATCCTACAATAAGTTAAGCCTATCCCGCTGTGCTTGCCACGCCGTTGATGTTGTTTTGGATCTGAAACCTGTTCAAACTTGCGGAAGATAGCTTGGCGTTTTTCAGCAGGAATGCCGGGTCCATCATCCGAAACGCGCACTTCCACCCAGCGCGAGCCACTCCGTACTCGTGCGGACAGATGAATTTGTGAATGGCTATAATCCATCGCGTTATCCAGTAAGTTAATCACCACGCGCTCAATCTTCTCGCGGTCAATCCACACATTGGGCATGAGCGCGTCCGTCTTGATGATGATCTCCACAGCCACTTCACGGGCAGCATTTGCCAACTCCATGCGTGAAGACTGCAAGACCTCCAAGATATTGACTTCCTGCATCAGCAAGTTCATGTGTTGGCGTTCCACATCCAATAGGGTATTGATGAGCCGTAAAAGGCGGTTGGAGCTACTGTAAGCGAGGTCGATAATCTCTGGAAGCACGTCAGCATCGGCGGGGTCTTTGGATAAGTCTTGGGCAAACTTCAAGCCGGCGATCACTGAACCCAACGGGCTACGCAGATCATGCACCAACATGAAGGTAATATCCTGTCGATATTGTGCCAATTCCTTCTCTTCAGAAATATCGCGCAAGACCATCAGTTGCCCAATGGATTTGTCTTGCCCCCCCATCACGGGAATCACACTTTGTTCAATATACAGGGTGACATCATTCTCTAAAGTGCGCTCTAGTTCTAAGCGTTGTCGCGCTTTCTTTTTCTGAGCAGCCCCCTTATCGGAACGCACCATGCTCCACATTTCTGCCTCTTCTGATGTAAGCGTTTCATCTTCAGACAAGACTGGGGTCAAAAGAGCAGGGACTTTTTCAATGTGCGCATTGCGATACTGGGCAAGGTCTACCCCCAGCATATAGGAGGCGGAGCGGTTGAAATCCACAATGCGACTTTGCCGATCTAACAACACCATCCCGTCATGGGTGGAATCCAGAATGACGCGCACACGATTGCTAGAAGCACGCAACTGTTCATAGAGTGCCGCACTTTCCATGTGACCGGTCGCTTGGTTCGCCAGTAAGCTGACCATCTCTTGTTCGCGTGCGGTCAGTTCATGTTGTCCTTCATACCAAATCGTGAGGATGTCATGGATATGCTCCCCACGCACCAACGGAATAATCAAGACGGTTTCTTCAATCCCGTTCTCCTCGTGATAATCCAAATGGGGGTCTAGGGTATGAATCGCTTCTTGGATGGAATCTATAGGGGGATCATTGGGAACGAACGTATTATCTGATAGATTATCACTTAGCACCATCCATGAACTAGCAACCAGAAATGTACGTTTAAGAATGCGACTATAATGATAAATGGCAGCAGATTCCCCACCCAACAGATCTAATGCAGTGGCAATGATCTCTTTGGCGGTTGACACTTTGTCAGCATTGCCATGTAAGCGCATTGAGAGCTTTCTTAGGTTGGTGAGGGTTTCTAGCTGCGTTTGACGTTCAGAAATATAGGTGGCGTTGGCAATGCTGATGGCTACATGTGCGGCGAGGTTTTGCAGGAATTGCGCCTGCTCACTGGTGAAGAAATTCCGAAGGGAGCTTTGCGCCGCCAATACCCCAACCACCTGATTTTCTCGAACGAGGGGGACAGCCACCATAGACGGATAGGCACCAATCGGCGGGGTCTCATGCACCTGACGGGGCAATCCATACGCGGGCGAAAGCAACTTCTCCCCTGAACGGAACACTTCTTTCAGTGCCCCTTGCAATTCACTGACCGTTTCAACGTAGCGTTGTGGGGTTTTGCCATCCGTACTTTGGCGGATAATCCGATATTGCCCCCCCTCAAGCTGTTGTGCCAGCATGGCAGAATCCGCTTGAGTGACGCGCAAGGTTGCTTCTAACACACTATAGAAAACGGTATCAATGTCTAAGGCATTGGAAATCTGCTGAATGATATTCTCCAGATAATCCAATTGTTCTAATCTTCGAGAGAGTGCCTCGCGCGTGGCATTGTATAGTTGGGCATTCTTGACTTGTGCCGCCAATAAGTTGGTTGCCGTCTCAATGAATTGCCAATCCCGTTCAGCAAGGTTACGATCCTGTGAGAAGCCAATCAAGATCAACCCAATGGGGCTACGATTCACCATCATGGGCAAGATCAACACAACCTCTTGCTGATTATTCTCCATCATCCTGCGCAAGTTGGGGGTCAGTTCAGGATTCCTACGCGAGATCAAAACATGTTTAGCCATGTCATTGCGCAAGGAAGTTTGAAACTCCGGAAAGAACATCAACGACTTTTCATGTGGCGTACTGAGATTGGGTGGAAATGCCGCTAAAAGACGGATGATTTCGATCTCATCGGTGAGCGGATGCAACACCATAATCATGGCAGAATCCGCCCTCACCATGCGCATGAGCGGTTGAATGGCACTTTCTGCCACTTCGTGCGGTTGAAAGCTGGTGAGCGAAGCGCGAGATAACGCCAGCATCTGCCCCGCTTCTTGGGCATAATCTCGCAAACTATTCAACAAACGCGCATTCTCTGATGAGTTCGTAATTTCACTGGATAGCAAAACCAGCAAATCAATTTCAACCGCTGTGAACATGTGGTTCTCTTTGAAGTAAACCGCCAATAACCCCGTCACGGTAGAATCTTCAATGATGGGGATTTCAGCAACGGCATTGAACTCTCCCACTGAAGCAAGGTATTGTAGGGTTTTATCGGAGAGGTCACGACTGACATCCGCGACAGTTCGCGCTTGTTGTGGAATCATACCGTTCATCAAGTAATTGACGGTTAGCGCAGTATGGGCTTCTGTCAGGCTATAGCCATATAACAAGTTCAGGTACTGTTGACCATCTGTGCCAACATTGACGGCGTAAATGGCGGCGCGATCAGCATTACACACCGCTACTGTTGCCTCGCACATCAGCTTCCATTGCTTATCATCGACGTTCAAGCGACGTAGTTTTTGGATGGTGGTATTCACTTGTGACATCTGTTCTGAAAGGCGCGTGTTGCGTCCTTGCAGGTACGTACTCGACACAGCCCCCCCCACCTGTGAGCCGATCATTTCCGCTATACGCAATTCATCGTCGCTGAAGCCTTCTGTGCGTTCACGATCCAATAGCAAGATCGCGCCGAATGGTTTTTCCATTGCCATCAACGGCACCCCTAACAAACTATTGAAGTCCGCTTGGTTAATCGTGGGCAATTGCAGTTGACGGATGCGTGATTTTTGCGCTGGGGCAATGCGAAGTGTGCGCCCCTTTTGGATGATGAAAGCCTCTAAACTACTGGTCTGATTGACTACCCGTTGAGGCGTAAGCCACTCCCCATCAATCCAAGTATAGCGATACTGTAATCCGCTTTGTTCGTGTTCTCCCCCTAAGATGAAGGCAATTCCTTCTACACGCATGGCTTCCATCAAACGATTAGCGATGGATTGGAGCGTAATGTCTAGGGAAGGTTGATGAGATAGCTCATCGGCAATATCTCGTAGAAGCGTCAATTCTAGGTTACGACGATTGAGCAAGCGATTCACCTGCCAAAGTTGTACCAGCACCCCACGCAACAACGCTAAAACCAACAGGGATAAAATTGTCACCCATACCTCATTGAACTGCGCAATTGAAAATAAGATTGGGGTGAGGGCGGTGCCCAGTAAATCGGTTGACAAGCGCAACCAGAAGGGTTGGTCACTTTTAGAATCAAGAAGGATATTGATTCCATAGGAGGAGACTAATCCGAGCACGCACAAAACGCTAACGTAAAGTACGCTGATAGGATTATCAATAACCCCTATTTTAGTTAAAACAGTAATAGCAATGATGGGAAGCAATATTGCGCCGATTCTTGCGGATGAATACAAGGTACTCTTAATAGCCCCACGCCACCCGGATTGCTTCCAAATTGCGCGGATAAGGCGGGCGGTGAGCAATCCCAAAGCAATTACTGTTAGGGTACTGAGCGAGCCTAACAATGCCCACAATATAATTAGAGTTAATATCCTCAAGCCTGACCAAGTTGAACCGCGTGAATCTGCTAAAGCCTCATTGAACAAAAAAATAAGGAAATAACCAATCCAGATAACCATCATTTGTGTGGAGGATGACATCCGCACAGCGTCCGCCCACAGTAAAATAACGGGCAATAAACTAGGAATCATCAAGAGAGCGTATTTGATATATTTATCTTGGCTGGTTTGCTTGTGCATACGGCTTTGCGTCACAATCATTTCCCTTAAACTGGTGGCTAAAACAAGCACCTCATCCGTATAATCGGGCGATGCTTTCTTATTCACCCTAAATTATAGCGTATGTTATAGGGTGGGGATTAAAATAGATAAATGTCTTTAGAGTTGTTTGTAGATTCTATCGTTCCATTGGGTATGAACTACTAATCAAATGGCTAGTTAATCTAAATGGTCATTAATTATTCCTTGCATATATGTTAGTTTTATGTTACCTTGTCGGATAAAGACAAAATGGTAAATTTTCCACACGACGAAGGTAAAGTATAATGAGCGAAACAGCAAAAAAAATAGCTGGTTTAAGCAAAGAACAATTTGAGGCGAAGGTTCAAGGGGCAAAAATTCTCTTCATTTACCCTTGGACAACACACCGAAACGTGTTCCTAACTTATATGTTAGAACAAACAGATTATGCGTTACTTTATTACCGCTTAAAAGATACTGAAGAAACGCTAACGGGTTGGTTCAAAAATCTCATCATCGAGTTCCGCAAGAACTACGGTGATTTTGGTCATCGATTAGAAGCCAGCTTACAAAGCGATGATCCTGCTAGTTGGGCATTAAGTCTAGCTACTGATCTAAACTTATATGCACAACGCAATGGGATGGTCTATTTCTTCTGCGATGAAATTGATCGTATTCCACATGACGAGATGCTCAAATCTTTCTTTAGAGAGTTGGTATCTAACGTCAATGATCGCGTAAAGGTAGTAATAAGCTCACGCTTGTTGCGGTATCAACCTTGGTATGGCTTCATCGAAAGTGGAATAGGCACCGTATTAGGCACAGAAAGACGAAACAACGACGCGCTCTATACCCATCAAGATCAATCTAAACCGACGCTTGAAATTTACGCGCTCGGTCGAGGCTATGGTATTGTTAACGGACAAACGATCAACAATTGGGATGGTGCATTACCCCGTAATCTATTCTTCTATTTTGTGGATCATCCACTTATTACGCGCGATCAGATATTCGAGGTCTTCTGGCCTCGTCTCGCTACCAAAGATGCAACCAACGTCTTCCATGTCACCAAGCGCAAGATCAGCGAACGCATCACGATGAAGATTGAGAACCCTGAAGAAAACTATGAACTCACCCAGTATAGTTCTGGCTTCTACATTCCCTCAAATAAGATTACACGCTTCTATGATGTGCATGAATTCCAAGCGGCAATAGATCAATCTATGGTTGTCAACAATCCTGAAGAAGAAGAGATGTTGTTAGAACAAGCCATTGATCTATATCGGGGTCCGTTCTTGCAAGATGGCAAGATGGATTGGATGGATACAAGACGGGATGAATTGAAGTATCTCTATGCTCAAGCATTGATTGGCATGGGGCGCATCCGTAAGAATCAAGACCAGAAAATGGCGGCATTAGGCTTCTTCATTCGTGCCCTCAAGGAAATTCCAGAGCGGGAAGATGTTCATCGGGAAATCATGAGTATCTACACCGAAGCAGGCATGTATCAAGATGCGCTTGAGCAATACCAAACGTTGGCAAGAATTTTGGATCGCACGTTAGGCGTAAGCCCCTCACGCGAGACACGCTCCTTGCACGATTTGATACGCACACAAATATAGTTATAAACTCCCCACAAGGTTGAGTAGGGTGAATCTCACCCTACTCAAATAGAAAGTCTGTCCCGCGCATTTCCATAGGCAAGCCCATCAACCAAATCGCAACCAGCAACATCCCCAAGAACACCATCAACCACGGCAACATAGCATTGAAGGATTGACGTTTTCCATAAACGGAGATCGCTCGTTGTTGCGCCACCCACCAACTGACCACAAAACCAATCCCTAAACTTCCTAACTCTATGAAGCCTAAAACGGGAGAATCAATCGGAATCCCGCCTAGTTGCCAATTGGGTGGTAAACCTAGCAATTGTTGTAGAACAGGAATGATTGTCCAGATGCCAATCAAGAAATGAAACATATAATGCGAGAACCAAATCGCAAACCCGATTGGAACGAATGCAGGGGCAAAGGTCGTCACCACCTCGCGCAGGGAGGGTTTGGGCTTGCGCAAGGATTGGCGTGTTATCCAGCCAGCACCCAGCGTTAGCATGATGGGCAACCCCACGCTCCCCAATCCGAGCCAAGTCAACAAAACCAACGCCTCAATCAACCCATCCGAGATACCCAACCCTCGCATCCACAGAAGTTGATCCACCATCCACTGCATCATGCGATAGACGGGGGGCACCATCCCAAAAGCATTGGTCAAGCCCATGAAAGCTAGGATGATTCCCAGAAAGGCAACATCCCAACGCTTGCGCCATGCGTTGACATCATTGAGTTCGGCGAGTGGAGAGCGCGTGAACAACCCAATGTTGTCGTGGGGGCACGCCCGAACACAATCCAAGCAGAGTGTACAGTCGAGGTTCGTTTTGAGTTGGGGTGCGAAAAGTTCTGTCCCACACCCTAGCACCCCACTGGGAGAGTGTTGCACCGTCTGCCCAATTTGGTCGATCAAGATGAGAGGTTGGGGACTATAGCTCCCGTTGATGCACTCTTTGCCCACGCAACTACCACATACATCTGAACGATGCACCCCAATTTGAGTAGGAGACAGCGTTGCATAGACGAAGTTAAACGTGCCCAACGGACAAACATATTTACAAAAAGCAGATTCCTTGAACCACGCTTCCAATACAAACGAAGCAACCATGTAGGCAATGACCACCCACGCAGTGAGCCAAGGGCTTGCCCACAAGTCTAGCCATTCATACGCAAAAAAGAGCAAGAATAGCCCAGCAATAGATAACCACTTATTGCGCAACCGCTTGGGGAATCGCCCTCCACGTAGGCTAAGGCGTTTGGCAAGCGTGCGTGGCAAAGTGAATGGGCACGCCATGCAGAAAAGGTTGCCCACCAATAGCAACACCAACACCACCAATCCCCGATAATGTACCCAGCTGGCAACCGTGGCAAGGTTCTGGGGGGCACGTTGCTTCCCCCAGAAGCCATCTATTATCATCAGTAAACTAAACGCCAGCAGAAGCGATTGAAGCATCAACCGACCATAGCGATGCTTCAAGACGTAACCTAATAATGGCAAGCGCAATAGATCATACCCACTGCGTTGTGTTGATTGAGCAGGCGCAACCATCTATGAGCTGGCTTCCGCCGTAGGGGTAGCGTGTTCCTCGTGTGACATTTCCATCTCCCCCATCGTTTCAACCGTAACCGGGCGCATCCATGGCGTTTGTATGGTCAAGCCGTCGAACTCAAACTGACTGGCTTCAGCGGGGGCTTCATCGGTAATGGGTAGTTCGATGGTAATACTTGTTTCATCGGCAAACAACAATTCCATCTGGGCAGTTTCACCTACGGCGAAAGTCTTCTCAACTGCCATCAACATGATGTGTAAGCCACCCGGCTGTAAGGTGACGGTCTCGCCTGTAGGGATGGTCAAAGCCTGTCCCTCAATGGGATTCATTTTCATCACATCGTTTTCCATAGTCATCTCATGTAGCTCAACCACTCCGACACCCTCGATCTTCGCACCTATTAAAACACGCCCGCTTTCCCCATTGTTGACCAATTGCATATATGCGGCACTAACGGGAGAATCCATGTTATGTTCCATCTCGGAATGGTTCATCTCGGACATCTCGCCCATGCCCTCTTCTGTAGCAATGGTGATGCCCTCAAACGTCTTTTCTAGCTTTTCACCACTAGGCAACATCACCGCAACATCAACAAACCAATCCCCCCCCATTGTCCATTCAAACGGAACAACGTAATTACCATCGGTGAAGGTGGTGATATTTTCTACGACAACTGGCATCATGCCTGCGTGATTCATGTTGCCAATCACATTCACGGTTGCACCTTCAACGGGCTTTCCTTCGGCATTCACAACAGAAACCAACAGATTGGTTTCACCTACCATCAGTTCTGACGCTTCCATCACCAGATCAACTGTAACGGCAGCTTCAACTTCAGGGGAGGTGGGCGTAACGGTGGGGGCACATGCCACCACACCAACGATGATTAGCACCAACAAAAGCACAAAACGCATGATGTTTACCTTTTTTAATCTACACGATAGATGCTTACTATAGTCCATCCTATATGCCATCACAAGTGAAAAATGTCACAATGAGGCAGTTAAAGAACTCTACTTTGACGAAAGCATGCGAATAGCCTAACATGATAGAAAGACTACGAGGAGACAATCTCATGAATAACGATCAAAACAATTATCTACTGATCGGTGTTGCTTCATCGGTTATTGCAGGGTTCTTAATTGTGAATATGGTAATCGGTGCTTTGACGGCATGGATCTGGTGGGCAACCCTTGTTGCTTTGCTGGCATTGGCGTTATACGCTTTTTGGATGCTCACCCGTGGGGATAGCACAAGCCTAGTTATGGTGGCTACCCACGATGAAGGCGTGGCAACTTCAACAGTTGCTGAGCCATCCGTTGAGCCAACACCTGCTGAAGCAGTAACAGAAACCCCACAAGAAGTTGTGGAAACTCACCCCACTTCACTTGAAAAAGATGATCTCAAGGTTATTCGAGGAATTGGTCCCAAGATGGAAGCAGCATTGCATGGTGCTGGCATTACCACATATACGCTACTGTCTCAACAAACTGAAGAGTCATTACTAGAGATTATTCAAGCCAGTGGGATGCGCCTTGCCCCCACCATCGGCACATGGATGGAACAAGCAGACTATGCAGCGCGTGGAGATTTTGATGGACTTAAAGCACTTCAAGAGAAATTAAGCGCGGACTAGGCTATACAAAAGGGGCGCAAGTTGCGCCCCTCAGTCATTCTATTCTAAGAAATGGGGGTTTCCATTTCATCTTCTTCAGCCATCTTGAAAACCAGTTTGCTGGTTTCACCCACCTGTTCTACCGTGATACGAATCAGGCTACCGAAGGTAAATTCACCTGATAGGATACCATCGGAGAGGCGATCCTCAATTTCATTTTGGATCAAGCGACGCAAAGGACGCGCTCCAAATTCTGCATCATACCCCTTGTCACCTAACCAAGTGTGTGCTTCTGCGGTGAGGTCAAGCGAGATCGCATGTTCAATCAAGCGTTCGTTCACCTTCGCCAATTCAAGATCAACAATCTGGCTAATCTCTTCACGAGTAAGCGGACGGAAAACCACTGTTGCATCCACACGGTTCAAAAACTCAGGGCGGAAGGTGCGCCGTAATTGTTCGTTAACGCGCTTACGAATCTCTTCGTAACCTTCCTTCTCTTCCTTCTCATTATCTTTGGGCAAGCTGAACCCTAACGCGCTACCGCGTTTGATGGTGTCTGCGCCAACGTTGCTGGTCATCACGATGATGGCATTACGGAAGTCAACCCGTCGCCCACGTGCATCCGTCAGCTGTCCTTCTTCCATCACTTGTAACAGCATGTTGAAGGTTTCAGGATGTGCTTTTTCGATCTCATCAAATACGACAATGCTATACGGTCTACGACGAATGGATTCAGTCAATTGACCGGCATCTTCATAGCCCACGTATCCGGGAGGGGCACCGACCAAACGCGCCATCGAGTGACGCTCCATAAACTCGCTCATGTCGATTTGAATGAGCGCGTCTTCACTGCCAAACAAGAACTCTGCCAGTGCTTTGGTCAGCTCGGTTTTCCCTACGCCTGTAGGACCCAAGAACATGAATGATCCAATTGGACGTTGAGGATTCTTCAAGCCTGCTCGCGCACGGCGTACCGCCTTGCTGATAGCTTCAATCGCCTCTTGTTGCCCGATGATGCGTTGGTGCAAAGATTCTTCCATCTTCATCAACCGCTCCGATTCCTCACCCGTCATACGAGTGACAGGAATCCCTGTCCACATTCCCACAACTTCGGCAATGTCTTCTTCTGACAGACGTGGTTGATTGGTTTCTGGGTTCCAGTTAGCACGGATGGACTTAAGATGCTCTTCTAGGTTCATGCACTTGGTACGCAACCGCTCCAGATCATGGCGGTCTTGCTCCGTTAAAGGATCACTCTCTTCGAGCAATTCGATATGAGCTAGGGTATCTGCCAAATCGTTTTGCGTGCGGATGACCGCAGAAGCCTCTGGGCTTTTATACATGCGCAAACGTGAGGATGCCTCATCAATGAGGTCAATTGCTTTGTCTGGCAAGAAGCGATCAGGCACATAACGCGCACTCAAGTTAGATGCGGCTTCGATCGCCTCATCGGTGATTTCAACGTTGTGATGCGCTTGATAGGGTTCTTTGATACCTTGTAGGATTTCAATGGTTTCTTCGATGGAGGGTTCTTCTACCAAGATTTGTTGGAAGCGACGTTCTAACGCAGCATCACTTTCAATGTGTTTGCGATATTCATCTAAGGTTGTCGCGCCAATACATTGCAACTCCCCACGTGACAACGCTGGCTTGAGGATATTCGCCGCATCCACGCTACTACCAGCTGAACCCGCCCCCACCAACATGTGAACTTCATCAATGAAGAGGATCGCATCGGAAGATTTTAGTTCTTCGATGACGCGCTTCAGACGTTCTTCAAACTGTCCGCGATACATCGTGCCCGCAACGATTGACGCTACGTCTAGTTGCAACACACGCTTGCCAATCAAGGGGCGCGGAACATCTTCATCCACAACACGTTGCGCCAAGCCTTCCACAATCGCTGTCTTGCCAACCCCTGGCTCACCGATGAGGGCGGGGTTGTTCTTGCGACGGCGGCTTAAAACCTGAATGACGCGCTCAATTTCCATCTCGCGCCCAATCACGGGATCAAGTTTACCTTCCATTGCCAAAGCAGTTAAGTCGGTTGCCAGTTGATCGACAAGGGGAGTTTTCCCTTCGGCACGACGAGGGCGGTTACTACTGGGGCGGTTGGGTGGGTTGGAGGGTTGCTTTTCGTCGTCGGTGGGAGTGGTGGATTGTACGGGGCTATCTTGTAAGACACGACGGGTTTGTCGGCGGACTTCTTCTGGGCTAACCCCTAAGCGTCGTAAAACATCAATCGCCACGCCTTCGGATTGGCGTACCAACCCTAACAACAAATGCTCGGTTCCGATGTAATGATGCCCCATACGACGCGCTTCATCCACCGCCAATTCCAGCACGCGCTTGGTGCCAGGGGAAAGATCGAGGTTTGTATCGGCATTGCGACGGGTAGCACGGGTCATACGCTCTACCAATTCTTCTACGCGACTTTGATCTAGCCCTAGCTCGCGGAGAACACGCCCTGCAACACCGCCTTCCTCGCGCATCAACCCTAAGAGAAGATGCTCGGTTCCGATATGATTATGCTCTAAACGCTCAGCTTCTTCTGTTGCAAGGCTTAAAACTCGCCTAGCACGCTGGGTGAAGCGTTCCATCTTATTTGCCACAGTTGAGTTCCTCCGGCGGTTTTCACGATCCACATCACTAGGGTTTTGCCGTTAGTTTGAATACATTGTTAAGGGAATACGATTCCTCTTAAAAAACATTATAACACTTCGCTTGCATCACGGTAGCAATAAAAAATAACAATGCGTTAGAAGTTTGTATTTTAGTCATTAGAATAAACAACAACAGGGTAGCTTGGTTATGCTACCCTGTTATAACTAACTCTCTTTCAAATCAGAGGCTAGTATGCACCGTACATGAAGTCCATGTCGGTGTCGAGATATTCACTAGAGTTCACCTTCTTGAGGCTTAAGCCTAGTCGACGCTCTGCTACGTCAATCTTGACAATGCGCAACGTCACCTTATCACCAATCTTGATGACTTCTTTAGGATGGGTGACGCGCTGTTCAGAAAGTTCACTGATGTGAATCAAGCCCTCTACTTCGGGAGCATCCACCAATTGGGCAAACACACCGAACTTAGTCATCTTGGTGATTTCTGCCATGACCAACTGCCCTTGCGTGTAGTTGCTTGCCACGACATCCCAAGGATCAGAAAGCTGACTCTTGAGGCTCAAGCCGATGCGCTTGGCTTCGGGATCAATGTTGATGATTTCCACTTGAACTTCTTCCCCAACCTTGAGCAATTGCTTGGGATGGGTGACATGCCCCCAGCTCAATTCGGTCAAGTGGATGAGTCCTTCTGCACCGCCAATGTCTACAAACGCGCCAAAGTCTTCTAAGCTGACCACGCGCCCGGTGCGTACTTCATTGAGTTTCAGTTCTTCAATCAAGCGTGCCTTACGAGATTCACGAGTTTCACGAGCAGCAGCACGTTCAGACAAGATCAGGCGGTTGCGGGCACGGTCAACTTCGATCACCTTAACTGCGATGGACTCTTTCACCATTTGGCTCCAGAGGTCTTCAGGTGTATCTCCACCCAAACGAACTTTGCGGTCTTCACTAATTTGGCTTTGGGGGACAAAACCACGTAAACGACCAAAGCGAACGATCAAGCCACCTTTGTTATAGCCAGCAATGTATCCATCATACACGCTACGGTCTTTGCGGTGTTGTTCCGCATTGTGCCAGTCCAACTCTTCTTGAGCGCGGTTGTAAGATAAAATCACGTTCCCGCGGTTGTCGCCGATATTGACTACATAAACGTAAATCTTGCTACCGACTTTGAGTTCTTCTAGTGACCCTTTGTTCATGCGTTCAAGTTCTCGACTCGGAATCAGACCGACGAACCCTTCACCGCGCTCATCCAGTTCAACAATGACAGACATTGGAGATACTTCAAGGATGGTGGTTTCAAAGATTTCACCACGCTTGTAACCGGACTTACGGCGTTTGTCGGATTCAGTTTTCGACTTGTCTTCCTCTTGAGTCATTTCACCTGAACCTTCATCAGCAGATTCAGAATCGGCATCCATTTCGGACGCGCCGATGCCCTCATCGTCTGATGGTTCTATAGCATCCGGTGTAACCTCTGTTGTTGGTAATGTTGATTCGGGTGTAGCCGCTTGTGGCTCGTTTGGTGCAGGCTCTACACCTTCACTTTGTAGATTGTTCTGCCCTAATAATTCTTCAGTCATACAGCATGACGCACTAGCACACTAATGGATGCTATCGCGTCGCCTCCTTTCACAGTCGAGAAATCGTATGAGAATACATAGCCTGTGCCCATCACAGGCAAGTGCTAAAGTATACAACCACCCTAACCAATAATCAACGTAGCAATCGAAAAAAGAATGCCCAAGAAATGAAACATTTCATTGGGCATTCAGTTATATAGCCTATTGTTGTGGGTAGTCCGCATCCGTTGGATGAGGTGCAGGGTAATCTTCTAAGTGTGGAGGATAATCCGCATACGGGATAGGATCATATTCGTGTTGGGTGGCGATGTAGTAGTTCTCTTCTACTGCGTCGTTAGAAGCATACAACGCCTCTTCTTGTGGCGGGTAGTATTCCTGTGGAGGGGTGGGATTCAAGCGCACATCAATGAAGTCTGTCGCCGCGTCTTGGTGGCGTTCAAACACCAATTGTTCTCCCACTTCATCAATCAAGATCAAATCTCCATTGTTGAATTGCCCACTCAACAGGCGCGTACTCAAGGGATTTTCAACAAAACGTTGGATAGTACGACGCAAAGGACGCGCCCCAAAGTTGAGATCATACCCCTGTCGAGCAATCCAATATCGCGCCGGCTCGGTCAAGTGAATGCTAATGTTGACCGCCTCGCGCAGGCGTTGTGCTAGGTTTTGTAGTTGTAAGTCCACCATCTTCTCTACATCTTGTTGACTGAGCGGTTCAAAGATGATGATCTCATCAATACGATTTAAGAACTCTGGGCGGAATGTCTCGCGCATTGCCTTCTCAATCTTTTGATGGTCAGCAACCGCTTGGACATCGGCATGATTGACAAACCCCAACGCCCCCCCACGCCGCGCAAACTCTGTCCCCAGGTTGCTGGTCATGATGATGATCGTATTGCGGAAGTCCACCGTGCGCCCTTGCCCGTCCGTTAAACGCCCATCCTCCAGAATCTGTAAGAGGGTATTCCAAACGTCTGGGTGCGCCTTTTCGATTTCGTCGAATAAGACCACACGATAGGGACGACGACGAATCGCTTCGGTTAGTTGTCCCCCTTCTTCGTAACCAACATAGCCGGGAGGGGCACCAAACAAGCGACTAGAGGTGTGTTGCTCGCGGTATTCGCTCATGTCAATGCGGATCAGCGCGTCTTCATCGTCAAACAAAAATTCTGCCAACGCCTTCGCCAATTCGGTCTTGCCCACCCCACTACTCCCCAAGAAGATGAAAGAGCCAATCGGACGCTTGGGGTCTTTCAGCCCACTACGGGCGCGACGGATAGCATCTGATAGGGCGTTGACAGCTTTGTCCTGCCCAATAACGCGCTCATGCAAGGCATCTTCCATGCGCAATAGTTTTTCGTTTTCAGTTTCCAGCATCTGCCGTAGCGGAATCCCCGTCCATTGTGAGACCACCGCGGCAATATCATCGGCTTCAACCACTTCATCAAGCGTGTGTTCATTTTGCCATTGTGAACGTGCAACTTCAAATTCACGCTCCAGTTGTAGGCGTTGCATCTTGTACTCCGCCGCCCGTTCATAGTCACGCGCCAAGCCTGCAGACTCTTCGTTGCTGCTCAAACGGTTGATATGCTCGCGCATATCCCGCAGATCATCCGGCATGGAATACAGCGCAACGCGCAATTTAGCAGCCGCCTCATCCAACAGGTCAATCGCTTTGTCAGGCAATTTACGCTCAGTTAGATAACGATCAGCAAGACGAGCCGCCGCAATAATGGCGGTATCATCAATGGCAACTTTATGGTGCGCCTCATAGCGATCTCGCAAGCCAAACAGAATCTCAATCGTATCTTCGACGCTAGGCTCTTCCACATAGACCGGGGCAAAACGGCGATCCAGCGCACTGTCCTTCTCGATGTATTGACGATATTCATCTAAAGTGGTTGCGCCAAGACATTGCAACTCCCCACGCGCCAAAGCCGGCTTCATCATATTGCCAGCATCTAATGCGCCCTGTGCCGCGCCCGCGCCCACCACTTGGTGAATCTCATCAATGAACAGAATGATCTCCCCGCGTGCACGTTGAACTTCCTCAATGGTATTCTTGAGGCGTTCTTCAAACTCACCACGGAAGCGACTGCCAGCCAACATTGCGCTGAGATCAAGGCTTAACACGCGACGGTCGCGCAGGATTTCGGGCACATCCCCATTGGCAATCTTCTGTGCCAGCCCCTCGACAATGGCGGTTTTGCCCACCCCAGCTTCACCAATCAAAACCGGGTTGTTCTTGGTACGGCGCACCAAGACCTGAATGACCCGTAGAATCTCGCTATCGCGCCCAATCACGGGGTCAAGTTTGCCTTCACGCGCCATTACCGTTAGGTCACGGCTATATTTTTCCAGCGTCTTATAGCGTGTTTCTGCCTGTGGATCGGTGACACGTTGCCCCCCGCGAATATCCTTGATGGCATCATAAACGCGATCTCTGACGATGTTGTTATCTTGCAATATCTTGGCGGTAGCAGTATTGCGCTCGGTCAAGATAGCCAAGAAGATATGCTCAGTAGAGATGTACTCATCTCGTAGGCGGTTCGCCTCTTCATTCGCCAAGTCAATGATGCGTTTGACACGGGGGGTAATGAAAACTTGATTGGTGCCTTGTCCATAAATGGCAGCTTTGGGGCTGGCACGTAACACATCATCCAAGCGCATGCGCACCCCAGCAGGATCAACCGTGAGTTGTTCCAAAATCTGTGGAACTACCCCGTCTGTTTGTTCAATCAATGCCAAGAGGATATGCTCGGTATCCACTTGGTTATGCCCATAGCGTTGCAGAATTTCGTAAGCACGAGAAGCAGCATCTTGTGCCCGTTCGGTAAAGCGATCAAACCGAATCATCGGCAGGTCATCCTCAAGTCGGCTAGGTTTCGGGTTGTATGAATATAACAATACCGCAAAAAGATAAACAAAGCATATGCGTTCTATACGAAAACAATAGGCATCTAACGACGATAGCCTCGCAACTCTAAATTGCGTCGGGTACTTTTTACCACCTTGTCAAATACGTTAAAGATTTCTGTGAGTTCTGGTGATTGTGCCACCTTATACTCTTCACGTCGTAAACGCACACACTCAATGTTATCATCCATAGTCATCCATGGATTCTCCCCGTGCGAAAGCAACTTGGGCAACAGATACAATCCGCCCATCACCAACGGTAAATAGAGATATTGGATCGAGCCTGTGCCATGCCCGCTGATCCACAGGAGCAAGTTTTGTGCATAGGCGAGAATGTCACTTTCATCCCCTAGCGTCTTGCCGATTTCCTTCTGGATGAGGTTGAATGCCAAGATCACCGCATCTAAAAGCACCGCCTCAAAGAGGTAATCCTGTAGTAACCCTGCCGCGCTCATGCTACGGATTTCATCAGAGTGGGCGATTAATTGACAAAAGGTCTTAAACCAATAGGACTCCTGCACCACGTGTTCGCTTTCATCCAACTGCCCCCACAAGGTGAACCACAAGAGGCGAGCCACCGATTGAGATTCAGCGAGATACGACGGCAACCCCGCTTTCATCACGCGCGATTCAAACTCATCTAATAGCATGTCATACACATTCAAGGATTTGAACTGCCCCTGCATTCGATAGGCAATCCGTTCTGTGCCGGCGGCAAGTTTCTTCTCGTTGACCATTTCGGCTTCTGCCCATAGCGATTCATAGCGCACGGGGGTCAATGGCTCGACATTGGGATAAACTTTGGGCGCAATATCAAATTGAGTGGTGACGGACTCCACCGATTCATTCCAACGAGAGATCTGATAATCCACCTCTTGCAGGGCTTGTAACCGATAGGGGGAAATATGAACCGTGTTGGGGACAACCGCCGCACCGGGCAAGCGCACCATGCGGGGAAGTTGTTTGGTATCCACCAAGCGATAGCGCACTGCTACGCGAATGGGAATACCTTTGCCGGGCTTGGTGGGCAAAACGGGCATGATGGGGATACGCAATACCCGTACTTCGCCGGGGTGAATCCCCAGCTTGAAGCTCTCCCGTTCTACATCAATGACGATCATATCCCCGTTCTTGTCTTCGGGTGGGAATTGTAGGCGCACTTGAATGCGCATCTCTTGATCGACAATGTTTTGAAAGACAATGACCACTTCAATGGGGCGATTGATAAACGCACTTCGCGGATAGATTCCAACCGCGAATTGTAAGTTTCCCATTGTTATACGATCAGGAGTAATTAGCCCAAGTATATCAGGATACATCAAATCAAATGGGAAAATTTCCATCTTCGCTATCCTTTCAAATTAAGTTTTCCAGCCGTTGGGCTGTTTTCTCTAGCAAGTTTTGCCCCAGTTGAAACAGGCGCAAGTCATATTGGGTGTTCACTTCGCCTGTGCGTGCTTGCAAAATCAAGCGGCTATTGTGGAGCACCCCTTCTAGCTTTTCTCCACGCATCACGATATGGTCAAGAATGGCGATGCCTGCTATCACGAATGGGAAGTACACCCCAGCAATCGGCAAGACTACCTCGCCGGGCTGGCGCAATTGCCCCACCAAATAATCCACCTCACGCATGCAGTCCTCGCGCGTCACGGGCAACTTGCCCATTCTCTTCTCAATGATTTCATAGCCCAATTCTCCAGCATCCCATAGCAACGGGAGATACAATTCGTTGGGAATGATGCGCTCTGGAACGGTGATGGCGTGGGGGTCTTTGTGGGCAATGTTCAACATGCCTTGAAACCACTTTGGCAAGGATTCCATTGAAACGCCTTCAACGGGTGAATCTAAATAGCGAGCAAGGTTATATCGCCCGTCAACCCACTCTGACGGTTGATTCTGTTCTGCCCCACCCAGTTCTAAAACGAAGGTGAGCAACTTTGTGATGAGGATGATTTCAATATCCTGTAGTTGTATACCTGACTGAGTAAACCGTCGCTTGGTTTCTAAGAGAAGGGGCTTGAAGATCACTGTGCGGTTCAAGCGTGGGAGCATGTGTTCATCTAAACGGTCTCGATATTTTTCGATGAGTCCCCCTTCATCCACCCAGTCTTGTAGTTGCCAAAGACTAATCCATTTGGCGCGGTGGATAGTTTCGGCATTCGCCTTGCCGGGCACCACATTAAATACCGCATCCAGCAAAACAGCCCCAGAAGGATGGCTACTAGGCTTTTGGGAAAGATAGCGGTATTGGCGCATTTGATCTAGTTTTTGTAACAGCGTTGCGTCTAGCTGTGGGGGGGGTTCTGCTGAAGACGCATCCACCTTCGCACGAACCACGCGCCCCTCCCCAATCGGGCGATGCGTCAGTTCAAAGCCAATGTGATAATTACTGCCGATGCTGGTTTGGGCATCGCAATGAATCGGTAGCCTTAAATATCCAAACTCCGCTGGTTTGAGGTCAAATGCAATCCGAGCAGTGGGCGCAAGGAAGGGATCGGGTTTATGCTTTTGGTCGTGCGTAGGTAAAATCATCCGCACCACCACCCCTACCGAGACATCCAACGTGTTCTGTAGGAGAACTAGAATGGTGAAGTTTTGCCCCACACGCACAGCAAATGGTTTCACGGTGATAGCAAGTTGAAGCACGCCGACTTGTAAACGCACGTTTTGCGTGACGTACCCAAGTAAATCGGGATAGCTGATATAGTCGCTCATGTTGATAGATTTCACACCTTGATGCCGTTTTACCGTGCCTAACAAGTGGTCTACCAATTATTATAAGGTCAAAATAAATTTTGTGCTTTATTTCATAAAGGGATTCATGGGGGTTTTGGTTATTGTGTGTCAAGAAATTTACGCAATCCTAAAACATTTCTTTTCACAAATAGAGGAATGAACGTTTGGAAACCGCTTCATTTCATACTATAATGGTGGCATTTCATCGACAGGCAACAAAGGCACTCACGAATGGCACCTACACCGACAGTCACCCCTGAAGAGACAAACTTTGTGGATACCGCCGTCATCGAAAGTGATGACTGGGATAACAGCGGTGTCATCGTCAGCGCGAAGATCAGCGTAGAATCGCTGAATGAGACCGTTGCTAAAAGCACATCAGAATCTAAAATCGTTCAACCCGTCCAAGAGCCGAGTGCCCCGTTACAAGCTCAAGCGAGTGCTAAACCCAAAACCCCTCCCCCCACCAAAGCGAAAGTTGCCACAACAGCTAAAGTGGAGAGCTTACCTACCCTAGCGGAGTATCCCGCCGACAAAGGTAAGATGCCCTACATCAGCCCGAACGCCAGTTTACAAGTGAAGATCAAACATTATTTTGAGACCCGTTGGCTCATCCAGTGGGAGTTTTATGACCGCGAAGCCACCCGTAACAAGCGGTTGTATCAAACTTATCAACGCTTCATCCAGATAGGCTCCGTCACCGTCCCGATTTTAATCGGCTTGAGTTTTGTCTCTAGTTGGATTCCTGCCATCATCAGTGTGATGGTTGCCGCCGCTGCATCCATTGAACAAGTCATGAGCTATGGGGATAACTGGCGCACGTATCGCTCTACCGCAGAACGCCTCATGCGCGAGCGCGTCCTGTTTGAAGCAAATTCTGGCTCCTACAACAAGAGTAAAACCCCCTTCCGCGTGTTCGTTCAACGCTGTGAAGACATCATCGCGGAAGAAACCGGACGCTATCAAGAACGTCAGCAAGAAGATACCACTGGCGGAGATAGCGGTGCATCGGGCGGAGAAGGCGCATCATCCGCTGAATAGACTATGGTGGGGCGTGGGGAATCTCCCCACGCCCTTATGCTTCTCCACAAGTGCGTGATGGGGCAACTTCGCTGGGGCGTTCCTGTAATGAAATGGCAATATCGTAAGTTTGGCGGTTACGAATCACTTGCATGGTGACGGTATCACCAGGGCGAGTATTCACCACCAAGTAATTCACCAACTCATCCATCGTGCGAACCGCCACCCCGTTAACCGCAATGATGATGTCCCCACCCACACAAACTGTTCGATCGCGCACCTCAATTAGTTGGTTGCCCCCCACTAATCCACCGCGTTCAGCCGGTGAATCGGGCGTGACCGAGCCAACCATCACACCGTAATGAATGGGCAAGTTGAGCGATTCCGCTAAACCTGCCACGCCTAAACCATCCTCGTTAGACATGGCGGAAATGCCTAACCACGCATAGTCCACTTTCCCATTGGCGATCAAATCAGGGGCAACGCGCTTTAAGGTGGAGGAAGGCACGGCAAAGCCCACGCCCTCAAATACGCCCGACTCACTTCTGATGGCGGTTGTCACCCCCACCACCTCCCCGCGTGAGTTCAAGAGTGGACCGCCAGAATTGCCGGGGTTGATGTCCGCATCCACTTGGATGATCGACGGATTTTGAAAGCCACCGGGGCCGGTTGAGTTAATCAATTCAGCAGAGGGGAGCTGTCGCCCTTTCGCGCTGATGATGCCCACTGTCATGGAGCTAGTTAAGCCGAAGGGATTGCCAATGACAATGGCGCGTTCCCCAACCCGTGTTGCATCTGAATCGCCTAGCGAAATCGGATACAAGCGATCAAGCGTGGTATCCACCTTGACGACCGCCAAATCGCTAAAGGTATCCACCCCCACCACAGAGGCGGTGGTGACATACCCATCATGGAAGGTGATGCGCACGGTTTGAGCGGATAACACAACATGCGCATTGGTGACGATGTGCCCGTTCAAGTCATAGATGAAGCCTGATCCGTTGCCAAAATCCTGTGTGCCAAACTCTGTCTCTTCGCTCACCACTTCGACAAAGACCACTGATGGGGTCAAGCGTTCATATAAATTCGCCAACAGTTGATATTCAGCATCTGCCGAGTCAATGACCTGTGATGAGACGGGCGTAGCAATCGCTTGGTTTGGGTTGGGCAACTGTGCCAATGGGGTGGTGGCGACAAGCGAAACAGGGGCAGGTCGCCAGTCTGGGGCACAAGCGACAAGCCACACTGCAAGCCATACCCATCCTATAGCTTGCTTAAGTTGTTTGTGATTCATCATGGGTCATGATCCTCATCAGCAATTAGAAACTCTTGCGTAACTCTTCAATCAGTTGACGTTGCTTGTCCGTTAGTTGTTCAGGCACGGTAATCAACACCCGTGCATACAAATCCCCAAAGGTATTCTTTTGCTTGAGGTTGGGCATCCCTTTTCCGCCAAGCCGTAGCTTTTTGCCCGATTGGGTTCCGGGGGCAATTGTCACCATGATGGGGCGTTCAAAGGTTGGGACTTCCACCTTCCCCCCCAACAACGCGGTGAACATATCAACGCGGATGTCACAGTGAAGATGATCTCCGTCACGTTCAAACTGGGTATCATTCTCAACTTCAATCACCAAGAGTAAATCCCCATTGCGTCCGCGCCCTCCACTTGGCTCCCCTTCACCCATCAAACGCACCTTTGTGCCGTTGTCTGCGCCACGTGGAATGTTCACGTTGATGCGTCGTCCATCTTTGGTGATGGTGCGTTGGGCACCATGATACGCTTCATAGAGGGTGATCTTGACGGCGTGTTCAATATCATTCCCGTTGAAGTCTGCGCCCATGTTGGGTTGTCTGCCACGAGGAGGGTTGCCAAAGATGGAGCCGAGGAAGTCATCAAAGCCGGCGTTCTCTCCAAATTCCACGTTGACGCGCCCTTGTTGTTGCCGCCCAGAGGGACTGCCAGAGAAAGGCGTGCCCCCAGCATAAGGGTTTCCCCCAGCATATTTAGCGAAGTCCGCGCCGTAAGCATCATATTGACTACGCTTTTCGCTATCGCTTAGCACTTCATACGCCTCATTGATTTCTTTGAATTTTTGTTCAGCTTGTGGATTATTGGGGTTAGCATCGGGATGGTATTGTTTTGCCAGTTTACGGTAAGCCGCTTTCAGTTCTTTCTCAGTGGCACCACGATTCACACCAAGAAGCTGATAGTAGTCCTTGTTCGCCATATCTTATTCCTTGAAAACAAACAGGTTTGATTTGTATACATGAATAGCCTTCAGTATAACGGGTAGTTATAAGAAACATGAAAGAGGTTGCTCATCATTTCTAGTCCATTCCCTTCTAGCCCATTCGATCCGCTTCATCGAATAGATCATCCACCCATTGCGTCACCTCATGGGTGGCAGTGCCATCCGTAGCCGTATAACCAAACATCACCAAGTGCATGCCAAACGCTCGCAAAATCGGCGCGGTGCGGGTAGATGGTTCGGCAAGCAATTTCTCATAGATAGCCTGCTTGGTGGGGGTGGGCAAAACATGCCCACTATCCAGCTTCAAAATTTCGAGCAACACGGCAGAATCTGTACACGCTTCAATAGCTTGAGAGAACTGTTCTGCCAGTTGGGCATAGCGTTCATGGGCGCGGTGACGCATGGGGTCTTTACGTAGGGCGATCAAGTCCCGTGCCAGTTGTTGCACGTCCATCGCTAACGTCCCGTCCAATCGCGCAGGTATAAGAAGTCATGTCCAAGCGTGCGGTCACTCACTTTAGCAATGTTGGGCATGGTGCGTTTGTAGTGATTCGCCTTCACCCGTCGCCAAACATGCGCGACAAAATCATGCGAGAAACCTTCAGCAACCGCTTCTTCTACGGTGTACCGCTCATCCACCAACAAGTACAACAGCTGATCCACTGCATCATAGGTGAAGCCCAGTTCGCTCTCATCGGTTTGCCCATCCCACAAATCCGCGCTGGGTGCCTTGTCGATGATGGGGGCAGGCACGCCTAAATGACGCGCTAACTGGCGCACTTGGAATTTATACAAGTCGGCAATGGGTTGTAACGCCACCCCACTATCCCCATAAATGGTGGAATAGCCTAGCAAGAACTCGGTCTTGTTGGATGTTCCCATCACCAAGCCCCCCCACTCCACCGATTGATCGTATAACACCACCATACGCATCCGCGCCATGATGTTTCCCTTGCGCAAATTGGACATGTGCGGAAAGCGATTGATGAGTGCATCCGCCATATCGGTGATTTCCACCGTGGCGGTGGGCAATTGCAAATCATCTATCACGGTTTGCGCATCGGCATAGCTGGAGGGCGCGGACGTGCGATAGGGCATCCGCACGACGAGGACATTTTCCGCCCCCAACGCCCGCGCGGATAAATACGCCGATACTGCCGAATCAATCCCGCCGGACAAGCCTAGTACCGCACGAGAAAGTCCCGCCTTAGTGATTTGATCGCGGATGAACCCCACCAAAATCTGTTCAGCAAGGGCAACATTGATGGCGATACGGGGGAGAATATGGGTGGGCATTTCCGTATGAAAGTTTGGCATGTGAAGTCCTTCGCACTGCATACACACAAGGATAAATGATGGGAACACGCCCACTGATTCATTGGGTTTGTTCTCGTAAAATACGCTCTAACTCGGCTTGAACAAGGGACGGGCGTTCATCACGCAAGAGGGGATTCACGCTACGGGTGCGGTGTACTTGGGCAAGGTCGATGGTGTGCAAGAGCAGGGTCTCTTCAAAGTACGGGGCTTGTATCACTGTGTCACCGTTAGGGTTCACCACCGACGAACCACCCCAAAAGTTTTTACCATCCTCATATCCCACGCGGTTGACATGCACGACATAAGTCGTAAACATTGCCGAATAACTTTGTAGGATGACATCCACCCACCGCCCCACCGTAGAGCGTCCGTCCTCGCTGGCACGGATCCCGCGCGTGGGGCTGTTGCTGTGGCACAAGAGCAAATCCGCCCCATCCATCCACAACACATACCCACTAGACAGATGCCACATATCTTCACAGATGAGCATACCCACTCGCCCAAAGCGCGTATCGAATGCCTGCAAGCGGTTGCCAGCAGAAAAGTAACGCGCATCATCAAAGATGCCATACGTGGGCAAGTAAACTTTACGATGGATATGCACCACCTTCCCCCCAGACAAATAGGCAGCAGCGATGTAATAACGGTGGCGGCTGTCCTCCTGAATGAACCCGACCATTATATCAATGGTCTGGCTTTCCTTTAGTAACCGCGCAAAGATGGGGTCTTGCTCAGACGGCGTTTGTGCCAGTTCCGATACCAAGTCCATCACATAATAGCCAACCAATGAAAGCTCTGGGAACACGATCAAATCCGCTTGCTGTTGGCGTGCCTCTTCGATGTGGTGAAGATGCTTCTCTAGGTTGCGTTCTAGGTTTCCCACTTGGGGATAGATTTGCGACAGGGCTATCTTGACCTGCATACTAACCTCTTCTTGGTTCTCATCTAACGGCGCATCTCAAACCATACTTGCCTACTATACCACTAATGTAGCCCCTTCAACCAACACGCTTCATCATAGCGCATCCGTTACAGGTTCAACGGAAAGCAAAGTAGCCGTGTGCGAAGTACGATATAGGCGATAGACTTGGGCGGGGGTGAATGACTTAAACCCTGCTAAATGCGTGGTGACTTCTACACGCTCACCAATCCGCACGCTGTATTGTTGATAGTTCCCAAACTGCCGAATGACGTGTTGTGCCTTGCCCACCGTGATCGCCAGTTGGTTGCTAGATAAATCGTAACCGGCTCGTATCCAATTCAGCCCGATCACCCACGAAGCCCCCATGCTACAACACAAAAGGATGACTCCCAACGTTTGTAATATCAGATTGCTTTGTAGATTGCCCAAATAGAGCAAGGTTGCGGTGGCAAGGATGAACACCCCCATGAGCGTTCCACCCAAAAGCGCATTCTTACGCCGATTCAAAAGCAAGAAGTGGCGTTGACGTTGGCTCAATAGCCCTTGTTGGTTAGCAACCAAGTCCTCAGCGGTGAATGAAAGTTCCTGCATCAAATTTTCTAGCATAGATGTGCATCTAACTCAGTTGACTAGCGAATCCTTTATAGTATTTTAACAGCAGAACAGGTAATTTTTCAGGATGGACTCGCTTCTAAATAATGTACTAAAGATTCACTAAACCGAAAAGGAAATCAGTATGAAATTGTCGCATGTACTCTTGTTAGGGTTTATCATGATTTTCGCTCTCGCTGCTTGTGGCGGAGTGAGTACCCCCGTTGCTACCGAAGAAGCCACCATTGAAGCTACTGAAGAAATGACCGAAGAAGTCACCGTTGAAGCTACTGAAGAGATGACTGAAGAAGCTACTGCCACTGTCGAAGCTACTGAAGAGATGACTGAAGAAGCTACCGCCACTGTCGAAGCTACTGAAGAGATGACCGAAGAAGCCACCGCCACCGTTGAAGCTACCGAAACTGCACAGCTTCCAGAATGGGCAACCATTGAGCTAGTCGATGTCAATAGCGGAGACAAGTTCACGCTGGCACAACTTGCTGAGGGCAAGACGGTTTACGTTCACATGATGGCAACTTGGTGTAGCAACTGTCGCCGCAGCCATGAAGGCTTGGCAGAATCTGTTGTTCCCACTTTCACTGATGGGGATGTCGTCTTCGTCTCCATTGACGTTCAAAGCGATATTGATGGTTCACAATTAGACGGATACCGCGCAGAGAATAACTTCGGTTGGACATTTGCCGTTGCTAACAACGCGCTCTTGAGCGCACTCAGTAGCGAATTTGGGCGCACGGTAACGAATCCACCCAGCACCCCCCACTTCGTCATCTATCCCGATGGCACGTACACCACGCTTCAAACCGGGATCAGCACTCCTGACGAAAAGATCGCCCTCATCAAAGGCGCGTAAAGCTATCCACCTGTGGGGTGTGCTTAAACAAGAAGCACGCCCCCTGTCATCTTGGGAGTGAGAATACATGAGCATTATCATTGAAGGCTTCTTGTTGGGGATGAGTTCGATTTTGACGAACGTCTGTCTGTTGCCACTTTATCCAGGGATGATCGCTTTTTTGGCGGGCACCTTTGACAACACATCCGAACGCAAACAACAAACCATGTTGTTTCTAGGGGTTTTGGCGTTGTTGGGCGTGCTAAGTATGATGCTGGTATTGGGCTTGTTGTTCTCCATCATCAGCGGAATCTATGGAAATGCACTCCCCTATATCGTGTTGTTCTCCTACCTGTTGGTGGTCATCTTGGGTGGGATGATGCTCTTTGGATTTAACCCCTTCAAAAGCCTCAGCACAGTGCAGGCGCCCCTCCTCAAAAATCCGCTGGCAACCGCTTATTTATACGGGGTCTTGTTGGCACCCATGACGCTTCCCTGTACGGGTCCATTGCTGTTGGCTGCGCTTGCCCGTGCAAATACATCAGTTGGCGCAGGGGCAATCTTAGGGGAATTGGTCTTCTTTCTGGCGTTTGGGCTTGGGTTTGGTTGGCCCCTCGTTTTGTTGCCAGTCATTGCCGTCCCGCTACAACGTCGCTTCATTAGTTGGATGGTACAACGTTCCAACTTGATTACCCGTGTAGCAGGGGGATTGTTGCTGGTGGTAGGGTTATATGGTGTCATCTTAGATGGCGCGTTGTTCACCGAAATCATTCGATGAAATTACGTCAGCTTTCCCTGTAAAAAGAACCATGCTTGGCGATATTGCTCTAAGCGTGATAGATCATTTTCAGTCACGCCGGGCAACCGCCGAACATCCATATTGTGTTCAAGGTCAGCCAGTTTAACTCTTGTAGCAAGAGGGTTCTTGCTGATGCGCTCAATGAACGCGGTATAGGATTCATCAAGACGGCGCGTTAAAGCCTCCACCGCGTTGACCACCTCCGCACTATATCCACGAATGACCAGATCATCGAGCGTGATCGGCGTATCCTCTACCACATCATGCAGAACCGCTACCATCTGCCCCGCCTCATCATGAAAGCGCGTCATGAGCGTTAGCGGATGGAGAATATAAGGTTGACCGTTTTTCTGTAACGCGCCACGATGTGCTTGTAGCGCAAGTTCAATAGCATCTTCAATAGTTGGCATGGTTAGGGTTCCTGTAGCGTAGCGGATGGGGGGGTGGGATGAGGCAAAAAGCCGTTCAAGATGCGATGAAACAGATTCAGGTGAGTGTGGATTTCACGATAGGGGGCAACGCAAAACTCCAACAAACGCAATGCTACATGATGATTACGACGATCATAGCTGGAATGCTTCTTGCGTGATTGATAAGGCGAGCTGACCATCACATCCACTTCAGTGGTGATCCCGTCCGTCCTGAAACGTACCATGAAATTCACAAACCCACCCATCCCATCCACCCGCGCAAATGCAGAAGAATAACCAATCACCTGCTTGATAATCCCCCCATCAGCAAGTTGAAAATTCTCTTCTTGAATGACATCCCAACGTGTTCCTAAGCGTTGTGCTTGTTGTATATTCTCCGTGAACATCTGATATAAAAAGGCTGGGGATTCTTGAAACTGTGAGGTCAACTGACACACGGTAGCCATTCACGCGGTTTCCTTCTATCAATGCGATAATCGCTTAAGTAAACAATTGTTGAATTACATGATCGGCAAATTGAATGCGTTCGCCCAAGTCGTGTGGACGATAGCAGTTCCCCACCAGCACAACGCCCGCTGGTAGAAGTTGCTCTAGGGTAGCAGGATTCCATTCAGGTTTCGTCACGGTGTGTGGGTCGCTTTCGCCCCAGTAATGCGCAAATGAAGCAATCGGGGGCTTCCCTCCCAATTGAGTAACCACCGTATCCACCACTTGATCGAGTGCGGAGGGGGCATCAGCTATCCGCCACGCCACCTGCATCAAACCGTAACCACGCGGTACGCGACTGGGATGATCCGTAACGATAGTGTCCACCTGTGGCATGGTAGGTGAGGGCATATCGTCGAGGAAATATCCAAGCGAAACCCGAACGATGGGATCATACTCATAGTTGAGCAACTGCTCGCTGACATCAGGGGCAAGCGTGCGGAAGATGCGTTCGGCATAGGGAGCAGAAACCGCCACCACCACGCGCTTGGCACTCAACATTAATCCGTTCTCTAAACAAATGGCGTAACCCGTCCCTTGTGGATGAACACCAACGCTGGTGACAGCCATGCGTTGGATGATGCGCCCGTACAGCTTTTTTGCCAGATGTTGCACCAACATATCCGTTCCTTGTGCAAAAGCAATCCGCTCTTCATCGAGTGGATAAACTGCCTGCTCTAAACCCAACTCCGCTAGAATAGGCTCTAGGGGGGCAAGGCGATGGGCAAGGTTGCCACCATCCATGATGTATCCATTTTGATAGACTGTGCGGATTGCCCCACCTAACTTAGGTTTGACTTCAATCAGGGTATAGTCTATATGGCGTTTTTGGAGCGCGTAAGCAACAGCAACCCCGCTTATCCCCCCGCCAATAATTAGCACTTCACGTTGTTTCGGCATACATTCATCTTCACGTTATCTCTTGATTAGACGTTACTATATTAACCCTATTTTTCAGTATCACGATTTTGTTTAGTTTACGTTAAAATAGAGAGGATTATAAAATGTGATTTTATGGAATACCTAGCCCACCAACCCATCACCACCATGTTTGATTGAGATAGGGTAAACTTCCATAATAAGGATGTTGAAATGTCTGCTGAATTTATCGCCCGCATATTGGGAATGTTTGTCTTTTTATTCTTGAGCATAGGCTTTGGCTTAAACAATATTGAGTTTTTGGGATTGACGGGTTTTTCGCCGGAGTTCGTCAGCGTCCTGTTTGCTTTAGTGGGCATCTTGATGGGCTTAATCATCACGCCCTATTTGACCACACGTCCGATCAGCATTGCCCGTAGAATTCTAACCGAGGTTTCTGTAGAAACCATGTTGATCTCTTTCAGCGGATTGATTATGGGCTTGTTGGTGGTTCTGCTGGCAACCTACCCACTCTCCCTCTTGCCCAATCCCTTTGGAATTTACCTGCCAATCTTCTTGGCAACCATGGCAAGCTACTTAGGTCTGACTATTTTTGGGGCACGTGCCAAAGAAATCGTCGCGCTGTTCCGTCAAAACGCCCGCCTCTATAGCCCACGCAATGAACGTGAACTCATCCTAGATACCAGCGTCCTCATTGATGGGCGCATTGTAGAAATTGCCCAGACAGGCTTCTTGGGAGGCAAGCTAATTGTCCCGCGGTTTGTTCTGTCAGAATTACATCATGTTGCTGATTCAGCAGATTCTATCAAGCGCAACCGTGGGCGACGTGGGTTGGCAATCTTGAATGAGTTACAGCGCGATCCACAAATTGAATTACGCATCATCGAGGACGACATCTCCCTGTTGAATGAGGTGGATGATAAATTGGTTGCGCTTGCGGTACAACGTAACAGCGGCATCGTCACCAATGACTTCAACCTCAATCAAGTGGCAACCGCGCAAAACGTGGAGGTACTCAACATCAATGCCCTAGCCAATGCCGTGCGTAGCATCTACATTCCCGGCGAATCCTTCTCCATTTATGTTTTGCAAGAAGGGCGAGAAGAAAATCAAGGAGTGGGCTACCTTGAAGATGGTACGATGGTGATTATCGAAAATGGAAATAACTACCTAGACCGTACTATCAATGTCGAAGTAACACGCCTCATCACGCGCGAGGCAGGGCGGATTCTATTTGCCAAACCCAGCAATACCAGCAGTCGCTAAACCACGGCGATGAAATCCATCAAAGCCTGATCGCTATGTTCCGCCAGTTCAAGCAATTGTTGTTGGGGGTTGATGCTCTTGAGGTTGAAGTAATCTGCCACCGCGCGTTCTAAAGAGTATGCTTGTTCTTGAAGGGCGTAGCGGATGGCGGACTTGGCGCGGTCGCCCCCAATGGCAATCAACCTAGCGATCACTTGCGTTTGGATGTATCGCTTCTGCTCACTGACGGGATAAGGCTGTGCCCAAATCTCAATCATCAACTGGTTGATTTTGAAAACAGCGCAAATAGTGGGCACGCGATCAACCGCTTTCCACACCACGCTAAAATCTTTTTCCGTAGAGAACATGGCTTTCACGTCTCCCAAAAAAGATTTCAAATTGACCGGGTTCACCAAGATCACCAACGGGCTATTTGCTACCGCTAAATCAAGCGGATACTCCCCCACCAACACTGGCTGGAAAGATTCTAGTTTATCAAACACATAGCGCGAAGTCGCTAATTCCCATGCAAGACGTTGTTGGCTTGTTCCTTGTGAGAGCGATTCAACACTCTCCCAATCGGTTTGGGTGACTTGTGCCAAGCGTGCTACGGCAGTATCCGTCTTGAGAATGAGATTATAGCTTTCCGCCGTATCCTCAATTTCTGTGGGTTCGGTAGGCTGTACAGGCAATTCTTCCGTCGCCGTGAAGTCCGCTCGGTCAACAAAGCCAAGCGGTTCTTCCACCACATCAGCAGGGTCGGGTTCTTCATCCGTCGCCAAATCAGGCTCATCTTGCACGGTGGTTTCAACTACATCTAGTTGTTGAAGAATCACTTTAGCCGGGGGGACAAAAGCGAGTGAACCAATGGTGGAAGTGTCAAAACCCTGTTGCGCCTCATCTGCCCACATGTTGGGGGGGATCAGCGCGGTTGAGGTGGCAAGCCCTCCACCGGTAGAGCGAATCATTTCTAGGCTGGGGAGCTTGCCGTTGAGGGGCTTGCCCATATACATATCACGGGCAGAATCAGTGATGTTAACCAACATGGCAATCACTTTTCTATCACCGGATTCAAACGCCAAACGAGTCAAAAGTTTCGCCGTTGCCAAAACTTCAGCAACCGCTTGGCGATTGTTCTGATCTCGTAAGATGAGGAGTTGTTCTCGTAGGTAAATGATGATGTCCGTGATGGTCATGTTATCCACTGAAAGCGTTAGCACTCTTGAATATCGGGCTTTGATTCTATTATAGATGCAATTTCATGGAATGTGTCCAAATTATATGGAACTTTTATCGGAGAGTTAGCATATTTTTATATGTTGCCGTGCAAGTGTGCCTCATATAACGCCACCTTGAGCGTGTGCAAATCCATCTTGAACATCTCGCTTAAGACGGGTGCCAAGGGTTTGGTAATCGGGATAATCTTTTTCTCATGATTGCTAGAAAAACACTCTACTTGACGCAAGGACTCGCGCCCATTAAATCGCCAAATCGTATTGTTGATAACTTTATGAATGATAACCGCATCCAAGAAATATCCATCAGGTTCGTAATCCCCTTGCGTGCGAGCTTCATAGCGTTCTAGTTGCACCGCACGATCTCGGAATAGGAAGCATTGTGGGCGAGCGTGTGGATGGCGCACAACTTCATATTCGTCAGGCGCGATAGGGTGTAGCGTATATTTGAAGAATAGTGATTGCGCCTTGCTTTGTTGTTGGGGAAGGATTTCGATGGGGGCAAACAGGGGCAAGCCCACATCAACTAGATAGCGTCGCCCTTGTAAATTGCAAACTATCGCACTGTGGCATTCTGGGGGTTGCTCCTGCATATCATTGAGCGTCAACTCACATTCAAAGCCCAGCGCACACAACAAAGCATAAAACGCCCAGTTGCTCTCAAAGCATGTACCATCGCCTCCACGCTCGATGGCATCCAACCAGAATTGTTCAGGGTTACGCACACGCGCTTCAGGCGTGGGCAAGGTAGCAAAGCGATTAATGCGAAAGACACTTCCCCAAGAAACTGTGCGCACGTATCGCCATAACAATTGTGAAAGCCCCTCAACGCTGGCAGGAGGACGTTCATCAAAATTCAGGTGGATCAATATCTTTTCTATCAATATCTTCTCTAAAGTAGACTGACTTAACGTTGTCATGTTCTGTTCTCATTCTTTCTGGACAAAACAAAATTTGCCCCTTGCATAGTCATTTGAATAGGGATATGATATTCCCACTGTCATAGATATGCGGGTGTAGTTCAGCGGTAGAACGTCTCCTTGCCAAGGAGAAGGTCATGGATTCGAATTCCATCACCCGCTCAAATAAAAACCACTTCATCACGAAGTGGTTTTTTGTTTGCTATACGCTGAAGCCCCTTGAAACCGAATGACCAAGTTCAACACCTCCCCTTGTCGCCACACATTGACTGGCACAGAAGACAAGTCCGTCACAGAACGCAACGCGCGATAAACCTCTTGGGGGGTTTGCGTTAGATTACTCCCAACACGGATTATCACATCTTGGGGTTGGATGCCTGCGCGGTCAAAGGCAGAGTAGGCTTCCACACTTTCCACAAACGCACCTTCAGAGGGTGGGGTGTCATACACTCGTATGACTGCCTCTTTCATGGTCTTAAGGCGCATTTGCGAACGCGCCAACATAGACGGAGAATGCGCGGGGAACATGTGGTTTTGCACGACAACTCCCCCCCAAACAGTCAGTGCCAGCCCAAGCATGCC
>JBMOEO010000010.1:0-65231 GCA_049318945.1 Phototrophicaceae bacterium | reverse complement strand
CCCACGATAACTTTTTCTGGGGAGAGTTCTGCCACCAAGAAACAATGTTTCCAGCGTAGCGTGTTGGTGAGTTGTCGGGGCGTGATGGAATGTGTAATCTCGATTGGGCGCGGAAGGCGTTCTTGACGGAGTGTAACCGCCCAGTCTGTGGCATCGTTACGGAGCGAAAGTTGCCAAACCCATTCGGTTTCAAGAGCATGGTCTAAGGTGACGCATGCCTCCATATCAGCAGGAGTGCCATCACGGATGATGAGATTGGGAGCATGGGACATGGTGGAAGTCAACTAGCGCGAGTGAGGTAGACATCGCTAAAGGTGGTTTTGACGATCAACTGGACGACAGGGGCATCAGCGACGGCATCAACGGTTCGGTATTGTTTGGCATGAACCTGTTCATATCCCTGTTGATCTACACGCACACGCGAGAAACCCGTCCCTTGAATGCTCACCTCTACTGCAGAACCGATTGGGCATGTCACGTGTATCTTACCCATCTGTGAGATGAGGGTCAACGGGCGTAGGGTTTCACTGGGGCAAACCAATTGAATATCCCCTATACCGCTTGCCACTACCCCCCCATCAACAATCACGCCATGTAGGTTGAGTGCCACATTCCCCATGTTGGTGCTGATGACAGGTTGCCACGGCAAATCGGTTGCCAACCCTATTTCCCATGAGGCGGTGTTTGACCAATAAGTAGTAGCGCGATCCATGCGTAAATAGGTATGGGCGCGTGCCTCATCCACATGGAGCAAAGGGCGGGCACTGCGAGCATATTGCCCCGCAATCAAGCGATCTGTCCGATCTAGTGTGCCAACCACCACATCAACTTCACCGCTGTTGAGTTCAAGCGTAGCAGATTGTACGCTTCCGCGCGTGATACCAAAAGCGCGGGTGGCGTTATCTGGCACGAAGTCCCCTTGAAAGAGCAACACGCCCCCTATCATCACCAGAAGTAGGGGGGTGAGGGAGAGTAAGTTGATGTTGGGAAAGAACAAGAAGCGATCCAACAAAAGCGCGAGACCGATGAGCGTGATGACAAAGGGTAGGATGAACGGCTCTGCTGTGGAAGGCTTCATAGGTAACTATTCCCCAAATAGATAATCTCGCAAGATGACATGTGCTGATGACTGACGCAAACGATTCAATGCCTGTGCCTCTAGCTGACGGACACGCTCACGGGTTACGCCTATTGTTTGTCCCACTTCTTCCAGAGTATAGACACGCCCATCTTCTAAACCATAACGCAGGCGCAAGATTTGTGCTTCTCGGTTGGGCAAACGAGCTAACGCGCCCTCAAGTTGTTCTTGTAACAACGTAGAGGCAACCTCATCAGCTGGCGCGGGACTGCTGACATCCTCGACAAAATCGCCAAAGGTACTATCCCCGTCATCGTCAATCGGTGTTTCTAAGCTAACCGGACGGCGAGCAATTTCGAGCAAGTTCTCCACTTTGTCTGGGGTGGTTTCCATCCCAATCGCCATTTCTTGGATGGTTGGCTCTCGCCCTAGCTCTTGCAACAGGCGCAGCTGTACACGGCGCATGCGGTTGAGCTGATCCCCCATGTGGACGGGAACGCGGATGGTGCGCCCTTGGTCAGCAACAGCGCGGCTAACCGCTTGACGGATCCACCAAGTGGCATAGGTGCTGAACTTATGACCGCGTTGATATTCAAATTTGTTGGTAGCGCGGATCAAACCGATGTTTCCTTCTTGGATCAAATCGAGGAAGGGAACACCGCGCCCAATGTATTTCTTGGCAACGCTAATCACCAAGCGAGCGTTGGCACGGATGAGATGCTCTTGGGCAATGTCTCCATCACTGGCAACTTCGCGTAAGGCGTAGACATCATCTAGGGGTAAGTCTTCTTCATATAGCTGAAGGTGTTGCTTGGCGATTTCCGCTTTTTCCATGCGCTTTGCCAAGTCCACTTCTTCGCTTGCGTTCAAGAGTGGAACGCGCCCCGCTTCTTTGAGATATAACCCGACAACATCATCTGTCTCAAGTGCTTGTTGATACCCAGCATCACCCGTCAGATCATCATGCCAATTCGGTTCACCATATCCTTCTTCTTCATCTTCCTCTTCTAGCTCCCCTGCCATGATTTCATCACTGCTGGGTAACTCATCGGAAAGGTCTAAATGCTCATCATCTGGATCAACATCCATATCAATGATTTCCTCATCAACATTTCGGATCGTTTCGGTTACTTCGATACCTGCATCCATGAGTTTTTCCATTATCTCGTCTATCAATGCGATGTTTTTCTCTGCATCAGGGACGTGCGCGAGGATGTCATCGTAGGTGAGTCCGTCTTTTTGGCGTGCTTGTTCAAGCAGAGACCCGTAGATTTCTTCTGCGTTTGCCACTTCTACCATATTCTTCACTAATGTACTCTTACCAGTTGAAGGCTTCATCCAAAGGTGGATAAGCAACGTTTTATAGACCAATGAGGTGATAAAATTTCTGCCCTGTCACTAGACAGAAGCATTATCATATCACTTCAAACGACGACATACAATATAACGTAACGTGCTTTTGAAATGTTGTCAAGTCAGGTGGATTCTTTTCTTAGGTGTTGGACTAAAAACTCTATAGCTTGGGGTTCAATCAGGTATAGGCGAGGGTGTCCATCCGCCAAAGCATAGTAGGCACTCCCCGTTCCGCTTAAATCCCCCACTTGTATGGCGTGCGTTGTGCCATCGGTCAGGATGATCTCTGCGCTAAGGGTGAGGGGTTGTCCGCCTATAAACCCATACTGGCTTAAATCTTGTCCGTCATCAAAACTGAAGGAATCGAAATAAGTCAACAGGGTGAAGGTACGCGCAATCAGCGTGGCGGTTTCTGCATCAATGGCGGAAAACTCGGCGGGGATTTGCCACTCTCCCGTGCTGTCTCTCAACAGGGTGAGCGAGGCGTTGAGGCTGGGCGAAGTCAAACGGATGCCCAAGATTGAACGCAAGGGCATCTCCTCAAAGACCAACGTATACACAAGGGGGGTGGCAACAGGCGTGATGGGCATCGCGGTAGAGCGTGCCTGCCAAGATGCCAACCCAACTAACGCGCCAAAAATCACCAACAACGTAGGGATGAGGGGGAGTTTCATACGAAGTTCCGCCGATACCACACGATGAGTCCAACCAATAAAACCAACAATGGGATGACCGCCACCGTCAAGATGCCGATGAAGTCCAGTTGTTGCGCACTGAGAAAGAGCGCGGGGATGTCGCTTGGGTTGGCAGCAAATCCATATTCCACTTGATTATCAAACCCACTCAACCAATTGATCCCCTCTGCTAAAACTGCTAGATTGCCACTCGCCCCAGCTGTCACCACCTCATTCATGGCGAAATCACCATCACCAATCAACACCACCTTAGAATCATCTCCCCCTTCGTCCCACGCCCACGCCACTAGCGTGGTGGGTCCTTGTCGGTCAGTTGTGTTGTCTATGTTGAATGTGCCCAGTGTGCTAACGCGCTCGGTATCAAACTCCAGATAGCTCTGTGGCGATGTCATGATGACGCTGCCGTTCGCCACAGTGGGGGCTTTCAACTCTAGTACATCCACCGCTCGCGCAATACGGAAGAAGCTATCGGCATCGGGTAGACGGTTGCCAAACGGGGGTTCATTGAATGTGGCATAGCCGATGGGATTGAGGGGGGTTTGTAGGTTTGCCCCTAGATCAATGCTGATAGCAGGTTCTATGGATAGCCCATACTTATTTTTAAGCAAGGTATGAAACAGCGTGCCTTCAACAAAGGCATCATTCTCAGCGAATAGCGCATCTGCCAAGATCATCAGGCTTCCCCCACGCGCCATGTAGCGCACCAATTCGGTTGCCACAGCATCCTCGATAGGTTGCGAGGGGCGGGCAATCACAACGGTGGAAGCGTCAATGGGGATGGATTCGCCGTTTGCAACCAAGCCCTGTAAATCCAGCGTGGTGACGCGCATCCCGTTTTGAGTGAGTACCTCACCCCATACAGAAATGCCCTGCTCGCTATCATCGTACAGGCTCAACTCAGTGTGACTGGTATCAAAGTAGATGGTCAACACGGACGAAACAAATAGGCGATTGATCGCGTTGGTGATGTCACGTTCTTGCTTGGCACTGCGGGTGACGTATTCAATGCTATCGGGCAACACTGCGCCGTCTTCATCCACAAACGAGACGAAAACGTCCCCATCATTGCGCACCCCATAACGCTGTGCCAATGACGGTTCACGTTCTGGGTCAAGGTATTGTACGGTGACTTTGCCCTGCGTTTCGATTTCATACAAGCGGAAGATTTGATCGTCTACATCGCGCTGATTCAGGTTGCGTGCTGTATAAAAGCCGGTGATTTGTAAGCGACGCTCCGCAGGGATGCGTTGTAATACGGAGAATGTGGCAGGGCTAAGTGAGAAGCTATTCCCTAATGTAGCATCTAGGGCAACGTTCAAGCGCAGAGTCATCAAATACAAGGTGGCGACAATGCCCAACAACAACAGGGTAGCAAGCGTGGAACTCATTTGGTGGCGGAGGGGTTTGCCACGCAAAAAGGCGAGAAAGTCTGTGGGGGCGGTTGCCCACCATGCCAAGAGTCCCACCCCACTTATGCCAAAGGCGATCACCCAGATTGTGGAAAAGCGGAACATCCATAACAGAACCACCATCCCAAAGACCAAGCTACTGATTGAAAGCAATGCCAACAAGAAACCGATAGCGCGTCTAGTCATGATTAGTTCACCCGTTGTCCTTGTACCAAGCGAATGCTGATGAATAGTGCAATAGCAATCACTCCCACAAAATAGACAATATCCTCTAAGCGTACCACGCCGAGCGCGAAGGTATTGGCGTAGTGCCCTTGAAAGGATAGCTCATTCAAGATGAGAGCCAGTTCAACGTTGGGCACAACCTCCCCAACTAGATTCCCCAAGTATAGGAAGAGAAGGGTGGTGGAGCACAAGAAAGCCGCCACAATTTGATTTTCAGTGGTAGCCGAATATAGCATGCCCACCGCCAAAGATGCCCCACCATAAAGCCACATGCCCATGTAAGCGGTCATTGCTTGCCCCATATCTTGCGTTTGTCCAAAGCCCAGCAAGATATATTGATAGGTCAACGTGCTGAACAACAGCGCGGTGAAGTACAACCAAATGCTCATGAACTTACCCAGCACCAACGCCGTATCCGTAATGGGCGCGGTCAAGAGTAGCTCCATCGTGCCCTCGCGCTTCTCTTCTGCTAGGGTGCGCATGGTCATGACAGGGGCGAAGAAGATCATCCCCAAGGCGAAGAAACTGGGAATGGCATCAGGACGAATGGGCTTGACGGTTAGGCTTAGGGTGAGATCAGCATAAAAACTAATGGCGGCTAAAAACAGGAACGCGCCTGCTACAACATAGAAGATCAGGGAAGTGCGGTAACTTAAGAATTCCCGCTTAATCACAGTCAAGACAGTCATGGGCGGGGTGTTCCTTGTGAGCTAGTTAAGGCAACGAATACATCTTCTAGCGTTAAGCTGTGTGAACTCAATTCAATGAGGGTCAAGTTAGCGGATTGAATGGTTGTTGAGATAGCATCGCGGCAATCTAAACCATCCATGATTAAATGCACCCCGTTGCGTTCTGTCTGGACGGAACGAATATGGGGGATGGGGGCAAGCAAGGATTGCCATTCGGTGGCACTTAGCCGTTCGCGTGTTTCAACATAGACTGCTCCCCCCGCTTGAACCCGTTGACGCAATTCAGACGGCGTGCCCTGTGCGATGATTTGTCCACGATTGAGAATGATGAGGCGGTCACACACTTGTTCTGCCTCAGTTAGAATGTGGGTGCTGAATAACACGGCGTGCTGGTTGCGCAGCTCTCGAACGGTCTGCCGAACCTCAATCACTTGGTGCGGATCAATACCGATAGTCGGTTCATCTAGGATGATAACGCGCGGTTGATGCACCAGTGCTTGTGCAATGCCCAACCGCTGGCGCATGCCCTTCGAGAGATGGCGCACGAGGTGACGCTTCTTGTCACCTAGTTGAACCTCATCCAGAATGGCGTGTACCCGTGCCGTGCGTTGTTTGCGGTTGGTCATGCCACGCAGTTCTGCCCAATAGTGGAGGTACTCCAACACGGTCAAGTCGGTATATAAGGGGACTCGTTCTGGTAGGTAGCCAATCAGTTGTCGCGCGTCAAGGGGATCACGCGCTAAATCAAAATCCCCAATGAGTACCTGCCCTGCGCTGGGTGGGGTGAAGCCCGTCAACATGCGCATGATGGTGGTTTTGCCTGCGCCGTTCGGACCCAATAACCCCACAACCTCTCCTGTTTGGACGGTGAAGGTGGCGTTTTGAACAGCAACAAAATTTCCGTAAGTTTTGGTGAGATGTTTGGCGTGAATCATGAATTAGATGCTATGTGCTTATGAACGGTTGGGTCAATTGTTTGTTAGGGATTACACACAACTTCCTACAACTTCTTGTGCAGTTATGGCAACCCACCTTAGATAGAATACCAGAATTAGAATGAGCAGGCATTGTACTTATCTAAACAATCGTACAGGATAATGAGTCAACTGGGTTGGCAATTAACCGAACCCTGCTAAAGCTAACCACCGAAATGACGTTAGGTATTTTCCCTTATGACTACACAATCTATTAAAGTTGGGGTGTATGGTGCTTCCGGCTACGCTGGTCAAGACCTTACAGAACTATTATATCACCATCCCCACGTTGAATTGAACTTTGCAACCTCAAACCAATCGGCTAACGCGCCCATCCCCGGAACAAACATGCGTTACACCGCCCATGATGATGCTTCGTTAGTTGGCAATGATGTGGTGTTTTTATCGCTCCCACACATGACCGCTTCAGAAGTGGCGGTGAAAGCATTGGCGCAGGGGGTGCGCGTGATTGATCTCTCCGCAGACATGCGTTTAGATACCCCCGAACGCTATCGAGAGTGGTATCAAGTTGAGCATCCGCATCCTGAATTGCTCCCCACTCCGTATGGCTTGCCAGAAATCAACCGCGCCAATCTGCACGGGGTGGATCGAGTGGCGGTTCCGGGATGTTATCCCACTACCACGCTTCTTGGCGTGTATCCGCTCTTGATGGCTGGCGTGCTTTCGGATGTCGCCCCGTTGATTGTTGATGCCAAGTCGGGCATCACAGGGGCAGGGCGCACCCCTCAATTGCAATTTCACTTCCCAGAGATGTTCGGCAATTTTGCCCCGTATAAGCCCGGTCGGGTGCATCGCCACGTTGGGGAGATTGAGCAAGAGCTACAACGGCGTGGCTATGGTGGGCAGGTGGTCTTCGTGCCTCACCTGTTGCCGGTGGATCGGGGCTTGATGGCAAGCATTTACGCCACACTTGCCCAGCCCTGTAGTGAGGCGCAAGTGCGAGAGTGGTATGAACAGACCTACGCGCTTGAACCATTGGTGGAGGTTTTGCCCGTTGGTGAACTGGCGACGCTCCATCATGCTGTGCGCAAAAACAACTGTACCATCAGCGTGACGCACATCAACGATCATCTCATTCATATCACCAGCGTCACCGATAACTTGCGCAAAGGCGCGGCTTCTCAAGCGGTGCAGTGCTTTAACCTCATGTTTGGCTTAGCAGAAACCACAGGTTTATTATGAAACCCATCGTTTTGAAAATAGGCGGGCATGACATTAATGACTATGATTTCTTGGCGAAGTTGCCACACGTCTTACAAACCCTCCCCAATCCGATCATCATTGTGCATGGGGGCGGGGTAGAAATCACAGATTTACAACGTCGCTTAGGCATCACCCCACGCTATCTTGACGGGGTACGCATCACCGACACCGCTTCATTGGCGGTTGTCACGCAGATCTTGCGCGGTGTGGTGAACACGCGCTTGGTGAGCCAGCTCATCTTGGGTGGCTTGGATGCGGTTGGGTTGTGTGGTGTGGATCGTGGGATGATCCGTGCGGTGCAAATGCAGGTAGACGGGGAAGAGGATATGGGGTTCACCGGCGTTCCCACCCAAGTTCGCGTCGAGGTGCTTCAACCCTATTTAGATGCCAAGATCATCCCGGTGATTGCGCCGTTGTGTCTGGGAGAAGACGGCGAAATCTATAACGTCAATGCTGACCATGTAGCAGGGGCGGTGGCTGGGGCAATCCAACCCGAACAAGTGGTATTCATGACCAATGTGGAGGGTGTGCTAAACGAAGGCAAACTCATCCCCAACATAACCCAACAACAAGCCGAGCAACTCATCCAAGAAGAAATCATCTTTGGCGGAATGATCCCCAAAGTACGCACCGCGTTGGAACTTTTGAACTATGGCGTTTCGCGCGTGGTTATCACCAATTTAACAGGTTTAGCAAACGGAACCGGCACCACTCTAGTGCCCAATGTTTAAGGATTTTTTACCCATGTCTGATGACATACTGGATTCAACCGATACACAAGACTTGCTGGCAGATGGAAGCGAGTACCTCACTCAAAACTATGCACGTGCCCCGTTCGTTCTCAAGAATGGTAAGGGGATGTGGCTGTATGATACCGAAGGCAAAGTCTATTTAGACTTTGTGGCGGGCATTGCCGTGAATGCGTTTGGCTATGGAGATGAAGGGCTGATTGATACCATCCGTCAGGCTTCATTGGGGTTGTGGCACATCAGCAATCTCTATCACAATGCCCCACAAATTGCCCTAGCAAAATCACTCATTGAGAAATCGGGCATGAAACAAGTTTTCTTTTGCAACAGTGGCGCAGAAGCAAACGAAGCCGCGCTTAAGTTTGCGCGTAAAGTGGCATACCAACAACATCAACCCGAACGCAACAAGACCATTGTCTTTAGCAACGCTTTTCACGGCAGAACGTTCGGCGTACTATCATTGACCCCACGCGAGAAATACCAAAAACCCTTTGCTCCCCTGTTGAGCAATGTTGAGGTGTTACCGTTCAACGATATTGATGCACTGCATCAGGCGATATCGAACGAAGTTACCGCCGTCTTCATTGAACCCATCCAAGGGGAAGGCGGGATCAATATTGCCGATGCCCCCTTCTTGCAAACCCTGCGTGATCTGTGTAACCAACACGGGGTGATCTTGGTATTTGATGAAGTACAGTGTGGGATGGCACGCACGGGGGACTTGTTCGCTCATGAATACGCTGGGGTGAAGCCCGATATTTTGACTTTGGCGAAGCCTTTGGGCGCAGGGTTGCCCATCGGGGCAACGTTGGTGAATGAGCGCGTGGCACAAGCAATTGAATATGGGGATCATGGCTCAACCTTTGCTGGGGGTTCATTGGTGACGACGGTAGCGCATGAGGTGTTACAACGCTTGAGTGAACCCGCACTTCTTGAACATGTCCGCGTAACAGGGCAATACTTGCTGGAGAAGTTACAACAACTCACTAGCCCCCATGTGGTGGCTGTGCGTGGACGCGGGCTAATGTGTGCGCTAGAGTTGGATGTCTCGGTACAACCACTGGTGTCACGCGGTTATGAACACGGCTTGTTGCTGGTTTCTGCGGGTGCCAACATCATCCGTTTTGTTCCTCCCCTCATTGTGGAAACAAGCCACATCGACCAAATGGTAAGCATTCTACAAACCCTCTTGAATGAACTGGACTAATCGTCATGCAAGCAGTCAAACCGAATATTGATGCTGTGATGGGGTTTCAAGTTGCTGGAACGAACGTCGGCTTAAAGCGTGATGGTATACCCGACTTCGCCTTATTCGTGAGTGCAACGGATTGCACCGCCGCCGCCGTTTTCACGACCAATCATGTGAAAGCCGCCCCTGTTGTGGTGGACATGGAACACATGCAAACCCACCGTGAGCGCATCCGTGCGGTGGTGGCAAACTCAAAGAATGCGAATGCTTGCACAGGCGAAGAGGGAATTGCCGTGACACGCCAGACCGCTCAAGCAGTGGCGCATGCCCTCGATTGTGAACCCCAACAAGTCCTCGTGCTTTCAACTGGGGTCATCGGGGTGTTGCTCGATATTGAGCGCATGAAGCTAGGCGTGCAACAGGGGATGCCGATCTTGGGTGATGACTGGGCAAGTGCGTCACAGGGTATCATGACCACTGACTTGGTTTCTAAGCTGGCATCCGTAAGCGTCACCCTTCCCAACGGGGGGACGTTTCAAGTGGCTGGCGTTGCGAAGGGGTCTGGGATGATTGCACCGAACATGGCAACCATGCTGTCAGTGGTGGTAACGGATGCCGCCCTTCCTGCTGATGCCCTCCAAATGGTCTTGAATACCGTCAATCAGAAGACCTTCAACAGTATTGTGGTGGATGGGGATATGAGTACCAATGATACCGTTCTGCTTTTGGCGAATGGTGCCAGCGGTTGCCAGCTACAAACTGCCGATGATCTTGCCCAGTTTGAGCAGGCATTGTATGCCGTATGTCGTAAGTTGGCACAAGACATCGTGCGCGATGGCGAAGGCGCAACCAAGTTCATTACGCTAAACGTCAAGGGGTGTGAAACGGATGAGACCGCCCGACAGATTGCTCACGCCATTGCGACCTCTGCTTTGGTGAAGACCGCGTTCTTTGGCGCGGATGCCAATTGGGGGCGCATTATTGCCGCGGCAGGGCGTGCAGGCGTGCCCTTCTCCCCTGACCATTCGCGCTTGACGATTGAGGGTGGGGAGCTTGAGCATCCTACCCCGGCTGCTGTCACCATCTTTGCGCAAGGCAAGCCAACCGCCTACAGTGAGGCGGATGCCACTGCTGTGATGCAACAGCCCAACATCACCATCTGGTTAGAGGGCGGGCTGGGGACAGGGCAAGCGCAAGTTTGGACGTGTGATTTCAGTTATGATTATGTGCGCATCAATGGCGACTACCGCACATAATGACTAGCTTTCCAAATAAGGAGCAATCAATGATGCAAGGCATCTTAGTTTTAGAAGATGGGCGTACCTTCAGCGGGGTGGGTTTTGGCGCGGTGGGGGTGAAGACGGGCGAGATTGTCTTCAATACCTCGATGACCGGCTACCAAGAAATCTTGACCGACCCATCTTACTATCAACAAATTGTCACCATGACTGTCCCACATGTTGGGAATACTGGGGTGAACACACAAGATATTGAATCCCATAAAAGTTGGGTGAGTGGCTTTGTCGTTCGCTCCATCAGCCCTATTGTGAGCAACTGGCGTAGCCACGCCACCTTAGACGAATACCTCAAACAACAGAATGTGATCGGCTTGGCAGAAGTTGCCACGCGCTCCCTCGTGCGCCACATCCGTGAAAAAGGCGCGATGCGTGCTGTGATTGCCACTGGCGAAATGGCAAGCGATGTTGAGGCATTGCTCAAGATGGCGCGTGAATCGTTTGATATGTCCGGTGCGAATTTGGTTGATGAAGTGTCTACTGCTGAAGCCTATCACTGGACGCAATCCAGCGATCAACAATGGTTGTCGTCGGAACATACCCCTTCTTCCACCTTCGCGCCTCATGTGGTTGCTTATGACTTTGGTGTGAAGCACAACATCCTGCGCTTAATGACGGATCGCGGGTTAAGGGTGACAGTTGTGCCCGCACAAACCCCTGCCGATGAAGTGCTGGCGATGAAGCCCAGTGGCATTTTCCTGAGCAACGGACCCGGCGACCCCGCGGCGGTGGACTATGCCATTGATAACGTGAAGCGTTTGGTTGGGCAACTTCCCATCTTTGGGATTTGCTTGGGGCATCAAATCCTTGCGCTGGCGTTGGGTGGCAAAACCGAGAAGATGCGCTTTGGGCATCGTGGCGGAAATCAACCTGTTAAAAACCTGTTGACCGACAAGGTGGAAATCAGCTCACACAATCACGGTTTTGCTGTGACGGCGGATAGTGACTTGTCTGGCGCAGAGATCACCCACATCAACTTGAACGATCACACCATCGAAGGCTTGCGCCACACCGCGCTAGGGGCGTTTAGCGTTCAATATCACCCCGAAGCCGCCCCCGGTCCGCACGATTCTCTCTACTTGTTTGATGAGTTCATCAATCGCCTTTATCAAAACCAACCATCATTAGGGCAAACTGAATAACCTATGCCAAAACGTACCGACATTCAAACCATCATGGTTATTGGCTCTGGACCCATTGTCATTGGGCAGGGGTGCGAATTTGATTACAGTGGTGTGCAGGCGTGTAAAGCACTACGCCAACAAGGCTATCGTATTGTGCTGGTCAATTCCAACCCAGCCACCATCATGACCGATCCTGAATTTGCGGATGCCACCTACATTGAACCGCTCACCGTAGAATTTGCTGAGAAGATCATCGCCAAAGAACGCCCCGATGCCATCTTGCCCACCGTCGGCGGACAGACCGCTTTGAACCTTGCTTTGAGTTTGCACAAGAGTGGCATCCTAGAACGCTACGGTATCGAACTGATTGGCGCAAAACCCGATAGCATCGAAGTGGCAGAAGATCGCCAGTTGTTCAAAGATGCCATGTCCGAGATTGGATTGAAGTCTCCACCTAGTGAAGTTGTCACCACCGTTGAAGACGCGCTTCGCGTGGCAGAACAATTAGGCTATCCGGTGTTGGTGCGCCCATCCTTCACTCTGGCAGGGAGCGGGGGAGGGGTGGCATATCACCCTGATGAGCTACGTAGCGTTGCCGCCAATGGGATTAGCCAAAGTCCCATTGGGAGCATTCTGGTCGATGTGAGCTTGATTGGTTGGAAAGAATATGAATTAGAAGTCATGACCGATCATGTCGGTAACTTCGTGATTGTATGTACCATCGAGAATGTTGACCCAATGGGCGTGCATACCGGCGACAGCATCACAGTTGCCCCCGCCCAAACCTTGACCGACCGCGAATTGCAACGCCTGCGCGATATGGCGAAGGCAATCTTCCAACGCATTGGGATCGCTACGGGCGGGGCAAATGTTCAGTTTGCCATCAGTCCTACCGATGGTAGCGTATACGTCATTGAGATGAACCCGCGCGTGTCGCGCTCGTCTGCCTTAGCAAGTAAGGCAACAGGTTTCCCAATTGCTAAGATTGCCGCGTTGTTGGCGGTGGGCTTCACGCTTGATGAAATCCCCAACGACATAACCCGCGTCACCCCTGCCAGCTTTGAACCCTCGCTCGATTATGTGGTGGTGAAAATCCCGCGCTGGGACTTCCGCAAATTCCCCGGTGGGGATAGCGTACTGGGTCCGCAAATGAAAGCGGTTGGGGAGGTCATGGCGATTGGGCGAACATTTGCCGAAGCCCTGCAAAAGGGCATTCGCGCTTTGGATATTGGGATCGATGGCATTGGTGGGGCAATCGCCAACCAAGACGTAATCAACCTCAAAGTTCCTACCGCACAACGCCTATTCCATGTGGCATCCGCTTTGTTACACGGGACTAGCATGGAGGATATTCACACGACCACCGGCTTTGACCCGTGGTTCATCCGTCAAATGGCGGACATGATGACCATTCACGACCGCATCTTGACCAAAGGGTTAACGCTGGATCGCCTCGATGAAAAAGACTTCCGCAAACTCAAACAATATGGTTTTGGCGATGCCTACATCGCACGCTTGATTGGTTCAAGTGAAACGGTTGTTCGGGCGCGTCGCAAGTCGTTTGGCATTGCGGCTAACTTTTACCGTGTGGACACGTGCGCTGCCGAGTTTGAGGCATTCACCCCCTATCTATATTCCACGTATGAAGCGGATGATGAAGCATATCCCACCACCCAACCTAAAGTGATGGTGCTAGGAGGGGGACCCAACCGCATTGGGCAGGGGATCGAATTTGATTATTGTTGCGTTCATGCTTGTTACGCGCTCAAAGAGATGGGCTATGAATCCATCATGGTCAACTGTAATCCTGAAACGGTCAGCACGGATTTTGATACGGCGGATCGTTTATACTTTGAGCCACTCACCGCTGAAGATGTATTGAACATCATCGACCGCGAGCAACCTTCCGGCGTGTTGGTACAGTTTGGTGGACAAACCCCCCTCAACATTGCGCACGCCTTGCACGTCGCCAACGTGCCCATTTGGGGAACATCGGTAGATATGATTGATCTTGCCGAAGACCGCGAACGCTTCCATGCACTCATGCAACAACTCAACATTGAACAGCCTCCCGGCAAAACCGCGACCACATTTGAGGGCGTTTTAGAGATTGCCCAGACCATCGGCTATCCGGTGTTGGTGCGTCCCAGCTATGTATTGGGTGGGCGTGGGATGGCGATTGTGTTTGATACCGCGCAACTGCAAGAGTGGCTACGCAACAACGTGGAATTTAGCGGGCAAACGATTCTCATTGACCGCTTCTTAGAGGATGCTTATGAGGTAGATGTGGATGCCCTGTGTGATGGCAAACGGGTTATCATCGGGGGGATCATGCAACACATCGAAGAAGCCGGCATCCACAGTGGAGATTCGGCATGTGTGCTACCTCCCTACAAAATCAGCTTGTATCACCTTGAAATCATCCGTGAATACACACGCAAGATTGGCTTGGCAATGCAAGTACGGGGGTTGTTCAATATTCAATTCGCCATTCAAGATGATGTTGTTTACGTTTTAGAAGTCAACCCACGCGCCAGTCGTACCGTGCCCTTTGTGAGCAAAGCAACCGGCATTCCCCTAGCAAACTGCGCTACGAAGATTGCCACTGGAAAAACCCTAGACGATCTTGGATTGTTTGAAGACCTCAAAACGCAAGGCTTCTTCGTCAAAGAAGCGGTGTTGCCCTTCATGAAGTTCCCCGGTGCGGACGCTGTTTTAGGACCGGAGATGCGCTCCACTGGTGAAGTGATGGGTCACGCGAATAAGTTTGGGCACGCTTTCTGGAAGGCGCAACTTGCTACCAATACAGCTTTGCCCATTGGGGGGAATGTGGTGGTGACGGTGAATGACAAGGACAAAGGGGCAATCATGAAGATTGCGCGTGACTTGCAAAACTTAGGCTTCCATTTGTTGTCTACTGGTGGCACAGCAGATGCTCTTGAAATTGCCAATGTCACGGTGGAGCGCATCAAGAAGCTGAGTGAGGGCAGCCCCAACGTGGTGGATTTGATTCAATCGCGTGCGGTGCAATTGGTGATTAACACCCCACAAGGGGGACAATCCTACAACGAAGGGCGACAAATCCGCCAAGCCACCCAACGTTATGGCGTGCCTCTCATCACCACGCTAAGCGCAGCAACCGCCTTTGTGCAGAGCGTTCGGGCGGTGCAACAACAACCACTAGACGTGGTAAGTTTACAAGAACATCATCAAGAGAGTGACTTGCCAAGTTAATTGACAAGTCAACCTCCTGAACGAATCTTACTTATTCGCCATCGCAGAAGAGCGGGCGCGGTTACGAATGACTTCCTCCGCCGCAAACCGCACTTCTGCGTAATTGCTTTGTAGCGCGTCCGCCAGCAACTCTTGTGAGATTGCCTCGCTGGTGGACGTACCTCCAGATTCAATGGTCATCAAGCTAGAAGCAACCTTGATGATGTGCGCCTTGACGTATGGATCAGACTCAAGGTGATAGGTGCGTCGGATGAGGCTAGGGGTGCGCTCATGACGCATCCACGCGAGGGGCCAAATGACTGCCTCACGCACTTCTTTCATATCATCCAGCAATGCTGTTTCTAGCGCGTCAATCATCAAGTCGGCGGCAGTAGATTGTGATACATCAATCTTGAGATAGTTCGTCGCATGGAAGAACCCACGCAATACTTGACGCAACGTCTCGCCACGAGTCCGCCCGATGATGCCGGAAAGCTCGCTCAGCCAATCTTCTCCTGCTAGTTCCAACAGGCTTAAGGTGGCGGCATACTTCACTTCTGGCTCTGGGTCATTCATGGCTTCACGCACGACGGGCATGGCTTCTGGGGTGTCATTTGCGCCCAGTGCCTCCAATGCTTTGGCGCGGACATCCGGGTCTTTCGCCGTCAAAACCACTTCTAAGACGGGCACTGCTGCTGAATCTTGGGTATCACGCAAGCCCCAAGCTGCCGCTTGAAGCACGTTATCTTCTTCCCCCTGCAAAACTTCTACCATTAGTTTGTAGGCATTCAACTCGCGTAGGTCGCACAAGGCGTAGATCGCGCCCTCGCGCACGCGCGAATCATCGTCTTGCAAAGCCCGTCGTACTAGCCCCTCAACCGAATACCACGAGAAGCCGTATAAGTGTCGTGCAACGGTGGCACGGGAAATAGGGGAGCCATCCTTCAAGATGGTTTCCATGACCACCCGTGCGCCGCGGTCGCCACGCCTTGCCAACATCTTGGCGGCGTTATAGCGCACAAAAAAATCATCATTGCGCAAAGCCACTTCGGCGGCTTCTAAGCTAATAGCTTCTGGTGGAAGCATATTGAGCATGGTTGCTACACCGCGTAGGGAGAGCCTGCGTTGCCCTTTTTGATTAGCGTTTGCTAAACGAGGCTCTCGCCCCGTCAATTGACTTTCGCCCATGAAATACCTTCCTTAACGTAATGCCGCCAATACCACATCATTAACAAGAATTTGATTGGTTTGTATATCCCGCGCGGTCAAACGTAGTTGACGCTTATCATCAATGCTGAAGGATGCCTTCACCCGTGCCAACCCTGGCGTGGCAGGTGGGGTCAGGCGTGCCAAAGATTTTAGCACCTCTCCTTGATTGAGGGGAATGATTTGTTCTCCGCTAGTTCCTGCTTGTGCCACAAACACCGCTTGCCCATCTTCATAGGCAACTTCTAACATGGCAATGGCATCGGTATCAATTTCCCCGATGATGAATTCCATCTCGCTTTGTTGAAGGTGTGCTGCTTCTAGCAATACATCAATCGGATTTTCGGTGGGATAACGGCTACCCATCGGGATGATCTCATCATAACTATGCTCACCCGTTTGTTCGTCCAAGTTACGAATGCCGTACCCATGAATGAGATAATCGTCTAAGCCAAACCCAGCCGCCACTTGAAGCGCACCCTCTGCGACCGCCGTGAAGGGCTTATCCGCTTTGACGGCGGTTGCCGTGAAGTAGGTTTGTAACGTGCGCTGGACGGATGGCATCAGGGAGCTTCCCCCCACCATCAGCACATGTTGGATGTCTTCTTTGAAGATACCACGTTGACGGGCAATGTGCATGACTTTATCAACAACGTTGCGCAACGCGGTGAAAAAGCCGTTTGCTTCTAAGACGGTTTCTAGCTCGGTTCGGGTCAAAAGCAACTCATAATGCTGTTTGCCAACCTCAAATTCTAGGACGGTCTCGGTCTCATTGGATAGGCGAATCTTGGCATGCTCACAAAGCGTGAGGACGTTGGCATAATCGTTCCCAAGTGATTGGGGGGTGATGCCCGTCTTCTGGAGAACATGCGCCAAAAGCCATTGGTCAATGTCGCTTCCGCCTATGATGCGCCCAGCCTTAGCAATCACTTTAGCGGAATGTTGATTGGCATTGCTACGCATGAGGCGGTTCAAGAACCCACCCACTTTTTCGCCACTTTCTGGCAATTGAACCAACGAAAGGTCTAATGTGCCTCCGCCAAAGTCAAACACCATCACCGCCGCGCCGGGCTTGGTGACGGCATACCCCAATGCCGCCGCGGTGGACTCATCAATAATCCTAATCTTGTCTGACGGAATGGTTTCTACCACATAGTTAAGCCAAGCCAAGTAGGATTCAAAAGAGGCTACGGGCGCGGTGAGAATGAGTTGCTCAATATCGTCAATGGAATAGGGTAAGTGGCTAAGGACTTGACGCACAAACGCGCTTCCTGCGTCCACATCTGCATAGGCTGTGGCATCAATGATGCGTGGGGCGGGGGCGGGTTGAGCAACGATCCCACGCTTAAAATTACGGAAAAGCCGATTGTCCTGTTTCTTCTCTAATTTATTTTGCCGAACAGCCACGCCAATGACGGTTTGGTTGCTAGAGGCGTTCTGAACATAAACGAGCGAAGGAATCACTGGGATTTTCTCAACATGGTTTGGGTCGCTCAAGCCCACTAAATTTACAATCTCCGATTGGTTGGTAGTCGGGTTCCAACGCGCCACAACCGTATTGGTTGTGCCAAAATCAATTGCCAGCTTTTCACCCATGGATTGTCTCACTGTCAACATCACAAAACTCATCAATGCTATCATTGTATTGAAGTTTCAGAATGTGTGCCAATGTTTGAAACTACAAATCTATATAGAGTTATATATGTAGAAGCACGGTAGAGTAAAAAAAGAAACTTTGTATAATGATTTAACTGTTATTCATTTGTAATGAAAGCATCTACATGCCAAATTTTCCCTATGAACATTATCTCAAAGAAGTGCTGATTGATGAAGCAACCTTACAAAAGCGCATTGCTGAACTGGGGCAACAACTCACACAAGATTATGATGGGTTAGATAATGTCGTTCTGGTGTGCATTCTGAAGGGTGGGGTGGCGTTCCTCACTGATTTAATGCGACATTTCCATGTGCCACATTCCATTGATTTCTTGGCGGTTTCTAGCTATGGAGCAGGTGCACGCGAGTCAAAAGGGCAGGTGCGGATTGTCATGGATTTGACTACCACCATCACCAATAAACATATCTTGATCGTAGAAGACATCATCGACAGCGGACATACCCTCAGCTTTGTTATGGATATGCTACAGGCACGCCAGCCCGCCAGTATCAAACTGTGTACTCTGCTTGATAAACCCTCACGTCGAGAGGTGGACATCACCGTAGATTACATTGGTTTTCAAATCCCTAACAAGTTTGTCTTTGGATATGGGCTAGACCTTGATGACAAATTCCGCAACCTATGTTTTGTTGGGGTGGTGAATGAAAGTGTACTCTGATGCAAAATGACCTCACGCCTCACCTACCTATTGGGCGTTTAGTGTGGTCAGATGACGTATACACGTTACAGGAATGCCTAGAAGATTTTCCCCATCCTGTCTACATTGTGGGGGGGGCGGTGCGCGACGCGCTCATGCGTCGCCCCATCAAAGATATTGACCTAGCAACGCCTGCTAACTCAATTCAACTGGGTAAACTGATTGCCAACCACTTCAACGGGGAGTTTTATATTTTAGACCGTGAGCGTGGGGTGGGGCGTGCCATCATCCACACGTTGTATGGGCGCGTTGAAATTGATGTTGCCCAGTTTAGAGGAGATGAAAACACCCTCCTTGCTGATTTGATTGACCGTGACTTCACCATCAATGCTATGGTTGTGGATATGCACACCGACCTTACCCACTTCATTGACCCTTTGCACGGGGAGCAAGATGTCATTGCGAAGGTCATCCGTCGCTGTAGTCCCTCTTCTTTAGCCAATGATCCACTTCGCGCTTTGCGTGCCATCCGCCAAAGTGTTGCCCTCAACTTTCGCATTGAACCGCACACGCTGGAAGACATCAAACAGGTAGCAGGCGAACTAGAGCGCGTCTCCCCTGAACGTGTGCGAGATGAGCTATTCAAGATTTTAGCAGGGCGACATGTCACCCGCGCCATCAAAGTGGCTTTGCGTTTGAATCTGTTAGAAGCGTGCTTGCCACTTCCCACCGCACAGCAGGAAAACGCGCTGGCGTTGTTGCAATCCCTAGAGTCATTTGTCGAAAGGCTTTCGCCCTTTCCCGTTGATACCGTTGTCACCAACTTTTCGTATGGGTTGCTACTCATGCAACTTCAACATTTGCGCCCAGACTTGCAAACGCATTTGGCACGCATGCTCACCCCTCCTCGCCCACATCAAGCGTTGCTCTTGCTAACGCCGTTGCTCCATCCTATGGTGACAACAGAGGCACAGCTTGAGCGGTTCACTGAACAGCTACGCCTTAGCCGTGCGGAAGGGCAGTCCCTCATGCGGATTTTACAGGGTTGGGAGCGTTTCATGGAGACGGATGATAGTACCCCTCTCACCATCCATCGGTATTGGTATAGCTTACAGGCGGAGGGGATTGATGTTATCTTGCTTTCGCTCTCACGTTATTTGATGGATCAAGGCTTAGAGTTGAAGCAGCAGGCATGGATCAAACTGGTTGAAAAGGCGCAACATTACTTGACCGTTTATCACCGCCAATATGACAGCGTGGTATCCCCTCCACTTTTGATGAATGGGTCGGAAATCATGCAAACATTTGACTTGCCCCCCAGTAAGCAAATCGGCAAGCTGTTGGACGCTCTGCGTGAAGCACAAGTTGTAGGAGAGGTTCAGACGCTAGAGCAGGCGCACCAACTCATCTCAACCTATCTCGGTCGATGAGGTTTCAGCCTCTTGAGGTTTCTGTTCTAAGAAGATGAGGCGCGTATTCCCATAGGTGCGTTCGTCATAAATTGCCAAGTGCTTCAACTGTAGCTCAACCCCCCGCAGTTCTTTGGGGTCAATTTGCACAATGACAGTTAGTTCATCATGAATCCAAGACGGATTTTCTTCTAGCGTTTTCAGTGCATCAATCCACAGATTCTTGTACTGTGGGGGGGCAATGTAAATATAGTGATACGGGCGTGTGGGAGAAGTCTTGAGCAATAGGAAGGAATTGCGCTGTAAGACCTCGCTCTGCTCTAAGAAGCCGGTTGTTTTCAGGTTATCTAAAGTGGTGTGAATCGCACTGCGATTCATGTCCACGAAGGTAGCGAATTGCGCCCCACGGCTCAATGCTTCGATGCCAACGCTCCCTGTGCCGGCGAACAGATCCAAAAAATTAGCATCCAAGATGTCCCATCCAATGATGCTAAACAACGCTTCTTTCACACGATCCATGATGGGACGGGTGGAATCACCCGGCACTAACTTGAGCTTTCGCCCTTTAGCAGAGCCGGCAATCACACGATGAGACATTCTTTCACTCCTGAAAATGGCGAAGTTGACTAAAGGCTTTAAGATTGGCGAGCGGACTTGCTATGGAAACCGTGTCCTCTGCCGTGAGGATGATTCGCCGACGGTTCACTTCTCGCAGGGCATGGTTGGCTTGTTGCCGAATTTCGGAAGGGGTGGAGAATAACAAGGTGTTTGTTTGTGCCCCACCACACACTGCCCCCAAAGATAAACTCTTCCCTTGCACAAGATCAACTTTGTCGGCTTGGCTATTCCAGTTAGTCGCCTGTGTTGGGTAGTTCTTGAATACATCGAACATGGGGGAGTTCCCGCGGAGGTGTAACAGATTGAAGGGGGTACGCTCAACCATCTCTCCCAGAATTTTGAGGTCATACGGCACGCCAAAAGATTCATATTCCCCTTTAGCAAGCATACCATAATCACCATATTCCACGATATACACAATCCCATCTACGCCCAATTTCCGTAAAACATTGACATAGTTTAAGGTGGTCTCGGTTAAAACGTTCAAACAACTCTTCAAGCGGTCGGGTCGGGTGCGTAGGTGATCTAACAAGGTGGCATGCCCGCTTAGGCGCGTCGCTTGGCTGAGGGGGCTATAGATGCTCACAAGGATGGGAACACTTTTTTTGAAATGCTCGACTAACTGGCGCGTCACTTCAAGCTGTTTGCCTAGCTCGCCACGTTCTGGGTCTAGGTTACGGATTTCCGTCCAGTCTAGCGAGCGTTGGATAATATGCTTGAGTAGCTGACGGTCTCCGTGATGGTGCCCGTTCCACTCCGATTGAACGCCATAATCTGCAACAGCATAACTGCTGGGTGGATGAATGACCAACACGTCCCAGTCAAATAGCTCTTGAAAGTGAATCAATGCCTGCACATGGTCGCTGATGCGTTGGTCATCGCCAGGGAAGTGGCGCATCAAAAATGTTGGGATGGGGTGGGTAGCATAGCCACCGACGGTTTGTTGAAGGCGTTCCAGTTTAGCAGTCATGGCTTTATTGGCTAACTTCTATCCAGCTTGGCAGGATTAACTCTTCCCCAATGGGTTGCCCAAAATCAGCGAAGAACATTGGCAATAGGGTGGTTGTAACCGCACATTGCTGTTTTGCATAGTGGCAAGGTTGCAAGCGCAGGACAATTTGATAGCTTCCATTGGGTAGCTTCGGTGGAAGTTGCATGGTGTGATGGTCATACACCAAACGGTTGACTTGCCACATGTTGGGGGGGACGGCTGACGGATAGCGTAACGGTTGTTCAAAGTGGAAGGCTTGCTGTTGCTCATTCAGCAAACTGATTTGCACCTGATAGTTGGTTTCAAGGGGGCGTAGTGTCGTCCATACTAGGGTGAAGGGGAGTCGCTCGGTGGGATACACGCGCGTTTCCTCAATACTATACCCCACAAGCGCGATGCCAGTTTGAGTGCGTGCTTGAACGGTGACAAACGAATCAAGGGGGAGAACTTGGTTAGGGCGTAATGACCAACGCGCATTAGGGCTGGCACTCATCACAATAATCACCGTAAACCATCCCAACATTCCTCCCACCAAACGCGCCTCATGAATGCCCATGCCATCTAGTATTTCATACGTAGAGGGTGCGGTGGGAGGGGGGAGCATGAGCGCGATGAACAGCATCATTCCGCTGATGGTTATCCCTAATCCATGCAACACGGTATTTCCCAATTTGACTTGTAAGCGTCCGTTGATGCTGGGGGGGACGATGACTTGGATTAGCCCACTTTCAGGATGGGTGGTGATGCTCAACGGGGCTTCATCAAGCGTTGCCCTCCAACCTCGAAAATTAGATTGTAGTATCTGAATGCGCGTTTCTGCGCTATTGGTGATCTGCCACACCGATTCATGGTTTTTGGCAACCAATACTGAAGCCTGATTAGAGGATAGGCGGTCGGGCATGTTGCGAGTATAGCTAAACCAATAGGCGTTGTTCCCAACCTGTGGGGAAGGCAGGCGAGGGTAAGGATAGATGCTGGGTAGAACGGCAACACCGCGCCCATTTAGCTCATGTTGTAACTGTGCTAACGGAGTATAGGAGCGGATAGAGTTGATCTGTGGATCGGGTGGAAGCCATGATGCCCGTGAGGCAACCAGGGTTAGGGTGCATAAAGCAACCAACCCCACGCGCGTATAGGGGTTGGCGGGTGTGGGGTATTTATCCACCACCCAACTGCCTACTATGCAGACATACCACGTTAGCAATGTGGGCAAAATGAGCGACTGGTGGAAGATCGTCAGGTTCAACACGAGCGTGAAAACCAATAGCAACCCGCTTAGATAGTGTGGTAAACCTAGTCGTTGTTGACGATACACCCACACCCACCCCATTAAGCCTAACACTGCGCGTAGTCCGCCCACACTAAGGCGGATGGGTGGGGTTTGGATGGCAGAGCTAACGGGATAATGAGGCTCAATCAGGGTTCTGAAAGTGGTATAGAAATTGGGGAGGGTGGCATCAAAGCGCGTGAATTGCACAGATCGCATTCCTCCCAATGCAGGCAACCAATAGCAGGTTGAAATGCCTAGACCGATTCCAACAATGAATGTGTAGCCAAGCATCGGGCTTCGCCAATTTCCTTCCCACCAACCGTAACCCCAACAGATGAGGTAGCCACTGACGATTGCCAAGCATGCCGTAGGAGGATGGGTGAGTATCATCCCCCCCAACAACAAAAACAGTAGCGTTCGGTTTAGTGTTCCTTGCAGGCGTAACCAGCGCATTAGCACCCACTGAAACAAGACGAACTCGGACATCACGGTTAAGATGGTGACTTCCCCAATGACATGGGGCAATTCATGCCCAAAGATTGGGCTAGTCAAAAATAACACGCTGGCTAAAAAAGCGGCTTTGGCGTGGAAGGCTTGCCGAACATAACCATACGTTCCAATCCCCCCCAACACAAAAACGAACAACACATAAAAGCGTATCACCCATTCCGTGCTTTGGTTGGACAACAAGCGTAGTACCGCCATACTGTACGGTACAAAGGGGGGGATGAATTGTGGGATGGGCGAGCCGTAGCCGCTGTTGGCGTGTGCAGCCCAACGCGGATAGAGCTGTCCTTCACGTAGGGATTGGGCGTAATCCTCCATGAGGAAGGCGTAGTGGGTAATCTCTAATCCATTCGGAAGCTGCGGTCCCACCACAAAAAACCACCCCACTAACACCCCTACCACGCCAACCAAGATGAAACCGTAATCATACGGCTGAAGCGCGATCCTCATCCACGTTGGCAACTCATCTATACGAATATCATTTTTAACGGATTGATTAGTCATCTTGGTTTGGTCACGTAAAATTATCGAGATAGGGCACAATGGTTTGTTGATTTAGCAGGGTGACAGTGTTATCCTCTTACATAAATGTTATACCACCAGCAGAAACAGTTTACTTATGTCCGAAATTCTGACCAGAGAAGCAACACGATCCGATCTTAATTATCTTGGTACTTTGTGGCTAAACAATGCTGATTTACAAGCAGAGTTTGATGGTCGTTTTCGCCCTGCCGAAGACGGTTTGATGCGTTGGATGGAATGGGCACAATCATGGTTGGCAAATGGCTTATATACCGTGATCGTCGTTGCTGAGCGCGATGACTATGTTTTAGGGTATGCTGTTGGTCAAATTGAAGCCGGTCGTCCGGGTATGTTGCCGGAGCGCGTTGGGCGCATTCGAGAGATGGTGATTGACCAACACGATGGCGAAGGGGTGGGGACGGTGCTTTTGGATGCGCTGATGAGCTGGTTCTCTGATCGTTATGTGAGTGTGGTCTTGGCGGATGTTCCCCGACGCGCTAGCGTTCAGCAGGCTTTTTGGCGTTCAGTGGGTGCAACCGTTCATACAGATGTGATGTATTTCAGCTTAGGCGATCAGTAGTGCCATCGTGTTGATTCGCCCTGCACGCTTAGACGAAGCCGGAGACATTGCCGAATTGTGGATGCAATTGGTAGATTATCACCGCGCTTTAGATCCAGACTTGCCTACTCCTGAACCTGACGGCATGCAACGCTACGCAAGGTTTATCTTGAATCTTCTTAAGCGTGATGATGCAATGGTTTATGTTTTAATAGACCGACGTGGGCGCGTGGGAGGGTACGCACTGGGGATGATAATTGACCTCGTTCCTGAAGCCTTCATCCAAGAAAAGGCAGGCTTCATCGCCGATGTCTATATTGAACCGTCGATGCGCTCGCAAGGTTACGGGCGTAGCTTGGTGGAACATCTCTTCAGTTGGTTTCATGTGCATAACCTCACCTTGATTGAATGTGATGTTGCCAGCAAGAATGCACAGGGTATCGCTTTTTGGCAACACCTCAGCGGTAGACCGATTATGACGCGCTTGCGTTTTTCTACCCCGTTTAGAGATGCCCATCATGATGACGAGCTTTAACCGCTTGGATGTAGGGAGGCGTTAATGCGTTACCTGCATCCTGTGGCACCCCATGAACGCTGGATAGCAAGCGGTACGTATGAGTGGGTTGCGGTTGCTACCCATCAGATGGTGGCGATGGAACACTGGACAGTGCATGAACACCCAGATGGGGCGCGTTTTTATCGGGTGGATTATGATGCCCGTCAAGCGGACGGCACAACTGAATTGGTTGAACTGTGGCAAAGCCCCCCTCACGAAGGCGCACGCTTGGAACGGGTGGAGGTTTTGCTATTCACGCCACCTGCTCAACGTTTGCGCATGGGCTTACAGTTAGGGGGGGATGGTTCGCTGATTGCGACTGCCTCTGATCGCACATCCCATGATGAGCGCGTACTAGATAGTCCCACACCCGCTTTCATTTTCCCACGCTCCACACTTTATCGTGGCTACTTGTTGCAAACCCTAAGCGCAATGCCCATCTTCTTTCATGCTCGCTCTTTGACGATGCTATCGGTTGCGCAACTGTCCATTGAATCGCTTGCCCCTGATGCCGTCACCTTCACCGCAAATGGGGAACATCCCTTTTCAGGTAGCATGCGTTGGGATCAAGACGGCATTCCACAAGAAGGGCAATGGTTGTCAGATCAAGCCTATCGCTTTACCATGAAGCGGTATACACATCGTTGATAAACAGATAAGAGTTTTTCGCAGATGCGCTTTAACTTTGGTGAATTTGTTCAATCTACTCGTGGGCGGTGGGCACTCATTAGCCTCATCGTCAGTGGGCTTGTCAGTGTGGCATTAGGGCTACTGTTCCCCAATGCTGAATGGGGACTCCCCGTTCAAATCCTATTGTCTCTATCTTTTGTGCTATTTGTGGCTTTGTTGTATGTCCCACAAGATGCACGCTTGCGAATCTTGGCGGGGGGTATTCCTGCTGTGGGTGCGGTCTTGCTGGGTGTGGTGGTGCTTCCTGATTGGCTAGGACTTTTCATCGGATTAGCGGTGGGTTGGATGGTGGCGGCATGGTTTTTGTTTCGACAACAAACCCCACGTGAGCTAACCCGTGCCATCCGCGCCATGCGCAAAGGGGAGTATGACACCGCCATTGCTGAAATGGATACGCTCATCCGCATCGACAAGACCAACCCAGAGCATTATCGCCTGCGTGCCATCATCTTTAGCTTGGCTTCTAAGCACGATCGCGCCAAGCGTGATTATGAAAAGATGTTGGCGTTGGCGGAATCCGCGCAGGATACAAGCCTACAAATTGAAGCGTGGAACGGGCTATCAGAGATCAACCTTCAGGCACGCCATTATGAAGTTGCCTACGAAGCCGCGCAACGCGCCCATCAGCTTTACCCAGAAAACTGGATTCCCTTGTATAACTTGGGTTTAATTGGGGATCGGTTGGCGCGTTCACAATCGGTAATTGTCCACCTGCAACAGGCGTTGACGGTGGGGATTACGGATGCACGTCAGCGGTTGCTTTCGTTCCTTTACTTGGCACGCGCTTACAACCGAACCGGGGATGTAGAACATGCTCGCCTCACGGTGAAGCGCATGGAGAATTTGTGGAGTGCGCTAGAGGGTTTAGAGAAACTCCTCAAGGATGAGCAATCCGCACCGTTGGCAGCGATCATCGCCAATGATGTCCAGACGGCACGCGCCCTGATGATTGACGAATTGGATGCTTCCCAGTTATGAGGGTTCTCCGTGACTTGCTCAAGCACCTTCCCAACTGGGATGCTCCCTCTAAAACGGCGTTGGGGATTGCCCTTGCGCTCATCCTGCTGAATTTGGTGGTGATGATTGTTTCCCCTAGTTTGCGCCCTGCCGCATCCGCCGCTTTGTTGTTGTTGCTGTTGATGCTCCAATTCATCGCCTTATGGGGCAACCGTCACCTCACCAAACCCATCACCCAAGCGCAACGCCACTACTTGCGCGGCGCATTCTCTGAAGTGGTTGCCTTGCTTCAACCGCTACAGGTTGCCCAAACCGCCAGCACAGAAGAACTCACTTTGCTGGGGAACACCTACCGTCAGTTGGGTGATTTAGAGCGTAGCCGTTTAACCTTGTCAGAAGCGATTGATAAAGCACCGCAACATGCTTTCCCGTTGTATGGCATGGGCAAAACGTTGATGTGGCTGGGCGAGTTTGAACTGGCAACGTCACACTTCTTACGTGCAGAACAGGCAGACCCTCAAGGGGTGCCCGCTTTGGATGTGTGCGAGGCATTGTATCGCGTGGGGCGCGTGGAAGAGGCGCGTCAACGCTTGGCAAAGGTGCAACCCGACCAGTTACGCCCAGAAGGTTGGGTGATGTACCGCGTACTGTGCTATCAACTGTTGGGCAAAGTTATCCCCTTAGATGCTAAAGCGGTTGAAACAGGGGGGATATACTGGCAAGAGATGCTGGCACGCTTTCCTAAATCGTCCTACAGTGCTAGTCTTACAGATGAAATGCAAGCCATCAGCAAACTATAAATGAGATGAGAGGGAGGGTGCAAGATGTTCATGATTTTTAACCGTGATGGAAAGGTTTCCAGTTTGCGGATCAGCCTTTCGGTTTTTGGGTTGGGGGTGTTGTTGGTTGTTGCCGCCGTTATTTCATACTTTGTCGATCAAGCATCCTACCGTACCCCGTTAGAGATTGAACCTTTTCCGGGTTCGGTTTATGCCGGCACCATCGAAGGGAACGCCTCTTCCAACGAGGTTTACTATCGTGTAGCTGGGGGCAATCCAGAAGCGGTTGTTGCCCATTACAATAAGCTATATGACCAAAGTCGCTTTAGAGACATTAGTGAAGAACGTTGCTTGCGCTATCCACCTGCTGGTAACTACCCTGCCTTCGATCAAGGTAGAGAAGTCCCCCCCTATCAGTACATCTGTTTGTATCAACGCAACGGGCTACGCGCTTCCCACGTAACGGAAGTCACCATTCAGCCCGGCATCAAAGATAGGGAAGGCTCAGTCATCATCCTGCACAATCAAGCATGGCAACCCTAAATGGTCAAGCAGATACGCCAACACGCTTATCTGTTGCAAACGCTAGGGTTAGTGGTTTTTACGGTGTTGATGATTGTGGCAACTGTGCCAGCATTGCCGATCTTGGCGGGGTTGTTGTTCCCGCCTAGTCCCCCTGTCCCAGAAGGCGCACAAGAAATTGAACGCACTAGCCCCGTGTATGGCACAACACAAACTCTCTACCAGATGAATCCAAGAGCATGTTATGTTGTGCAATATTTGCAAGAGCAAGGCGCACAATGCACCTTACAAGTTGGGCATTGCACGTCTGCCCCCAATTCACCTAAGCGTTCGGCATGGGTGGGACAGTGCGTGGGGGAGATTCGCTTCTCCGCTTTTTCGTTAGAGTGGACAACAGACATTTATGATTACCCCGCTTACACCGAATTGAGCGTTTCTAGCCGTACTTCTTGGGCATTTGTAAACCGTTAAAATTAATTCTGTGTTATCACTTCACCCTTAATTTGCTATACTCTTTAACAGTTCTGATAGGTGTAAATCAATGGAGGCATTTACGTGACGCAGAGAGTGAACTTTCTCCCGTCACGGCTGATTTGTATGGGTGTAGCCCACCCACTTCCCTTTTATTACCTTGTCTAAATCAGCCTAAACGGAGAAAGAATTAACCAAGATGTTCAAACCAGTTGATCCTAAAGTAGACATTCAAAAAGTTGAAATGTCTCAGCTTGAATTTTGGCGTGAGAATCGCATCTTCCATCGTACTATGGAAGAGCGCGAAGGCTCTCCTTCGTATGTATTCTATGAAGGACCCCCTACAGCGAACGGCATACCCGGTAGCCACCATGTGTTATCGCGTGCGTTCAAAGATATTTTCCCCCGTTATAAAACCATGCGTGGCTTCTATTCCTATCGTAAAGGGGGGTGGGATACTCACGGCTTACCTGTTGAAATCGCCATTCAAAAAGAGCTAGGCATCGAAGATAAGCGCGAGATCGTCGAATACGGAATTGATAAGTTCAACCAGAAATGTAAGGAATCGGTGTTCCGCAACATTAAAGATTGGGAACGCATGACCGAACGTATGGCGTATTGGGTGGACTTGAAAGATGCCTATGTCACCTTCACTAATGATTACATCGAAAGCATCTGGTACATCCTCAAGCAATTCTGGGTGAAGGGCTTGTTGTATCAAGGATTGAAGGTTGTCCCCTATTCTCCCAAGAGTGGCACGCCCCTCAGTAGCCATGAGGTCTCTTTGGGTTACAAAGAGATCAAAGACCCCAGCGTTTATGTGCGCTTCGCGGTGAAGGGGGAAGTGAACACCTATTTACTTGCGTGGACAACCACACCTTGGACATTGCCCAGCAATGTTGCCTTAGCCGTTGGGCGTGATTTAGATTATGTCAAACTGGAAGGCAAGAATAAAGCAGGCGAAACCGAACACCTCATCTTGTGTGAGGCACTCATCAACCACGCCTTGACCAAGCCTGAAGAGTATACCGTTGTTGAACGCTACAAAGGTGCAGAGTTGCTTGGTATGGAATACACCCCACTCTATACCTTCTTTGAAACAGAAGCACGTTGGGCGTATGTGGTTGAAGGGGATTTCGTCAGCATAGGGGATGGTACGGGTATCGTTCATATTGCCCCTGCCTATGGCGTAGATGATATGCGCATGGGTGATTTGTATCAATTGCCCATCTTCAAGGCGGTGGAAGAAGATGGACGCTTCGTCAGCCAAGCCACGCCTTTTGTGGGGATGTGGTTCAAAGACGCGGACGAAGACATCATCCGTGATCTGCGTGAGCGTGGCTTGCTCTATCGCAAGCAGGCATACACCCATAACTACCCACACGATTGGCGCACTGGCACGCCCTTGATGTACTTTGCGCGGAAGACGTGGTTCATTCGTACCACCGAGTACAAGCAAAAGTTGATTGACCTCAACCAAACCATCAACTGGGAGCCAGAACACATCAAGGATGGGCGTTTTGGAAACTGGCTAGAAGACTTGAAAGATTGGGCATTAGGGCGCGAACGCTTTTGGGGAACGCCACTACCGATCTGGTTGGATGACCAAACGGGTGAGGCACTCGCCATCGGAAGTGTGGCGGAGTTAAGCCAATACGTTGGGCGTGATCTCAGCGAGCTAGACTTACATCGCCCGTATGTGGATGACATTACCTTCCCCAATCCCAACGGTGGGGGTGGGGTGATGCGTCGCGTGCCAGAGGTGATTGATGTCTGGTTTGATAGTGGCGCAATGCCCCTCGCTCAGTGGGGATACCCGGCACACAACACGGAAACTTTTGCCAAGCAATATCCTGCTGACTACATCTGTGAAGCCGTTGACCAAACGCGCGGATGGTTCTATAGCCTGCATGCCATCAGTGTGTTGCTGAATGAATCGGTTGCCTATAAGAACGTGATCTCGTTGGGGCATATCCTAGACGAAGAAAATCAGAAGATGTCTAAGAGCAAGGGGAATGTGGTTGATCCGTGGGAAGTATTCAATACGGCAGGGGCAGATGCCCTCCGTTGGTATTGCTATACCTCTAACCCTCCCGGTGAACCCCGTCGCTTCTCACTGGCATTGGTGAATGAAGTCATCACCAAGTTCTACTTGACCTTGTGGAACACGTATAGCTTCTTTGTCACCTACGCCAATATCGCCAAGTGGACACCCGCCCAACAACCCCCGATGTCTGAGCGCGACCCGCTCGATCAATGGGTGATTGCGGAACTGAATCAATTGGTCAAAGAAGTGACGGAAGCATTTGAATCGTATGATGTCCCCCGTGCGACGCGCCCCGTTCAGGCGTTCGTGGATGAACTGAGCAACTGGTATGTGCGCTTAAGCCGTCGGCGTTTCTGGGAGGAAGATGCAGGTGCGTTTGCCACGCTGTATGAGGCATTGGTGACAGTAGCCAAGTTGATTGCCCCTGCTATGCCTTTCCTCAGCGATGAGCTATACCGTAACTTGGTGAAATCGTATGATGCTTCTGCTCCCGATAGTGTCCACCTGACGCTGTGGACTCAGTATGACGAAGCATCTATCAATACGGAAGTCATGGGTCAAATGCGTACTGCTATGCGCTTGGTCAGCATGGGGCGTGCCGCACGAGAAAACGTGAATATCGGCGTGCGCCAACCGTTGATGAGTGCCCAATTCGTGGTGCGTGGTGCTTCTGAACGTCAAGCTGTAGAGCGTTTGGGCGATCTCATCATGAGTGAATTGAATGTTAAGTCCGTTTCAACCGTCACTGATGCCAGTGCTTTCGTCACCTACGCGCTTAATCCTCTTCCACAAAAGCTGGGGCGCAAGTTCGGTAAAGAGTTTCCACGTTTGCAGGGGATGCTCCGTGAGGGGCAACCCGCTGATGTGGAACGCTATGCCAAAGACTTGTTGGCAGGACGCGCCATCCACTTGGAATGGGAAGGCAACACTTATGAAGTGTTGCCTGATGAATGTGAAGTGAAGCAAAGCGCGGCAGAAGGGTATGCCGTCGTAGAAGAAAGTGGCTATATGGTGGCGTTGGATGTGCGCATGACCGATGACTTGGTTGCTGAAGGGTTAAGTCGTGAAGTGGTACGACGCATCCAAAGTATGCGAAAATCCGCAGGATTTGAGATTGAAGATCGCATCCGCGTACAGTATCACGCCAGCGAACGGCTTGCCCAAGCAATGCACCAATTCAAGGAATATATCCAAAGCGAGACGCTTGCTCTTGACATGACCGAGTGTAACCCACCTCAAGGAGAGTATGCTGAATCCTTTGAAGCCGTTGCTTCTGAAGATGAGGCATTCTCCATCAAGTCTGAAGCATTCACTTTAGCGATTACGCGCGTGCTATAGATACGCCCTTTCGTCAAAATATATAATCTAATTGAGATTGGGTGAGTAGTAAGAAGTTGCTATTCACCCAATTTTTGTTTATAATGACCCAATATTGATTATCAGATTGTTTTTGAACTGGGTTGAATTGGGAATAGGTGACACCTATGTTAGGAAATAGACCAAGAATCGGCGATCCTAGAATGAATGGTTTGTCTAGTTTAACCGAATACGCCTCATTGAAAACCCTCTTGCAATGTGCTTTACCAATTGAGAGCGAGCTACTCACGGGTAATCCTGAAATACAAATCTCATGTGGTGTGTTTTTGCGCGTACAACCTACTGCGCGTGTGGAGATTTTGGGAGGGGAGTTGCTCTTGATTTCTATGCAACTGCTTCTCACTTTTGACCCAAGCCTGCTTGCCCAGTCGATTCTTCGGCGCTTTGCAGAATCGAAGGTGAGTGCCATCGCCATTGAAAGTTCATACCTCAAAGATGATCCACACCTGATTGAACTGGCAGAATCCTATCAGATTGCTTTGATCGCCTTGCCAGATGGGCAAAGTTTCCCTTCGATTGAGCGTGCGGTGAACGCCACGATTGCCAACCAATCCGCCCAATATAGCCAGCGCATCATGGAAATTCAGCGCATGCTCACCCGACACGTCGCCGAAAATAAGAACCTGCGTGGGTTATTGCAGTTAGTTGTCCGTGCTATGGCAAAGTCTGCGATGGTGCATGATGAAAATGGGGAGCGGTTGGAAGAAGTTTATCATTACCCTAACCGCCACTCTCAACCCCCTACAGTAGCTGAGGAAGATGCCAATCGCTTTCGGGATTGGATACAGAATAATCAAAATTCCAATCAGTCGATTGACCAAAGCCCGTTAGGCTATACGATTGTCTTAAGGCTGGAACGGCGCACGGTTGGCTATTTAACCATTTTGAATGCCCAACAAAACTTGACGGAATTTGACCGCTCGATCTTGCTGTATAGCGCGGACATTTTCGCTATTGAGATGTCTAAAAAGCGTGCCATTGAAACGGCTGTAGAACAAACGCGCGGGGACTGGGTGCAGATGTGGTTGAGCAATAGTCCTAGTGATGATGACCTGACGGTGGTACGGGCGCGACAAGCCGGCTTTGACGTGGATACTTCTTTTGTGGTGGTGGTGTTTCAGTCAGAAAGCAACAACGTGGCTTCAACCCACTTAGAGGGGTGGAGCAAATACATCCGCGATGACTTCTCCCGTCGTGAATTGAACGGCGCGGTTGGGGTGTATGTGGATGTATTGGTTGCCTTATACCCCTTACCAGTAGAAGCATCCCCAGCACGCATGGAAGCGATGATTGAAGAAATCCGTAACCAGCTGGCAGAGCGACCCTCCCATACTTGGGTGGGGGCGGGTGTAAGCCGTGCCATTATGGGGGTGCGTGGGTTGCGTGATGGCTATCGTGAGGCACGCGATGCCCTGCGGATTTCCAGCGAGCTGGGCTTGCGTCGGCAGGTGACGTTATACAGCGACTTGAAACTGTATCAGCTGCTATTGGTCATGAAAGAAAAGAGTTTTGAGGAGATGACGCGCTTCCACAAAGATACACTGGGGGCGTTGCTTGAGCATGATGAACGCAAGCAGGGTGAACTAATGCGAACGTTGGTTGGCTTTTTTGATGCCAACGGCAACCTAGCAAAAGCTGCGGTTGATTTGGATGTCCATCGTAATACCCTAGTCTATCGGTTGGAACGCATCGCCGAGTTGACCAACCTCGATTTAGATGACCCTGATAGCCGCTTGGTGTTGCACTTGGCACTCAAGATTGACCGTGTATTGGCAACCCTTACGCATCGTTAAATTCTCTCCCACCCCTACAGGGTTTCGCTGATGGGGTGGGAGCTTCTATATGGCTAGGTTTCTAAGCGTTCACTCAATTCACGGAGGCTTCCACGTAACGCCGCCATCATCAAGAAGGAGGGCTTGAGTGTCGTGTGGGGATCGGTTTGGCGATTGAGGATTTGACCAGTGAGTTCTTGATAGACGCGATCTTTAGCAATCCAACGGAGTGCCCCCGTCATGAGCGATTTAGGTAATGCAGGGTTGAGCGTGCCATAGAGTGTTTCTTGAATGCGCTGGAGGGTTGCTTCATATTGTGGATAGGTATGCGCACGCACTTGTTCATCATATTGCTGAAGCATTTCTTCCCAGTCCACTTGATGGTGATACCACTGACTTAGCCCTTGCGCCAGCGTCTTTGCCGAATAGACCGCATCATAAATACCTTGTCCATCAACGGGGTCTTTCTGGTGATAGGCATCCCCCACCAAAACCCAGCCCTTTCCCCCTGCCTGACGATACAAATTCCCAATGCGCTTGATCCCCTGTACCGCTTGAACCCGTCGCGCCCCGTGCATGCGCTGTTTGATGGCAGGATGCAGGGTGACAATATCATGGTAAAATTCATCCACCATTCCTGCGCTGGGTGCTACGATGTCGCTACGCCCCTCAACCACAATGGCAGTGGTATCATCCGCGCTGTCCATCACCAAGTAGGCAAATTCGCCACTCGTGCTGGTGTAGGCAACGCTTGTCGGTTCGCCTCCAGCAAAGCGAGCAACCCCCTCCCAATAGCTATAGTAGACGGTTGTGGGATAATCAGGACGCTCATCATAGGTTCTTGCGCTCGTTTTACGCGCAACAATGCTGAAGCGTCCATCTGCCCCCACCACGCGCTTTCCGTAGTAACTAGCGGTTTCGCCACTGTCTAGGTGAATCCCCGTTACGCCGATCACGCTTTCGCCCTGTTCATCCCAAATGAGATGATTGACCTTAAAGCGTTGAATGCCAGTTACGCTTTCCATCCGCAAGGCATGATCCCATAGGGCTTTGTCAAAGCGAGCGCGATCTATCGCATAACCGTAATTGCGCCCTTTGTAGTAAGGAAGTTCAATGGGAATTTCCATACGCTCATCGGCGATAATCATCTGGTGAATAGGGGGAGTATGGCGGGCATATTCATCTTCTGGCGCACCGATTTCATCGAGCATTGCCATCGTGGCGGCTTGAATCATGGGGCAGGAGAAAGGATGCGTAGAAGGTAGAGCATCCTTTTCTAGCACCAAAACCTTCATACCCTCTTGCCCCAAGTAAGCCGCCAACACCGCCCCAGTAACACGTCCACCTACAATAATGATGTCATATTCGATTGGTTGCATCGTTCGTTCACTCATCTACTTTGCATGTCACCCTACATGGTATGGGATAGATGGGGTACTTGTCCATAACCACGCCATTAAAATCCCCAATCCGTTGATGGATTGGGGATGAAGGAATCATGGAATCTTGAGGGGGGATTTAGCGAGGGCGCAACATCACAAAGTTATCTTGCGGGTTGGTCAACAAGGGGTAAAGATGTTGTACCGCTTTGGCTTGGTTGTTCACCTCTAGCGTTTGGATGTAACGGTTGAGCATATCGCGGACATCAGCGATCCCTTGATCGTTCAATTGGTAAATCTCTACGGTTGCCCCTTTAGCCAAGCGACGGCGAATGGCATCCACATCAAGGTTCATCTCCGGCTGGAAGCGTTGATAAATCACGCCACCTGTCATGCCTGCACACAACCAAGGACCCGGATCCCCCATGATGAGGACGCGCCCACTGGTCATATATTCGCACGCATACCCCTTCAGGTTGGCACGGGTAGCAAGGTTGCCCAAATGATCTTGCAGTGCCTCACGCACTTCTGCACCAAAGATAACATCCGCGCCACTTAGACGAATGCACGCGCGAGTATCAGCATATCCCTGTACAATGAAGAAGCCACCTTGTGCCCCATAGGCAAAGCTCTTGCCCACTGAGCCATCCACCCGTTGCCCGTTATGGTTTAAGCCACGCAAGATTGCAACGAAGCCACCCTTAGCACACTTGGCAACTCCATCTTGTGCGCCCCCTTCCACCAAGACCTCAATCGGATCATTCAGGAAGGATGCCAAACCATTGCCGGGAACAGCAGAATTGCTGAAGTTAAGATGAATCGCTTTAATCTCTTGCGCGTTTTCAAAATCATTGCGTTGAATTGCCCCGGCGAGATGCACACCCAACGCGCGATCATGCGCCATGACATGCTCATCATCGTAGGTGAGTTCGTTTTCACCGCGTGAAACATATTCCGCCACCATATTGGTGATCTCACGAGTGAGGAAGTTGCGGGGACGGGCTAAACGGCGACCTACGCCCGGCAGGTGCTTGCTGATGGTATGTAACGAAATGCGCTTCAGCAACGGTGATAGATCAATGCGATCATGGAATGCTAATTGTTGCAAGAGATCGCCACGCCCAACCAACTGTTGGGCATCACGGAAGCCCAAGCGTGCCACCCAGTCGCGGATGTCTTGTTCTAGCGCGGTGAAGACGCGCACGATGCCATCGGATGATCCTTTTTCGTGGAAGGGGCGGAAGGACTTAAAGCCTTTGATCTCTGCTTCTTCGCGCGTTTTAACGTGGGTGGTGATGCCAACATGGCATGTGCCTTCATGGCAACCGCGACAAATCGTACAGCCAACGCTCACCATTGCCATCGTGCCAAAGCCAACGCGATTAGCACCCAAGCACATCATCTTCACCACATCGCGCCCACTGCGCATCCCACCATCAACCCACAGTTCTACCTCGTTGCGTAAGCCACTGTCGATCAAAGCACGATGTGCCAACATCAAGCCAATTTCACTTGGCAAGCCCACATGGCGTAAAGAGTGTGCCCGTGCTGCGCCTGTGCCACCTTCATAGCCGGTGAGGTTGATGATGTCTGCTCCTGCTTTTGCGACCCCAACGGCGATAATGCCTACGCCCGGCACCACCGGAATCTTGACCGATACTTTGGCATGCGGGTTAGCGGTGTGGAGTTCATCAATCAGTTGGGCAAGGTCTTCAATCGAATAGAGATCATGGTTGTTGCTGGGGGAAATCAGCTCTACGCCGGGCATGGTGTGGCGCACAGCGGCGATCTGATCGGTTACTTTGTAACCGGGCAGTTGCCCACCCTCGCCGGGCTTTGCCCCTTGCCCAATCTTGATCTCGATGAAGTCACATGAGTTGAGCAGTTCAATGTTGACCCCAAACCGCCCAGAGGCAACCTGTTGCCCACGATACTTGCGATACTTGCCCATGATCTCTGCCATTTCTCCGCCTTCACCATTCATACAAATGATTTCCAGTTTGGCGGCGGCTTCGGCATACGCCTTGTAAGCAAGTTCCCCTTGTGAACCAAAGGACATCGCGCTAATCAAAATCGGCATGCTATGATCGCCGATGCGCAGGTTGACCTCTTCTGGGCGAATGTTGCTCTGCGGTGTATCTTTGAAGCCGATGAGATGGCGAACGGCTATAGGTTGCTTCTGTTCAAGGTCTATCAATTTGGAGGTGTAATCTTCTAGTGTGATTTCACCAGCGGCTAACGCTTCTACTTTCTTCCACATCTTAGGATAGAAGCGATCTGGGTTTTCTAGTCGGTTCTTTGCCTCGCCACGCAATTCAGAAGCGCGAGCATCAACATCATCGTTGATGGCATCCCATGTTAGCCCGCGCCCTTCGGAGCCAAAATAGTTGGGCGTGCCAAAGACAGAAGCAACGCTACTAGAAAGTCCGATTGAACTGAAGGAGTGACCATACCCGCGCAACTCATGACAGCCAATTGTGGAGGTGACTTTCTCTAACCCTTTGGTCAAGATGGAAACCATCAGATTTAAGCCCCCCATGATTTCCTCAAGGGTGGGTGGGGTTTTAGATGGGCGTGGTGCTAACCCTAACCCAACGGTATAGAGGAAGTAGGGCAAAACAGCATTTGCGCCCAAACTGACGCACATTGCCAAATCGTGCAAATCACGAATCGCGCCACTACGCAGGATGATTCCCACTTGCCGACGCAAGTTATAGCGATGGTCATGCAGGCGCAATGCCTTGTCTACGGATGCAACCGCCAACAAAGGATCAATCCAAACCTGTTGCCCATCTAGTGCGGCGGTATCATCTAAGATCAAGCAGACCGCCCCATTCATCACCGCTTCAACAGAAGCCTGTTGTAACTTTGTCAGTGCCGTTTCAATAGATTGGTCAAGGGGGGCACTCATGCTCAAAACAGCATATTGATTGTTGAACGTTTCCAAAATATCTTCAAGCAACATCGTACCGTTTTGGCTGGCTACCGCCCGCAAGTCATCATCATGAGCATACGGTGCGCTCCCTAAGATGAGGGGCGTTTGCAACTGGATCAGCAGATCATTGCCCAACTGTTGCTTCTTGGGGAGGGGGCGTTTGCCTAGCAGGGTCTGTGTAGAAAATTGGGCAGATTCTCGCTCGCGGTCAATGGCAGGGTTGGTGACAACCGCAACCGTCTCTTTGAAGTAATCCGCTAGATTCATGCGCGTGTGGCTAAGGGCAGCCAATGCACCATCCCAACCCAATGATCCAACCTGTTCTTTTTTGCTTTCGGTCATGGATTGTACCACCTCAACATGGTAGCGTTCCCAACCCAATGAAGCCATGCTGTTTGGATCAATGGACGGTTGATAATTCCGCCACGGATATTGACCATGCGCTGGTGGGGTTGGCTCTGCTAGTTGCTCTGCCACAACGACTGGGGAGGGAGCAACCGCCAATTGCGCAAGCGGGCTTAATCCACCACCTAAAGAGGGGATGCGTTGAGGAAGGGGTTCTGCGATGGGGAGCTTGCTTAGGGCAGAAGTGCTGCGCTTGTTTCCTTCGGGGTGACTCTCTTGTTGTTGAGAACGGCTGGCAACATATTTTTGAATATCAGTATAATTCAATACTTCTGTGTGTCGTCCCGGACGAATGCGCAATGCCACCTTCTCGCCGGGTGCGAGAGGCTTAGGGTCTTTCACCATCGTATCTAATGGATACACACCACGCTCTGAACTGGCGAAAAACTCCTTTTCAGTTTCCCCAAACCACAACGGGCGCAAACCGAGCGCGTCCACGCTGAACACTGCAGTATCAGCGAAGCGTGCCGCAACAGCCGCTGGACCTTGTGCAAAGGGACCGAAAGCCTGACGTAATTGAGTATATACTTCTTTGATGTCCGCACGATCTTGGATGAGGTCATGCTCATAGGGCGGGAAAACCAATTCCATCGCCTCAATCAAGTCCATGTCATAGTTCAAGCACAAAGCATGAATCACCCGATCAACATCTTGAGAGTCCGAGTTAAGCGGATCAAGTGGGATGCCCAGCATGTTGGCTTCCATACGAAAGCGCGAGATGGTATTGAACTCCCCATTGTGCCCTAATACGCCAAAGGGTTGCACCCGTTCAAAGATGGGGTTGGTGTTGGTGGAGTAACGGGCATGACCCAGCGTGATTGAACTGGCGAAGTCCGGATCACGTAGTTCAGGGTAATAGCGGCGCAAAATTTCTACTGTGCCTTGCACTTTGTACACCGCACTATGGCAGGACATCGAGGGGAAATGCACCCCTAAATCTTTTTCAAGATTGAGTTGTAAATCAAATAAGGTGCGCTCTAAGTTTTCATAGGGAACATTCGCCCCCATCCCTGCAATCTGCCAAAAGACGGGTTCATTTGCCTCTGCATTGCGCCCCAAAACAGTACGGTTCACTTGCCCTTCCTGTTCTAACAGGATTTCTAAACCGCTACGGGTGATCGTCCGACAAATCTGCTCAACCAGATATTGTGAGCGCGTCCGCGCTGTTGCTGGGATCATGATATGGGCAACCCAGAAGTTACGGTCGGTGGCTAAGGAAGAACGCAAACTCGATTGTGAAAGGCGTTTCGTCCAAAGCTGGCGCGGGATGTCGGTCATGATTCCCACACCATCCCCTTCCCCGTCAATATATCCACTACGATGCCCCATTCTGGAAAGGGCTTCGATGGTTCGTTTTACATTTCCATGTGTTGCTTGTCCACCTTTTCTGACTGCACAGATTAATGCACAAGCATCACGCTCGCGTGTGTCCTCTGAATGGAGTACCAATGTTTCAGAGGGTTCTCTTTCTGATGGATTCATTTCGATATGCTCCTGAAGTGACAACAAGGATGCCAGAAGATGGGGAATGCTGATGAAACATCATCCCTCATCATCATACACATGCAACCTTGGCACGATTATTGTTGAAAGTAACGATAAAAAATTGATTTGCTTGTTACAAAAAGAACAAACAACCTTAGCTCAGATTGAGCAATCGCCGAATGGTTAGCGCAAGGTGGAGGGCAAGGCGCGTTTCGGGGCGGTCAAGATCAATATCGGCGATCTGATTAATGCGATTCATACGATAGAGTAACGTATTGCGATGCACAATTAAGCGTTCTGCCGTTTGGCTTAGGTTGCCATGACAATAGAAGAACGCCTCTAAGGTTTGAAGGAGGTCAGCGTGTTGTCGCAGGTCATAGTCAATCAAACGCCCTAGTGTTTTGTTGCAAAACTCAATTAATCGCTCTTGGTCAGACAAGCCTAAGATGAGTTGATACACTCCCAAATCAGCAATGTAGAGAGGCGTATCCGTTTGTAAGCGTCCTGCCAATTCCAATGCCTGCTCGGCATCACGGTGACTATTGCGCCAATTGCCAATCTCGTGGGCGGCTTGTCCCAATCCAACGGCAACTTTGATATTGGGGAATTGACTGCGCACTGCTTCAACAAACTTATTGGCAAGTGTGATGCTGGTATCAATGGGATCGTTCTTGTCAGTGGCATGAAAGACAATCACTTGCTTTTCTCGCTCACGTTGCCAAACTAAGGCGCGTGCCTTTTCAGTATCCACGACTTTGTTCACGATGGTTTCTAAGCGTCGCACGGAGGGCGTTTTTTCCCCAAGCCAGCGCAGGGCAATGGCAATATGGGGAAGGTTCATGTTGTGGTTAAACCGTTCACCCTGTCTACTTGCCTCAGATGGGTTTACATCGCCATTCAATAAACGATCCAGAAATGTCCCACGCAGGCGTTTTTCTGTTTCGTGAATTGCCTTTTGTTTTGCCATCTCCAATGCACAGGCTAACGCGCCATGTTCAGCAATTAAAAAGTCAATCTCGTCTAAGTCATCCTCTGTACCAATGATCGACAAGTAGCCACGCCCAATATCTTTGGTGATGATGGGGGCAATGATGCGTGCATAGCTGGGCACGGGCAACCCCTGCAACATGACAGGATGGCTAATATCTTTGACGCGATGCCGATCTTGCATATCAGTTGGTAGACTATTGGGTGTCTTCAGGTAGCTTTCGATTTCATCCCAAATCGTATATAAGTTGGGTTGAATGTCGCTTTCCATCAGGCGCATATACTTATCTTGGATGATGGTAGACTTTCCTGTTAGGCGAGCAATCGCCCCAATCAACGCATGAATCCCCTCATTGCGTGAGGAAATCTCAGTTAGCTCACGGTAAATTTGCATTCCACGTCGATCTAGTTGGTTGTTTCGATCCACCAATAAACTAATGATAATGCGCTCAATGTGGCGTATGGAATGTGAGGCAGGCACAATCAAAACGGGAATGCCGTAGGCGTTTGCTTCGGTGATAGCAGTATTAGAGATGGGCTTTTGGAAGATCAGCCCCACTGCTTTGTTTGCTTCGGCTTGCCGAATAGCGAGCAACTCATCCGCTTGGGTGAATTGTTGTGTGGCGGAATTGGCAACTAACACCAAATCACCACTGCTAGGCGTGCGTTGTTCAATGGGGAGTTCAGGGTAGTAGATCATCACCCAGTTGACGACTTGATGTAATTGCCCATTCCCCGCGACAATCTTGGTGTGAATCGGCAAGGCTTGTTTACGTATCTGTTCTAACGTAACCGCTATATTCTCTTGGGATGTCATATTCTTCAACCGTAGTATGCCAACCTAATTTATGTCTCACCAGTGATTACGCCAGCTAAAATGACCGCTGAAAATGCCAACAACGATAAGCCTGTTAGATCTAGGGTTGGGTCAATGATCGCATTCACAATTCCTAGCAATAACAAGATGATACCTATCAACCAAGTGGTGGGGCTAACTTGCCATCCATTTGTGAATTGAAATAAGCCGGATCCAATTAGGACTATCGCCCCAGAAAGCGGAACAAAACTATTCGGAATCAGCTCTGCTTGCCGTGCAAAATTGTCATCCACAATAGATAGGAATGCAAAAATTAACAGCAATGAAACCCAGGTCAACCGCTCTGCGCGTGTTTCTGCTTGGCTTTTTCTTCTGCCTTTGGTGGTAGAGGTAGACTTGCGTTTACGCTTCGCCATAATATCGTCCTATTTTGAGAACAGAATATGTGATTTGATCTCCAACATGTTATCATTCTTCTAACACTTGTAACAAGATGGCAAATACTGCATGGTCGAAATCACTCGCTTGCCCATCCTCAGCTGATGAACCACCATGCACAAGGAGATCATATACAGATGCGTATTGGAATCATAACCAGCGGGGGGGACGCGCCGGGCTTGAACGCTGTCATACGCGCCGCCGTCTTGACCGCACATGAGAAGTATGGCTACGAAGTGTTGGGGATTCGGCAAGGGTTTGATGGATTGCTTAACCGCTTAGAGCCGATGCTATTGACTCCGCAAAATGTGGAAGGGTTGCACTTGCGAGGTGGGACGATATTGGGTGCTGCTAATCGGGGGAGTCCGTTTGCGCGTACACACGTTTTATCCAACGGTGAGATTGAGGTACAGGATGCCTCGCATGAGGCAATTGCACGCTTACACGAATTGGGGATTGATGCTTTGATTGTGGCGGGCGGGGACGGTACATTGCGCATTTCGGAAAAACTGCATGCTATGGGTGTTCCCATTATTGCCGTCCCCAAGACCATTGATAACGACCTCTCAGAAACGGATGTCACCTTTGGATTTGATACTGCCATTCACACTGCCACAGAGGCACTGGATAAACTTCAGACCACCGCAGAAAGCCATCATCGGGTGATGATCTTAGAAGTGATGGGGCGCGATAGCGGATGGATTGCGTTGGTATCCGGGGTGGCAGGGGGGGCGGATGTCATTCTCATTCCTGAAATCCCCTTTCAGCTTGACCCCATTCTCTCAAAAATCTCTAGCGTGAATGAGCGCGGGCGGCGGTATAGCTTGGTGGTTGTGGCAGAGGGCGCGTTCATCAGTTTGGGGGAGAAGCAATACTTGGCGGACGTTGACCCGAAGCGCGAGCGATTGGGTGGGATTGGCAACCTAGTGGGGAACTTGATCGCAGAACACCTTGAAAACGAAGTGCGCGTCACCGTCTTGGGGCATTTGCAACGGGGCGGACAACCCACCCCGCGCGATCGTTGGTTAGCAACGCGCTTTGGCTCGATGGCGATTCAGTTGATTGCTCGCCAAGAATGGGGAATGATGGTGGCACTACAGGGTACAAGCATGGTTGCCGTTCCCATTGGACAGGCGAACAAGAGCAACTTCATTGATCCCAACGGCGAGATGGTGCAGATGGCACGCGACTTAGGGATTAGCTTTGGAGTTTAGCAAAGTTATGCAACATCGTTTAAGACACGTCAAAGCACCGCACTTCCTCAAAAAACACGGAAAGGCTATCCTGATTGGCTTGGTCAGTATCGCCTTGCTATATGGGCTGTTGGTTCCTCCACAAGTAACCATCCTCATTTTAGGGATGGATGCTCGCCCAGGAGAGGGCTTCGCCACACGGACAGACACCATCTTATTGTTGAGTTTACAAACTCGTCGCATGCGCATGAGCATGCTGTCAATCCCCCGCGATGTCTTTCTGGACGTGGAGGGATATGGTTCACAGCGCATCAACACCATCAACGTCTTAGGGGAATTAGAGGAAAGCGGAAGTGGGGCGAGATGGGTTGCGCAAGCCATTGAGGATAACTTTAACCTTGATATTGATCGCACTGTGCGCTTGAACTTTGATGCGTTTGTACAATTGGTTGATGCTATCGGTGGGGTGGTGATTGAGGTTGAGCATGCCATCGTGGATCCTGCATTCCCAACCGAAGACTTCGGTACAATGGTTTTGCGCTTTGATGAGGGGAAACAACGCATGGACGGGATTACCGCTTTGCGCTTTGCACGCACCCGCCACGGCGATGATGACTATGCTCGCATTCAACGCCAGCAACAAGTTTTACAGGCATTGGTTGCCAAGTTGGTTTTGCCGTGGCACGGGTGGGCAATCATTCATGTCTTTGGGCAGAATGTAGAAACCAACCTCAACCCGCTGGATGTGGTGAGTTACTTGCCAACGGTCGTATTTTCCGCTGGCAAGTTTGAACGTCTGTCACTCAATCGGGAAGACCTGCTACCGGGCGCAAACGGAGCCATTCCTAACTATTCGCGTTTAGATCCGTGGTTAGCAGAACACTTCCGCTAATCCCGTAGTGAAAACTTGAAGTAGTTGTGTTGCCACGTTTCAGCTTCACGGGTGAACTTCGCCACGTTGATGTCTGAAAAATGGGGGAATAGCTTCAGCATCAGGGCGGGGATGGCATCCCAATCTTCCGCCCGTAGGGTGGTGGTGAGCTTACTTTCGATCTCCGTCACCCATTGCCACTCTCGCCGAAAGTTTTCCGCTTTCAACCAGTAATCGCGCTTTTCCCATGCCACCGTAGATTCATCAATTCCATCATTGATCTGACGCAGGCATAAAACGATGGTTGCTAACATGTCTTTTGCTTCATCATCTATCGAAGTCTTTTGGGATAAATGCCGAAGCATCTCCGCAATAGTGCGTCGAAGCTGATTGCGTTGTTTGCCGTTGCTATCTGTATTGATGACCCGACCCATGATTGATTTTATCCCTTGTTACTCATCGATTGCATGAATGCCTTTGTAAATGGTAGTTCCCCCAATGGTTTTGTGAATGAGCGAGGCGGGCTTGCCCACGATAGGTTCTAGCTCACGCGGAGAGAGGGGGCTGTTTCCGTTGGCAAGAAACACCCTAAACACATTATCCACTAGGGAGATGTGTTGGTTGATGAACTCTGCTTTGGATGCCTGTTGTTTAATCGCCACCTCTAGCGCGTTTAAGCGAGAAATCTCACCCGTTTCAGGATCAACAAAATCATATACCTTATCAGGGCTACTTTGCTTCAGGCGATCTCTTAAGGATAGATCGCTGATGTGAGTCAACAAATAATTGCGCAGTTCTGCTTGTTGCGTTTCCCACCAACCATAGTCAATGTGAAAACGGGTATCTATGTTGGTTGATGGAAGCCCACCCATGCGTGGTAATCCGCTCATCTTCTTTCCCCTTTAGTGACTTAGTTTCCAATAGTGATCCCCAACATAGTCAAAGTCAGGGTTGTTTTCGAGGGTTGCCAAGATAGGACCCGGAGGGCAACGTCGGATGATGTTGACGGCACTATAGATCGTTTTGGCATGAACGCTTCCGCTTGCGGTGAATTGTCCCAGTGGCGGAATGATAGTGCGTAGGATGCTGGCAAGGGGTTGTTGTTGGTTCTTGTGGACTTGGAACAGTTTGCCAATCCCTTCTAGGTCATCCACTCCCAACAGCATGAGTGGGTCAAACTCCGCCGAGAGGGAGCGTTTGACATTTTGAAAACCAATCTTTCCGTCTGTCATGGTGATGATGGGCACCCATTCAATGCGTGAGGCATGATGCCCAAATTGTAGACTAATTTCCCCTTTGGTTTCCCCTGCGCGTAAAATCACGGTTGACCCAATGGGCAGGCTATGCTTTTGATACAACGGCAACAACCCATAGACGTAGCTATGTTTGCGCACTACCCACGCCTGATAGCGTTCTCCATCGGTCAAATCAACTACAGTGGTATAAATGCGTTCCGTGCGTAGGGCAAACGGGAAGATGCGTTCCGCTTCTTGGTTGAGGGGCAATGTCCCTAAGCGACGGTGTGGGTAAATGAGGTGAACAGCGGCAGAGTCAATATCATGCTCAATGGGTTTGAGTGGCGAATATTCATCTTTCAACTCCGCTTCTAGTTGCAATGCCTCACGCGATAGACTGGTGCGATCATAGGGGATGGGTTGATATGCCAACATGTCTGGCTGGCGTTGCACCGCACTGGGTTCTAATTGCTTGAGAAACCATAAAACTTCCCCCACTGGTCCCACTTCGTCAAACCGTGCATCATCCTTCATCTTGTAGTTCATCGAAAAGACTTGTAGCGGGAGGGCTTCTTGACCAATCCCACCAATGTCTTGCACGATTTGCTCGGTCGTCAAGGGACCCCCACCGTGTATATCCAAAATGGCTTCTGCTAGGTGTAAATGACCATCATTGGTTTCTAAGATCAAATCTTTGATGAACCACTGATTAGCCATCCGCACTAAGGTAGCATGCTTCTCTAAGGCAAGGTTGACCGCCTCTTCAATTTGTGAGAATCCATCAGAGTTCAATACATCTTCCACCGTGAATAAGGTATCAGGGCGGATGCTTTGGGTGGGGTTGATCTGGTTGAGCTTGTGCGCTGGAGCATAGTTTGAGGCAAACTCGCGTGATTGCCCTTCGGGTTGCAAACGCCCGTCCTCAAACTCAATCTGTAATACGCTAAAGGGTGGGTCGGTGTCGTTGTTGCCTTCCCGAATGGATTGCACTTCTCCAACGGCAAAATCAAAGGCGGAGAATAACAAGCGATCCCCAACTTGATATTGATGCGCTGGGTTATACAGCAAGACATTTTCAAATTCTTTTGCCAATTGATCGCGTATGATGGTGAGTTGTTTTTCAACGAGCAATCGTGCCAGTTCACTGGTTTTTAGGGGTATTTCTTTTTCATAGATGATCGTGCTGAGATAATCTATATCCGCGGCGGTGACGGTAAATTCACTTACCCAATTTTCTAACTCAAACAAAATGGCACAACTCCTTTGTTACATTGGTAGGGGGCATAAAAGTCTAAGGATGGGTGGGTTGGGGGTAATTCTTTTAAGGCGATGAACCTAAAGTGGGTGCTATTCATGGTGTAAACCGTGCAGATTTGTCCAATCTTAGGCTAACTTGGCAATAAAAGAGCAGGTCGTATCTTTGGTTTATGCCGAATAATCAGTATACTGTTTACATGGGGTAAATTTCAACAGTTGGCTTGACCAGCTTTTACGCTTGCACTATACTTGATGACCGAAAAATTCGTAATAATTGCTAAAAACAAACCACTCACTTGAGGGATAAACATGTCTACAAAACGTACATACCAACCTAAAATTCGTCGTCGCCAACGTGTTCATGGCTTCCGCCAACGGATGCAAACCAAAACCGGTCGCCGTGTTTTGAAGGCGCGTCGCGCATGCGGTCGTCATGAATTGACCGTTACACCAAACCACGTTAAGCGTGTGAACTGGAATGCTACTTCTCAAAAGCGTGGTGGATAGCAAGCAGTGAGAAGCACTGCCCTTGTTACATAAACGCTTTCGTCTACGTGACCCGCTGGATTTCCAGCGGTTAAAATCACAAGGGGCAAGCAAACATCATGCTTGGTTCATTGTGAGTTATTTACCCAACGGGTTAGATCATAATCGGTATGGCTTTATCACATCGCGTGCGATTGGAAATGCAGTCACCCGTAACCGAATCCGTCGGCAATTAAGAGAGATTGTTCGCTTGCTTCATCAACAAATTCGAGTTGGATTCGATATTGTTTTTGTGGTGCGCAAACAAGCTGTCTCACAACCTTTTCATGCGATTCAACGTATAGTGGTTCAACAATTACAAGCCGCCAAGTTGTGGGTATAGGGCACGGTATCAATCATGAAAACCATTTTGCTATGGGGTATTCGTTTTTATCAGAAGCGTCTTTCCCCCCTTTTTCCCCCTGCTTGTCGCTTTTACCCCACTTGTTCCCACTATACTTACGAAGCCATTGAACGCTATGGCGCATGGCGAGGAGGATGGATGGGGGTCAAACGCATTGCGCGTTGCCACCCCTTCCACCCTGGTGGATATGATCCTGTTCCTAAACTAGAGGAGTAAGTCAACTTGAACTTGAGCAAGAAGCTGCTCTTACAAATTACGCTCATCACCACACTTTCACTCGGATTTTTAACCGCGTGTGTTAGCCAATTAGGGGTGGGGTGGTCTGCTATAACGGTTCTCGATGATGGGGTGACAGCCATTGTTGCTTTTGAGGGCATCGCTGAGAAGATTGATTTACGCACGGGGGATGCCCTAACCGCTGTAGACAATGAAGGGCAAAATCAACTCGACAAAGATGGCAATGTCATCTTGTGGCAAGTGAATGGACGTTCGCTAGATAACGCTCAATTCTTCTCTCAACCTTTACAATTGAACGATAACCTGCTGTTGTTGCCAGCAGTTGACTTACGCCTGTTTCAAGTGAACTTGGCAACAGGTGAAATCTTGACCGATGTGCCACCCTTCACCATGGGGGGGAGTGGGAAACTTATTTCTCAGCCAGTGCGTTTAGATGAAAGCACGGTGTTATTGGGTGCGCCCCACAGTTTTGTATCACTTGATATATCATCAGAAGCGGATCAAGGCGTTCAGCTTTCTCAAAACTGGGAAGTTGACACGGTGCATCCGGTTTGGTCAGCTGCTGTTGTGGTAGAAGATCATGCCTATTTCACATCATTGGATCATCAACTTTATGCGGTGATGACCGAGACGGGCGAAGTGAGTTGGACGATTGATTTGGGCGGAGCGGCAACCGCAACCCCAATCTATGATGCTGAAAATCAGCGTTTGTATGTTGCTAGTCTGTCTGGAAATGTTTATGCGGTCTCTTTAGAGGGGGACATCCTAAGCAGCTTCCGTACTAAAGACTGGGTATGGGGCACACCAACCTTGAAAGATGCTATCTTGTATGTGCCTGATCTGGCAGGCAATGTTTACGCGCTTGATACCAATGATGAACTCGCTTTATTGTGGCGTTCAGAGGCAGTCATCGCAGATGGCATCCGCACCACCCCCATTGTCTTGGATGAATTTGTCATCGTCGGTAGCCGCGATAAAAAGCTATATTGGTTAGACCGCGAAACAGGTTTGCTGTCCAGTCGTGTGAACCAGAACCCCATTCAACTGGATGGTGAAGTTCTCTCTAATATGTTGTATCTTGAAGAAGATCAAGCATTAGACATTGAGCAGGATTTGTTGATCGTCAGTACGCTTTCTAAGCGTGAGTTGGTCGTAGGCTTTAATGCGAAAACGGGCGAGCGTCTTTGGACACATCGCCGCTAGAATGCGTCATGAGCGAAAAGGGTTTCTATGTGGGATTTTATCATTAATCCGTTTGTAACAGCATTGACGTTGTTTTATTCATGGACGGGCAACATCGTTTTTTCGATCGTGGTTTTCACCATTGTCACCCGTATGTTGACCTATCCCATGACGGTTCAGCAACAACGCTCAACCAAGAAAATGCAAGAGATTCAACCCAAGCTAAAGAAGTTGCAAGAAAAGCACAAGAATGATCGTGATGCTCTAGCGCAAGAACAGATGAAACTCTACCAAGAAAATGGCATTAATCCTGCCAGTGGTTGTTTGGTGATGTTCATTCAGTTGCCCATCTTCATTGGTCTATATCAAGCGATTATCTTTGCCCTTGCTGCCACTCCATTACAGTTGTTGGATATGTCCGGACGCTTGCTAATCCCTGGACTGACTTCTCAAATCCCATTGCAGAATACATGGCTAGGGATGGATTTGACCTTGCCCCCAACAGCAAATCCTATTTATGCGATGGCATTGCCCCTCTTGGTAGTGGTGACAACTTGGGCACAATCTAAGTTGACTTTACCCGCTACCCCACCCCCAGCGGATGGTGAGCAACCTGACCAAGCTGTGGCGATGCAACAATCCATGACAACGATGATGCCTTTGATGTTTGGCTTCTTCTCCTTGTCATTTTCGGTAGGGATTTCTATTTACTTCATCACCTCTAACCTAATCGGTGCTTTCCAATATGGGATTTTGAATCGTTTGAATAACCAAAGTAAACCCCTTGCTGAGGGTCAAACGGTTGAAGAACCTGTGAAAAATCAGAAGCCGACTAAGAAAGAGGCTCTCAAAGCAAAACGTTAATCCGATGGAACAGAGAGACCTTTAACGGTTTCTCTGTTCCAACTCATTCTTAAGAAAGGAGCGTTGCGCCAAAGTTGCCATCGGTTGTGGTCGGTAGCTAAAGCGCATTTTTCAATTATGTCAGATTCAAACTCGGTTGTTATCACCGCCCCAACCATAGATGATGCCGTTCAAGAGGGGTTGGCAAAACTCAAAGCGAAGTCTTGGGAAGTTATAGTTGAAGTTTTAGAAGAACCCTCACGTGGGTTTAATGGGGTAGGTGAGCGGGACGCGGTGGTGCGCCTTCAGCGAATTGCCCCTTCTAACTACAGCGGTGGGGTTTCAAGCATTAGCTCTTATCAGGAGACGGTCTCTATCTTTGCAGAAGGCTATCGCACGCCTGATCGCGTTGGAAACAATCAAACGCAATCCATCTCATCTTGGAAGCCAGAAGACGAAACTCCCAAGAAAGATACCCCCCCACGCGAGCGCAACAATAATAACAAACGTCGTGGTGCAGGAGCGCAAGATGGCGCAAAGCGTAGCAAACCAGCTGGCGATGAGAAACGCCCTGAACGTGGGGGAAGGCGCGAACGCCCCAATAACAACAACCCACGAAGCAACAAACCCGAAGTAGCCGAAGAGCCAGTACCCGAATATATCGCTCGCACGTTTGAGCATGATGGCACACTTGAGCAATATAGCGTGAGCGTGCTGTCCACATTGTTGGATATTCTTGGGTATGATCCACAAGTGGAAGTGCATCAAAGCGACCGTAAGGCAGATGATGAAGAAGTAGCTGCTACGGTTTTGGATATTGAAGCCGGCGAAAAGTCTAACGGCTTGATTGGGCGACGTGGTGAAGTGTTAAATGCTTTGCAGTACATCACACGCCTGATCGTAAGTAAGGAATTTGGGGAGCATACCAATCTAATGGTAGACGTAGAGGGCTATCGCTCTCGCCGTTCCGTCACCCTAGAACGCTTGGCAACGCGCATGGCAGATCAAGCGGTTACAACCAGTCGCGTTGTCACGATGGAGCCGATGCCCGCTAACGAGCGACGGATCATTCACATGACCTTGCGCGAGCGTGAAGATGTATCGACGGAAAGCGCCGGCGAGGGGGATGAGCGTCGCGTTACGATTATTCCTAAAGGACTTTCTCAATAGGCTAGAGGTGTTGTGCAACCGAAACCCCGCATTTTGCTCATAGGTCACATGACCGTCGATCTTGTAAATGGCGGTCGAATCATCGGCGGTACGGTGTCGTATGCGGCACGTACCGCTTTCGCTTTTGGTTTTGATGTTTATGTCCTCACCAGTGCGGTGGTTGATGATCCGCTTTTAGAGGAGTTGAAACCCTACACCAAAGAATTGGTGGTCATTCCTGCTCAATCCACTTCCACCTTTGAAAATATTTACTTACCCACTGGGCGCGTTCAGTATCTGCGTGAGGTGGCGCGTCCCTTAAGTTATGCTGATGTGCCCACCCACTGGCGTGAAATAGAGCAAGTGTTGTTTGCGCCACTCACGGGGGAATTAGATGGGCGAATGATGCAATCTTTCCCACGCGCCACCACGCTTTTAACCGCGCAAGGGTTATTACGGGAGTGGGGAGAAGATGGGCGCGTTACCTTCAAGAGCTGGCTAGATGCCGACACGCTTTCACATTTGGATTGGTTCGTGCTAAGTGAGGAGGACATCGCGCTTGCTCCTGAATTAGAGGCGCATTATGCCCAACTGGCACGCCATTTCATTCTCACCCGTGCCGAAAAAGGCGGAACGCATTATGACTACGGACAGCCTTCACAATATGCCACGCCACAAGTGCAGGTGGTGCAGCCAACGGGCGCGGGGGATGTGTTTGCGGTGGGCTTGTTGTGTGCGCTACACTTGACTCAAGGCAACATCAACCGTTCCCTGACGATTGCCGCCCATGTTGGGGCAATTGCCGTGACGCGCCCCGGCTGGGAAGGTGCGCCGACCGTTGATGAAGTGAATCAATTATTGCGCTAAGGAGTGTTACATGATCCGTTCGATTGATGCTATTTTGCACCATGCCCACATTATCACCCTTGATCCTGCCCATCCCCATGCCACTGCTCTAGCCATCCATAACGGGCGAGTTTTGGCGGTGGGGGATGATGAGGATATTCTCCCCCTTGCCACATCCCACACGCGCTCCTATCACATGGGGGGGCGCGTGGTCATGCCCGGCTTGACTGATGCTCATATTCATTGGCAAAAAACCGCCATTGCCCTACAACAAATCGCCATCTTTGAAGCATCGAAGCACGACATCCTTGAGCAAGTTCGGGCACAAACACAGCGTTTAGAGGCGGGTGAGTGGGTGGTGGGTCATGGCTGGTCACAGGATTTTTGGGAAGAGAAAGACTTCCCAACGGCAGCTGACCTAGATGCCGTTGCCCCCAATCATCCCGTATATTTAACGGGCAAGAGCTATCATGTGGCGTGGGTGAATAGCCTTGCCATGCAACACGCCCAACTATCCGCTTCTACCCCTGATCCTGTCGGGGGGCAATTCGTGCGTGATGAACACGGCGCACCCAGTGGCATCCTTTTAGAAGCTCCTGCCATGTTACAGGTATTTCAGCACATTCCTAAGCCCAGCATTGAGCAGATTGTTCGGTGGATGCAACACGCTCAAACCCAAGCCCACGCTTACGGGCTAACTGCTTTGCATGAGTTGGATGATCCTGATTGTTTGGTGGCGTTGCAAACCTTGCGTGAGCGTGGTCAATTGGGTCTGCGTGTCACCAAGTATATCAACCGCGCTTATCTACACAGTGCGCTAGAAAGTGGGATACGCTTTGGTTTTGGAGATGATTGGTTGCGCTTTGGTGGGCTAAAGTTGTTTGCTGATGGGGCGTTGGGTCCGCGTACTGCGCTCATGTTAGAGCCGTATGAAGGGCAACCTACTAACTATGGCATCCGTGTAACCGAGTATGAAGAGATGCACGACCTCACCCAGTTGGCAAGTCGTGCAGGTTTGCCCACCGCCATTCACGCCATTGGCGACCGTGCCGTGCGCGAAGTCCTCAACATCTTTGAGGCAGTCCGTCAAGATGAAGCGCAACGTGGAATAGCACCAAGCGCGTTACCCCATCGCGTGGAACATGTCCAGTTGATTCATCCCGATGATTTAGATCGCTTTCGCCAGTTGAACTTGATTGCATCCATGCAACCGATTCATGCCACTAGCGACTATGAAGCGGCTGATGCTCTGTGGGGAGAACGCGCTTTGTACGCCTATAACGCGCGTGAACAACTACAACGTGGGGTGACGGTGGCGTTCGGCTCGGATGCACCCATTGAACCGTTCAATCCATGGACGGGGATTTTTGCTGCGGTAACGCGCCGTCGTCCGAATGGCTTGCCATCGCATGAAGGGTGGTATCCGCAACTACGCTTGACGGTGGACGAAGCAATACACGGATACACGATGGGCGCGGCGCAAGCAGTGGGCTTGCACGATCGGCAAGGCAAACTCTCTACAAATTATTATGCTGATCTCATCGTGTTAGACCGTAATCCTTATACCATTCCACACGCTGAGTTGCTTGACGTTCAAGTGCTTTCTACGATGGTGGATGGCGTTTGGCGTTGGGGCGAACTTGCACATTAACCCATACATCAAGGAGAGACAAGACTGATGACACACCGATCTGGAATGTGGGTGGGCAATACTGAACACCCTGTACAAGCCGAGATGCTCACTGTTGGGCAAACCGCTCCCGACTTCCAACTGATTCAAAGCTCTGATATGAGCGTGAAAACCTTAGCCGATTTTGGGAACGCGGTCAAAGTGATTAGCTGTGTGCCTTCGTTGGATACTCGCGTGTGTGCCGCGCAGACCAAGCGGTTTCATAACGAGATGGAATCCTTTGGGGAGGAGATAATCGTTTTAACCGTGAGCGCAGATTTACCCTTCGCCCAGAATCGTTGGTGTGGGGCAGAAGGCGTGACGCGCACCCTCACCCTATCTGACCACAAAACCATGGCGTTTGCTGATGCCTACGGGGTACATGATACCGCATGGCGCGTGACGCAACGGGCGGCGTTTGTGTTGGATGGCGACAACGTTGTACACTACGTTGAGTACATGGATAAAATTGGCGATGAGATCAACTTTGAGGCGATCTTGAACAAGGTGCGTGAATTGCTGGCTTAACGTTGTGTGCTTTGTATAGTGACACATCGTTAACTTTTGGTGTATTTCATCCTACGTCAATGGGTGACTAATCTCATACAATTCTATTGATGATGAAACAACCTATTGACGATGAGGAGTTCCCATGACCATTGAATACTTGTTAGACCCAATGGAAGAAATCTTGCCCGGTCAATGGAGACTATCCTTTCCAGATGCGGTCAATGAGTCTGGAAGTGGCTGGTATCAATTCAAAATTGCCGGCACGTTTGATGCTCAGGTGGTGGATGCCATCGCTGGACAAGCAACCTTGCATGGGTATTGGCAAGTGCTAGATGCTAAACTCATCTTGAAAGGGCAGGAAGTTTCTCCGACTTGCACAAGTTGTTTGGATGCTGGCAACGGTATTCACTGGGTCATTGAACTTGAGCAAGTCGGAACACAGAATTTTAGCGGTCAAATTAGCGGACTCGCGGAACAAGCCACCGCATTATACGGCGTTTTTACCCGTGCCTAAACGTGCGTAGTAGCTGTTCACCGCGAACTTGACTGCCAAGCCAACGGCAAGCAGGATGAGAACAACGGTGTAAACTGAAACACTGATCCAAACGGTCAAGAACAGACACATCACCAACCCTAAAATTGTCACCCAGCGTGGGAACATGCGTTCTTCACGCTGGAGCTGTAACGCGCTCAAGTTGGTGATGCCATAGTAAATCAAAACGTTGATCGCGCTAAAACTCCAAGCAACGCGAATATCCCCCACCACCAAAATGATGATGGCAATCAACACCGCTGTTCCCCAAACGGCAACGGTTGGCGTGGTGCCTTGTGTGTTGATGTGGGCAAAAATGGTGGGTAAGTCCTTGCGCCTGCCCATCGCCAAGAACACGCGCGAAAGCCCCAATATCAAGTTCAACAGCACCCCTAGCATCGCTGTCACTGCTCCGATGCTCAGTATCGTGGGGAGGTAAGGCACAGAGATGGATTGTGAAACAATCACCAACGGGGCGGTTGCTTGGGCAGTAGTCTGGGCAAAAGCCTGATACCCAATGGTGTGCAAACTGGCGATTATCACCAACACATATAACACCATCGTTAGCCCCAGCGCAAAGATCATGGCACGCGGAATGGTTCGACGCGGTTCAATCACTTCTTCGCCAAGCGTGGCAATCCGCCCATACCCAGTATAGGCAACGAAGATGAGGGCGGTCGCTTGTAACACCCCAACGATGCCATTGGGTAGGCTGTTTGTGGCACGTGGGGCAGGTGGGTTAGTGTTCAACAACAAAGCGGAGACCACATACAACGTCAAAACAGTTAAGGTTGTGCCAATGATGAGCATATTGGCGCGGTTGGATTGGCGGATGCCACTATACACAATGACCGTCATGAGCAACACCACGCCCAACGCAATCCAAGTGATGAGGCTACGATCAGCAAGACCTGACAGGCTCAATACATATTCAGCAATCCCCATGGCGGCTGTGGCAGCAGAAGCACTCTTCGCCATCAAGAACATCCAACCCGCGCTAAAGCCGAGCCACCCATTCAAATAACGGTAGCCATATTCATACGTCCCCCCACTAACGGGGTGGCTTGCCGCCAACTGTGCGCTGTTCAATCCGTTGGCAATGGCAACCATCGCCGCCAAAATCACACTAATCACCACTGCTGAACCGGCGGATTCGGTGGCGATTGCCGTGCTAACAAATACCCCTGTGCCGATGATCGAGCCTAACCCAGTTAGACTTGCTCCAACGACCCCTAACTCCCGTTTAAGCTGTTGATTGGTTGCCAAAAAGTTCCTCCTTTGTGGTCTCACTCACAAGGGATTATCGTCTAAGATGCCCTTTTCTGCCATGACCTGACGTAATTCTACGATTTGGTCACGGATGGTTGCCGCCTTCTCAAACTCTAGTGCCTTCGCCGCGCTCTTCATCTCGCTCTGAAGATCATCAATCAACCGCTTGAGTTCTTTCTTGGTGAGTTTTTGGGGTGGGATGTAGGTTGCATTATCAGGGATGGCTTCAGACGTTCCCATTTCTTCCTCCATCATCGCCTTCACACGGTCGCCAATGTCGCGGATCTGTTTGACGATCCCACGCGGTATGATGCCATGTGCTTGGTTATAGGTGTCCTGCAACTTGCGACGACGATTGGTTTCTTCAATAGCGCGTTGCATGGATGGCGTGACGTGGTTGGCATACATAATCACCGTGCCTTCAAGGTGACGTGCCGCCCGCCCAATCGTTTGAATCAACGCGGATTCAGAGCGCAAGAAGCCTTCTTTGTCCGCATCTAAGATGGCAACCAACGACACCTCCGGCAGGTCAATCCCCTCGCGTAGTAGGTTGATGCCCACAATCACATCATACGTCCCGATGCGCAAATCCCGCAGGATTTCAATCCGTTCTAGTGTTTCAATCTCTGCGTGCAGGTAATTCGCCTTGATGCCAAGTTCATTCAAGTATCCCGCTAACTCCTCTGACATGCGTTGTGTGAGCGTGGTGATGAGAACCCGTTGCCCTTTCTTGACGCGCATAGCCACCTCTTGGGTGAGGTCGTCAATCTGCCCTTCGATGGGGCGTACATGAATGAGTGGATCTAACAAGCCGGTGGGGCGGATGATTTGTTCCACCACGCGCTGGCTCACTTCGCGCTCGTATGGACCCGGTGTGGCGGTGGTGAAGATGATCTGGCGCATCCGCTCATTCAATTCATCAAACTTGAGGGGACGATTGTCCATTGCGCTGGGCAAGCGGAATCCGAAATCCACCAGCGTTTGCTTACGGCTACGATCCCCGTTATACATCCCACGCAATTGAGGAACGGTCATGTGGCTTTCATCCATGACCACCAAGTAATCTTGTGGGAAATAATCAATGAGCGTCCACGGGGGGCTACCTGCTGGACGTTGATCCATGTGGCGTGAATAGTTTTCGATTCCGCTGGTATAGCCCACCTCACGTAGCATCTCCACATCATACGCCACGCGCTGTTCTAAGCGATATAATTCGACAAGGCGATTTTCACTACGGTAAAAATCCACGCGCTCATCTAACTCGCGTTGAATGTCGGTGATGGCTTGCTTCAAGCGTGAGTCATCAGCGATGAACTGCTTGGCAGGGAAGATGGTCAGCTCTTGGCGCGTATCAATGATTTCCCCTGTGAGTGAATCAAACTCGGTGATGCGCTCTACCTCATCCCCAAATAGCTCAATGCGATAGGCAATCTCGTTGTAAGCAGGTTGAATTTCCAACACATCCCCACGAGCGCGAAACGTCCCTGAGCGCAGGTCTAAATCGTTACGGGTATATTGCAGGTGAATGAGTTTGCGCAGGATGCTTTCGCGCTTGAACTCTTGCCCCTGTTTCAACTCGATGGTTGCTTTCGCCCATGCAGTGGGATCACCAATACCATAAATGCACGAGACCGAAGCAACAATCAAAACATCTTTGCGCGTCATCAGGGAGGCGGTTGCCGCTAGGCGCAGGCGTTCAATCTGTTGGTTGATCTCAGTTTGCTTTTCAATATAGAGGTCACTACGGGGAACATAGGCTTCTGGTTGGTAGTAGTCATAGTAGCTCACAAAGTATTCTACCGCGTTGCTTGGGAAGAATTCCTTAAATTCAGCATACAACTGGGCGGCAAGCGTTTTGTTGTGCGCCAAGACCAGCGTTGGCTTTTGCACGCGCTGTACCACGTTAGCAATGGTGAAGGTCTTGCCGGTGCCGGTTGCGCCCAGCAGGGTTTGATGCCGAACCCCTTGGTGGATGCCCTCGGTCAATTCGTCAATGGCACGCGGTTGATCCCCCATAGGGGCAAACTGAGAAACAAGTTGAAATTCGGTCATGGTGTGCTTTGACCTTTCAGTTTCAATAGAACACGAGTTCTATTTTAGAAGGTCAAATGTTGCTTGGGAATAGCAAACTGTGGCAGAAGAAATAAGTAGCAAACGGCGTAAGTTAGGCAAAATACACATTACCCCTTGACCGCATTTATCCAGCCTGATATGATTATCAAATGTTGAGAATAAATCAACAAACACCCAACATCGCGGGGTGGAGCAGTGGTAGCTCGTCGGGCTCATAACCCGAAGGTCAGTGGTTCGAATCCACTCCCCGCAATACAAGGCGGCGTAGCTCAGTGGCAGAGCAAAGGACTCATAAGCCTTGGGTCGCTGGTTCAAGTCCAGCCGTCGTCACTAAAACGACACCTAGCTAGGTGTCGTTTTTCGTTCTACCACAAATTACAAATCTGCCAACAAAGATTCATAGCTTTGGCGTTGGCGCACCACACGCACCGATCCATCCGCTTCTATCACCCATTCCGCAGGGCGCGGACGCAGATTATAGTTGTTAGACATCACCATCCCATACGCCCCAACATCCAAGATTGCAAGATAATCCCCCACCTGTATTTCAGGCAACATCACCTCTTTTGCCAAAACATCGGTAGATTCACACACCGGACCAACAATCGTATAGCGAATCTGTGGTTGCTGTGGCGCAGCAAGCAATGGAACAACTTGGTGATGTGCGCCATACAGTGCTGGGCGCATGAGTTCGGTCATGCTGGCATCCACAACCAATAGGTTGATGCCCCCCTGTTCTTTCAGGTATAGCACTTGTGTCACCAAGATTCCGCTGTCGGCTACAATCGAACGACCCGGCTCCAACATCAAATGTAGATTGTGGGGGCGCAACCACGGCGCAATGCTTTGTGCGAAGTCATGATAGGTGGGGTAGGGGCGGTCATCATACGCGGTGGGGAATCCTCCCCCCAGGTTGAGGGTGCGAATTTGTGGGAACGCTTCCACAATTTCTAAGGCTTTGCGGATGCCATCTTGCGTGCCTTGTGTATCCTCTAACTGGCTTCCCACATGTACATGAAGCCCCTCAATCTGTAAGTGTGGGAAGGTTTCGGGTTGGGTGAGGATGCTGAAAAGTGCATCACGGTTCAAGCCAAACTTGGCATACTTGTGACCGGTGGCAATATTGGGGTGGGTGTTCGCCTGCACTTCCGGGTTATAGCGCAAGGCAACACGCATGGTTGTTCCGTGTTTCCGTGCCAATTCATTGAGCAGGTGGCATTCGGCAACGTTCTCAATATTGACCCACCCCACCCTATGCGTCACCGCTAACTCTAGTTCAGTCGGCGTTTTGCCCACGCCTGCAAAAACAATTTGCTCACTAGAAGCTCCGCTCTTTAAGGCAGCAAGCAATTCCCCCCCGCTCACCACGTCTAACCCCATGCCCATGCTCACCAATTGGCGCAGGATGGCTAGGTTAGAATTGGCTTTCACACTAAAATGAAAAGAGGCATGCAGAGGGGCAAACGCTGTTTGCAAGGCGTTAACATTGTGGGCGATGCGCTCTGCACTGTAGAGATACAGGGGGGTGGCGTGTTCGTGCAGGAGCGGTTGAACAACCGTCCCGCTGACACATAATTGATCTTCATGATAACGGATGGATTCGTTTATCATCGTAATAGGATTCATCCTTGATAAATGGATAATTGAGCAACTTGATGATACACCTTAACTTGAACATCCCCTAACGGGGGGGTATCCTAAACAATGTTACTGTAATCACTAGGAAAACGCATTTGTCTGAACAATCCACATCCAGTAGCTCAACTCATCTTTTGACCCAGTATGAATCGCTTCGACGGGAAGAATACGAACTGTTCGTTGAACTCATTCAAACGCTTTCACAGGTGGACGGGGCAGACCCCGCGTTGATTAACCAAGTGCGCGATGCCCTGTTTCATGCCGATCATCCTTATTTGTTGGTGATGGTAGGTCCGTTTAGTTCCGGTAAATCCACTTTGCTGAATGCGCTGTTGGGGCAAGTACAGTTGCTCCCCGTAGGACCCACCCCCACCACCGATAAAATCACATTTGTGCGCTATGGTGAACAGCATGAACGGGTGGCATCGGGTGGGGGAGTGGATACGATTTTCCTGCCTTCGCCTTTGCTACGCCACGTTAGCGTAGTGGATACGCCCGGCTTGGAGAGCATCTTCAAGCATCACGAACAAGAAACGCGCCGTTTCTTACACCGCTGTGATACAGTGTTCATGGTGATGTTGGCAACCCAAGCCATGAGCCTAACCAGTTTGAATGCCTTGAATATCCTCAAGACGTATGGAAAGCGCATCATCATCCTGCTCAATCAGGCGGACTTGCTCACCCATGAGGAACAGCAAACCGTTTTAACCTACGTCCATGAGCAAAGTAAAGACCGCTTGGGTTATCTGCCGGAAGTATGGTTGGTATCGGGCAAGCAGGGGTTACAAGCAGGACAAGGTGAAAACCGTGATGTTGCCTTATGGAAGCAAAGTGGCATAGACAAAATTGAGCAGTATATCTCTGAACAGTTATCAGACGTGGTGCGCCTCAAAACCAAACTTTTGACCCCACTTCAAATTGCGGAAAACGCCACCCAATCCACCTTGATGGTTCTGCATTCGCGCCAGTCCGTTTTAGATGGCTATCAGGGGATTAGCACCAACATTCAAAAGCAAATTAAAAGCCAGCGCGGGGCGTTTGATGGCGTGGTGCAAGACTACCACGACAAGATTAGTATTGTCTTTGGTGATGCTACGTTGCGTGGGAGCGAGGCAATCCGTGAACGCTTTCACATTTCGCAAGGCTTCGTGGCAGTATTGCGTGGCACTTTAGAAATCTTCCGCTTGGGTGGGTTGTTGCGTCCTACCGTGCGTGCGGCTTTTGAGCGTCGCCATGTCTTTGATCCGTTGGATCGCTTAGAGGAGTATGTGGATGCCTTGTCTGCTACCCTAGAGGGTTATGACATGCGCGACATCGGCGACTTGGTGAAGTATGGGCGCGAGCGCATCAATCAATTGCCCAAGGAGTTGCAGGACAAAATCATTGGGGAAGTCACCCCTCCCATCCACTATGACCGTTCCCACCTTCTCAATCAGCGCGTCGCCCTGATGAACATTGAAGACCAAGCACGCGATAGCGAGATTGAACGCTTAGATACCATTTTGCAAAACACCGTTGTTTATATGGCAATCTTTGAACTGACCTTGTTTGCCTTACTCTCGATTTTATCGACTATCTTGGTGGCGAACCCGTCAGAAACATTGGTGGGTTTGGTATTGGTATTGGTCATCGTGATGTTGTTGGGGGTGATCGCCATTCCTTTACGAGGGTGGATATTAGAGCGAGTCTATACTGAACGCATGCAAACGATTCAAACGGATTACTGGACAACGCTACAAACCGCGCTTCAAGCGCAGATTGATTATGGAACGCGCTTGCGAAGCAACAGCGTTCTACCCCTCACACGCTTGATTGATGCCCAACTTTCAACACAATCAGAGCAGGTCGCACGGCTACAAGGCTTACAGCAAAATATGTCCAACATTGAAAAATCGCTCAATAACTTTGGCAAGCGTCATCTCTTCAGCAATCTAGGAGGTTCATAGTCCTATGCAAACCCCATCAGAAAATAATCAAAACCTACTGCGTGAGCAAACCATCACCTTATTGGAGACAATAGCGCAATCCCTTTCAGAATCTGCCCAAGATGATCGGCGACGCTTGCGTGAACTTGCTAACGATTTGCGCTCTATGTTCTACATTGTGGCGGTCATTGGTGAATTTAACGCAGGGAAGTCCACCTTCATTAACGCCTTGCTGGAAGATGATCTTTTGCCGATGGGGATTACCCCAACGACAGAATTCATCGAGGTGATTCGCTATGCTCCCACCCCTGAACGCAAGCCCACCCTACAAGACGGGGGACAAATCCGCGTATGGGGGCACCCCAACACCGGCTCAGAAGGGGTGGCGATTGTGGATACGCCGGGCACCAGTTCGATCTTCGCCAAGCATGATCTCACCGCGCAAGACTTTTTACACCGTAGCGATTTGGTCTTGTTTGTGATGTCTGCTAAACGTGCGTTTGCTGATACGGAGCGATTGTATCTGGACTTGGCGAAGAACTATGGCAAGAAGATCGTCCTCATCATCAACCAGATTGACTTGTTAGAAGAAGCTGAACAAGAAGAAGTGCGTCGCTTTGTGCAACGCCAAATCAAAGAGACATTAGGGATTGAACCGTTGTTGTTCGCTGTCTCTGCAAAAAAGGAACGACAAGGGCAAGATGGGAACATCTCAACGGTGCGTGCCCATTTGCGCGGTGTGTTCGCTTCGCGCTCGTTGCTCCAGCAAAAGTTAGAATCACAGATGGTGATGGCGGAACGCACGCTAGAAAAACACCTACAAGCGACACAACAGAGCCTAGATGTGGTGCAACAGGACACCTTGCGCGTTAAGGATATTCAAACTCAACTAGAACGGAACACGCAACTTTTGAACGTCCAACTTCAAGAGGCACATCTGGAAATCACCAAAACCCTAGAAGCATTGCGCGAACGTGGGCATGAATTCATCCGCACGAATTTATCCGTCGGGCGGATGTTGCGCATCCCCAACCGCGAACAGGTTCAAAATGAATTCAAAGATCAGGTGGTGGGGAATGCCCTTCAGGTGGTGGGGTTGACCACTTCAGAGTATGTTAAATCAGTAGTGGACAACAGCCGCGCCTATTGGCAAGGGGTGATTGACCGCCTCAATCAGATCAAGGAATTGCTCGATCAAGAACTATCCGGTCCCGATGCCGCCTCTTTTGCAGAGCAACGCGCTAACTTAGAAAAAGCAATCCGCATTGCCCAAACTGAACTAGAGACCTACTCAACAGGGAAGGCAATCAGTGAGATGCGTGATAGTTTTGAAGCCAACATGAACGGGTTCACTGTGAGCATACTGGCAACTTTGGGGGGCTTGCTGGCTTTGGCGGGTACGCTTGCTGTAGAAGGGGCGGCAAGTCTGCTGGTGGGCGCGTCTATCTTGGTGGTAGCGGTGGCTACCCCTGTTGCTGTCATTGGTGGGGTGGCTGCTGTACGCTACTTCAACCGCGTCCAGCGCGATACCCACGCCGAACTCGATCAACGGGTTGACCAGTTGCAATTGAGTTTTACGACCACGCTCAATAACCTCACCCAAACCGAACAACAACGCCTCAAGGCTTACGGGGTACAAATCTTGAAGCCCATCTTCACCAAGCTAGAATTGTTGACCAGCAAGTATCGCACGCAATATCTACAACTAGAGAGCTTCCAAAAGAATTTACAGCAAATTCAGGCAAGCCTGCGGTCTGAGTAATCATCCGTGCAGGGGGACGGCTCGCACGTTCCCCCCGCAGTGGCATCTTAGAATCCGTGTAGGTGACGGAGGCGATCTAACAGGACGCTCACGTCTGGCTCATGCGCGTTGGGGCTTGCGCCGAGTGGGTCTAATATGGGCAAGCCAGCCAGTTGCCCAACAATGTTGGTGATACCACATCCAATGACCTCCAAGTCATATCCCCCCTCCATAGCATAGACGATGCGTCCCTCACAAAAGCGGTTTGCCATTTGATTGAGTTGCCCCGTCAGATATTGAAACCCTTGTAAGGACAAACGCATCCCACCTAGTGGGTCTGCCCAGTGCGCATCAAATCCAGCCGACACAATGATTAGTTCTGGGCTAAAACGTGTGATCGCTTTCCAGATGATTTCATCAAAGACGGTAGCATAATTACGGTCTCCACCGCCTGCGCTCATGGGGATATTCAAGGTGAAGCCTTCACCGCGTCCGCTACCGATTTCTTCCGCCATGCCTGTGCCGGGGTAGAGGGGGTGTTGGTGGGTGGAGATGAAGAGTACGCTATCATCTTCCTCAAGGATGTCTTGTGTGCCGTTGCCATGATGCACATCAAAATCAACAATCGCCACACGCTCAAGACCATATTTTAGCTGGGCATGTCGGGCAGCAATGGCAACATTTCCTAGCAAGCAGAAGCCCATCGCGCGGTTACGGGTGGCATGATGACCGGGTGGGCGCGTTGCCACCACTGCCTGATGCGCCGTTCCATCCATGACGCTATCCACCCCCAACACCACCCCGCCAACTGATCGCCGAGCGATGGTATAGGAAAGGGGAGTCATATAAGTGTCGGCATCAATGAGCGCGATTCCCCCTTGATGATGGGCTTCAAGCGTGCCCAATTTGGTTAGGTGTTGGGGCGTGTGTCCTAATAGTAAGGTTGCCTCGTCAATGGGATCAGGTATCAGGGACAACACCGCTTCATCCGCATGGCTTTCTTCCATCTTTTGCCACACCGCACGTAACCGCCCGCCATGTTCAGGATGACCGGGCATATCATGTTGATTGAATTGTTTATGAGTAATGTAGGCGATAGTCATACACGAACTTCCTAAAATTGGGGAGTATGCAAGTGGAAGGGTAAACATGTTTATTGTACATGAAAGCCTGTTTTACGGGGCAACCCTTCCGTTAAATTTATGTATCTTAATCGGTGCGTGGGCGCATGATGATATACTTAAATCCGTTCATCATCACGCTTTCGCTTTCGTTCGGCTCGTATGCCTCATGAATGGCTTGTAACACGCTTGGCGGATAGAACTGAGCGCGAAAGATAATCGCCCCAAATTCCTGCTGTTCAATCATCTGAATCAACTCGGTATCATCAAACAGATCATTATGGGCAAGGTTGCGTAGTTGGGTAGGATTCGTGATGACTTCTCGCCCTGCCACAATATTGAAGCCGGCATCTTCGGTGATGACGGGTTTATCTGACGCTTGAATCAGCTCCACTAACCGCCAGCCAGCTTCAACATCGGCGGGCGTAGTGAAGTGCCCAATGTCAGCATATCCCCCAGCAATGCGCCCAGCAGAATCGTAGAAGGTTTTTTCACCCACATGGGCGGGGGCGTTTGGTGTGATCCGTAACCAATGGGCGACTGTTTCATAGACGGGTAGGTTGGTGGGCATTTTGAGCGTATTCAACCCATAGCCAATGTAGCATAGCGGAACGACCACGCTGGCAATCATTGCCACAAGGGAGGGGGTGGCGCGTGTGGTGATCGGTTTTATCCACGCCATCCACCGATGATTCGGCGCAATCTCCCATTGGTTATGAAGCAATCTGGCAAAGAACAAGCCTGATAACACGCACATTGCCGCGATGCTGGTTGCAAAGTAGCTATCCCCAGCTCCCCACCCGCCCGATGCCATTCCGTT
>JBMOEO010000009.1:0-67257 GCA_049318945.1 Phototrophicaceae bacterium | reverse complement strand
GAGAGCTTCAATCTCTGGAATAGTCTCCAAAGAGACCGATGCCCCACCATCAAAGACCTCATCCAATTGCGAAGCGTTCGGGAGGGGTTGGCTCGCCAAATCAAGCACTGCCTGCCATGTTTGGCGTGGATTGCGCAACCAGTGTTCCAGCACCTGTCCTAGCGATAGTTCCTCAAAAGAGCGAACGGGTTCTAACTCATCAAGCGTGGTATCAAGTTCCGTTGAATGTTGTTGATCTTCAGTCATCATAAAGCCGTCTTACGCGCCTTCAGTGCCAAGTTAACGGTTGTGCGATCAGCTGGCTCGCTGATCTGATTATGGCGGTCAAACAAGTTTAGCACCGCCAATCCCAAATTAATGGGGTTCAAAAGACTACCATCATTGTCATCAAAACGTGTGCGATCTGCCGCTTTCGCCATATCGTCCGGTAGCAAACCAGATTCTAACAGAGGTTTGCCGAATCCATACACTAAGTTGTGGATGAATGGGAAACTATAGTGAGTGAATGAACGCTCTTCTTCGATTGTAAAACCCGCTTCTAAGACGGCATCCGCTAGTTGTTGACGGGTATACAAGCGATGATGGTTTGCCCATAAGCCTGCAAAAACCCCAGTGGAAATATGCGTATCAAAGAAAGTCTCTAAAGTCTTGTTGATTGGGTCCCACCAAAACGGATAGTTCGCATGGGGTACGGTAATCGCTACCACGCCCCCCACCTTGAGGACACGCCATGCCTCCCGTAGCCCTGCCACATCATCATCAAGATGTTCCAACACTTCAGAAAGGATAACCGCATCAAAAGTATGATCGGCGAATGGGAGGCGATAAATGCTTGAGTGATTCAGTGCCACACGCTCTAAACCCTGTGTGTTGCGCTGTGCCTTCAACAACACATCCCATTCTAAATCCGCACCGACAGTATACGCTTGGGTGGCATAATTCATCATGTTCAAATAAAAACCACGCCCACACGGTACATCCAAAATTAGATCATCGGGTTGCGGATTCACCCACTCAAAGATACTTTGCACACGCTTCTTAAAAGCCATATCCGCTTCATTACGTGTCATACGGGCGATTACTTCGGGTGAAACTGTTGTCGTTGTGGTATCACGCATGCCGTTGAAATAATGCCTCATACTGATTGACGGTTTGCTCAAACGAGAAGATGCCTTCGATCTCTTGTCGATCTTTACGATAATGGTCGGGGTGATTCAACAAATCAAGAATTGCCTCCCCCATAGAATGTGCGTCTCCAGCGATTGCCAGCTTGCCCATTCCGGTTACATTAACCGGCACACGCCCCCCCGGAATATTGGTCATCATCACTGGTGTACCGCATAGCATCGCTTCAACTTGTACTAGGGCGAAACATTCGCTATCGCTAGTTAACGCGAGGACATCACACGCGGCAAAAAAATTTGCCATCATCTGCATATCTGTTATCATTCCCAAAAAGATCAGATGATTCTGATACTGTTGGACAATCGGTTGATACAGTTCCCATGTATTCTCATAGGCAATATTATACTGCCCAGCAAAAACAACCCGTGCATCAGGATATTGGGCATGGATAGTATCAAGGGATTGAATGAGCAAATCAGGACGTTTTTCTTGCACAAACCGCCCCGCATATCCTATAACAGGCGCACCATTATTTGACCATTGTTGACGTAGTTTTTGGACTTCTTCCGGTTGGGGAGATGGCATGGTTATGGGAGGATAAATCGCTTTGACTTTGTGCATGAACGGTTTAGCGTAGTAGGAATGACGCGCATAATCCTCGCTATATAGCACGATTTCCTTAGACAGCATCCCCATGATCCAGTACAAGAAAAACATGACCCCTTCGATCACGCGATTGCTGAAGCCTTGTGGCAAATGTAAGTCACCGTGATGTGTGGCTACGATGTGCTTTCCCATCAACCGTGCGATTATGGCGATCAAAGCCGTCTCTAACATAGGGGTATGCAAACTGACAACATCATGTTCTTGTAGCAGACGATATAAAATCGACGGATAGGTGGGCATCACCATCCCTCGACTGATCGGAATAGGCGGTGCCCACGCACGCACAATACGTACCCCATTGATGGTTTCTTCTACGGGTAAATCAGTTTGATGTTTGGCGGCTAAAATCGTTACAGCATGCCCCCGACGAACAAGTTCTTCTGAGATTCGTTGGATATAGAGTTGCATCCCCGTTCGATGCGGCAGGTAGTATAGGATACAAATCAAGATGCGAACTTTTTCTTTCAAGAGCCTTGCGCCTTTCCGAATTTCAAAATCATCATCTGTTTTCCATAGTTCACTACAGAAAAACAGCGTTACATTATACACTACTTTTTAGGGGAGAATATGTAGTTAATATTGGAATCATCAGCATTGACTAGAGTATTCTTGACCTTTACAATAATTTTTTACTGATGGAGTTTGAATCGCTTCTCTCCTGTGTTGAGAACAAACCAAACATCCAACCAAAATAGGGTGGGTGTTTTTTTGTGTATAAAACACATCGAGATATTTTTTTAGGAGACTGTAGGTGTCTGAATTTACTTTGACAGCCAACCCCCGTTTGGTTGAAGGCAGAAAAGTGAGAAACCAAGGATTGGTACCGGGTGTGGTATACGGTCCGCAAGTGAAGGCGTTCTCAATTGAAATGGCATATCGTGAAGTTGAAGTTGCGCTCATGAAGGCAGGAAGTACCAACCTGATTGACCTCAACGTAAATGAAACCAACTACCGCGTTCTAACACGTGAAGTTCAACGTGACCCAATCCGCAAAGAAATCAAGCATGTTGATTTCTTTGCAGTGGATGAAAATTCCCGTATTGTCATCGAAGTACCTATTCGCTTAGTGGGTGAAAGCGCGGCAGTAGCGTCTCGTCGTGGTATCTTGCTCACCGGCGGGTTGAAGGTACGTGTCGAAATGTTGGCTACCAAGATCATCGGCAAGATTGAATTGAGCCTGACTAGCGTTCCCAATGTTGGGGATTCTATCTATGTGCGCCAATTAGAATTGGGTGAAGGCTATAAGATTCTGAATGACCCAGAAGAGATGATTGTTCGCATTGCGCAATCTTCCGCTGCCCGTCGTGAAGAAGCCCTCAAAGCAGCAGAAGCTACCAAAGCTCCTGCCAAGAAGAAATAAAAGTAGCCCTTATCCATCCCATAAAAAATGCCGTATAGAATTCTATACGGCATTTTTGTTATATACTCGCCACGCTATTCTTCAGATTCTACGTCCATAGACGCTTCATCGGGTTGATCTCCGTTGGAGGTGGACACCAATTCCAAATCACCACCATCATCATCTTCATCCTCACGGGTGACAATGGCGACGCTCACAATGCGATCCCCATCACTCACATTCATGATGGTGACACCCTTTGTATTGCGTGAAGATTCACGAATTCGCCCAATGCTACTACGGATGACTGTCCCCTGTTCAGTAATGAGCATCACATCATCCTCCACATTGACGCACCGCACCGCAGAAACAGGTCCCGTTTTAGAGGAAGTCGCCATCGTTTTAACGCCTCCGCCATAGCGTTTTTGAAGGGGATAATCTTCAATCAATGAGAGTTTACCGTAACCCTGTTCTGAGATAACAAGGATGTGCGTATCCTCAGGTTTGATGGCATCCATTGAAATGACCTCATCTTTTTGATCCAAGCGGATACCACTGACTCCCCCAGCAGTGCGTCCCATCACGCGCACATCTTGCTCATTAAAGCGGATGGATTGCCCTAATGCCGTTGCCATGAGAATATCTTGGTCGCCATCGGTGTACTTCACCCAACCAAGCCGATCTCCTTCATCAAGACGCAAGGCGATCAACCCACTGGGGCGGACATCAGCAAACTCCTTCAAGTGAACGCGCTTGACCCGTCCGCCTACTGTCGCCAGCACGAAGTAGCCCTCACGCTCAAAGTCTGTAATGGGTAAAACAGCGGTGACGTGTTCTTCCATCTCCATTTGTAAGATAGCTTGAATCCGCGTTCCTTTTGCGGCGCGTCCCGTTTCTGGAATTTGGTAGGCACGTTCACAATAGACTTTCCCGCGGTCAGTGAAGAATAAGATGTAATCCTTGCTTCCGCTGTGAATGATTTGGTCTAGTGTGTCTTCATCATGGGTGGTCATCCCGATGACACCCTTGCCCCCACGCCGTTGAGAGCGATACTCACGGGCAGGCACACGCTTAATATAACCGTTCGCCGTGATAGTAATGATAACGTTTTCTTTGCGTACCAAGTCCGCCTCATCAAAATCGGTACTCACCCCATAGACAATTTCAGTACGGCGGCGGTCTCCATAGGTCTCTTCAATCTCTTGTAAGTCTTGTCGAATGAGCGCACGAATCTTCTCAGGTGAGGAGAGAAGGTCTTCAAGGTAGGTAATACGTACCATCACTTCTTGATATTCATCACGCAATTTCACCTGTTCCAATGCCGCTAACCGCCGTAACTGCATATCGAGGATGGCGTTCGCCTGCGCTTCGGAAAGCTCAAAACGGTTTATCAAGTTCAACCGAGCCGTTTCAGTATCTTTGGCATTGCGGATTGTTTGGATCACTGCATCAAGACTGCTTAACGCCTTCAGCAACCCCTCTAGGATGTGTGCCCTAGCGCGAAGTTTAGACAACTCAAACTCAGAACGACGAACGATGACCTCATAGCGATGTTCAATGTGAATGAACAAGGCACGCTTCAGGCTGATAGTTCGGGGTTCTCCCTTGACCAACGCCAGCATTTGAATGCCAAACGTACTTTGCAATTGGGTATATTTATAAAGGCGGTTTAAGACCATGCGCGGTTGGGCACCACGCTTTAGCTCAATGACCAAGCGCATCCCCTGTCGGTCAGACTCATCGCGTAAGTCGCGGATTCCTTCCAGTCGCCCTTCCCGTACCAAAGTGGCAATCCGTTCAACAATGGTGGACTTGCCAATCTGATAGGGAATCTCAGTGAACACGAGACGGTAAGATTCGTTCTTGTCTTCCTCAATTTCCACCCGTCCTCGCAAAACAATCTTGCCCCGTCCGGTGGCATACGCTTCCTTCAGTTCATCCCCTGCCAACACCTGCGCACCCGTCGGAAAATCGGGACCGGTAACGAATTGGAGGAGTTCATCCACCGTAATCTCATCCATACGGTGATAGTTATCAATCAGGTATTTTTCTGCCTGTACAATTTCCTTGAGATTATGTGGGGGAATATTGGTTGCCATTCCCACAGCAATTCCACTGGCACCGTTCAACAAAAGGTTAGGAAGACGCGCGGGCAACACGAGGGGTTCTTGCTGTTGTCCATCGTAGTTGTCCACAAAGTCAACCGTATTCATGTTGATGTCCACCAAGATTTCCTCAGTGATGGATGCCAGACGCGCCTCAGTATAACGCATGGCAGCAGGTCGGTCGCCGTCTACACTGCCAAAGTTACCCTGCCCAGCAACCAACATATAGCGCAATGAGAAGTCCTGCGCCATACGTGCCATTGCGTCATAAACCGCACTATCTCCGTGTGGATGATACTTACCCAGAACCTCACCAACAATACGGGCACTTTTCTTGTAAGAGGTGTTAGGGCGTAATCCCATATCGTGCATCGCAAACAAGATACGCCGATGGACAGGTTTTAATCCATCACGTGCATCAGGGAGAGCACGAGCCACGATCACACTCATGGCGTAGTCCAGATAACTACCCCGCATTTCCTCATTGATATTGACAGCGCGAACCGTTCCAATTTCCATGACTATGCTATCTGATATAGACACAAAGCTATATCAAGCTCCTTTCGCAAATTGAACTGTGAACAAGTGAAGTGAATAGGTCTAAGGTTTTTATGCTTGTTCATGTAACAGTAAAACTTTGAACTACCCTATATGAAAGGGATTCAAGTGAATTAGGTTAATCGTAAAATTATACTCTATTTCGCTTATTTGTGCGATGATTCAATTGCTAAATTGGAATCATGATAGGGAGGTATACCGAATGAAAAGGGCAATTATAGCTGTTTGGATGGGATGGATTGGCTATCTTACGGTGGGTGGGGTGGGGATGACACAAGGAGTATCGAACATTATTTCGATTCAAGCGAATCAAGAAATGTGGTTTGTGTTGCCAATTACCCATCAAGCAGAAGCACAGGGGATAGAGCTAAAATGGGTAGCAAATCAGGGGGACATCATCCTAGAAACAGATGAAACAACAAGCCACATCACCCTTCAACGGGAGACCGTTCTACCCATTCCGCGCTCCCCACTTCTACAACCCCTCGCTCCCATTACCCTGACCATCCCCACAAGCGACATGGTTGAGGCAACACTTTGGGCAATCGCCTATCTACAGGGCAACTGTTCAGAAGTTCCCGATCAAGCGATAACGCGCTTGCTATGGTTACATTGTCAATTGGCGGAAGGTGTCCAACCCAACCTATTAGAATCCATTTCAACAATGGACGACCTTAACGCTCAAGCAGTCGGTTGGTGGATTCAGCTACAATATGGAACGAGTGACCACGCGCTACAAACCCTGAACACTCAACTCCGTCAACCTAGTGTGGAGGTACATCGTTTAGTAGAACTATTGTCTTATAAGGCGAGCATCCACGCTTCAAGATTTGAGTATGATCTTGCTGTTCTTGCCCTAGAAACCGCCCTCAAAGATGGCAACCCCACCCTAGAACCACACACGATAGCCAAACTGCATAAGCAACTTGGGGATACCTTGCTGTTATTGTATGAATGGGATCACGTTTTAGATCATTACAATCAAGCTATCCGTTTATCGCCTGACTTCGCCGATGCGTACTGGGCACGTGCTATGTTGTATTACACCAAAGGGACAACGCAAAGCGCACTAGATGATTTTCAACATTATCTATTCTTATCCCCTAGTGGTTATTACAGCATCACCGCACAACGCGCCATCGAAGAGATTGAGGGTCTGGACTTAGAAGGATAATCGCCCTGTCACAATCAGAATAGCAAAGCCTAGTGCTAAAACGTTCAACAGGAAAAAGAACGCCAGAAACATGCGCTCGATAGCAGTCATGCCCAAGAACTTGCTGTTCTTTGGTTTTGGTTTCATGTTGGTTTCAAAATTATCTACATCGTTGATGCTACCTTCATTTTCATTTTCATCTTCACCAACTGTAGACATTCTCAATTCATCAAGATCCATTTTATCCTCCCGTGATTGAATATTAACTATCCTATAAAATGCCAGCTAACTTGTCAATTTACCCGATATAAGTTTTCAGATTGCCATTTATATTCAACCTGTTGTGCATCCAACGTTGTACAGGTTAACTGTTCAAGACGATTCCATTGACATCCCATGTAGGGTTGTGTGGTGAATTGTAACGCAGCATAGCGTGTCATGGCAACTAATTGCGAAAGAGAATCATTAAGATATAAGGTGTTAAACGCTGCTGAATCTTCAATATCCCAGTAGGCATGTTCCCTACTGAGTAGCCAATTGGCATAAGGACTCCAATCTATTGGCATTTCTCCCAAGATGGATTCCGCAAACAATGCTTGTAGTAAAGGGATGAAGGAGTTTTGTAAAGAAAGTTGCAAGACTTCTTGTATTTTAGGACTTTCAAAATGGGTATTCAAGTCAATGAATAAATTGCTCACGGATTCGCCAGTCAACAAATGAGATTGTATATAGGCTACTAGCTGATTTTCAATGAAGGCTCGGTCACTGAAATCACCCGTTTGCAAGGATGCCCCGTTTGCTTGCGCCAAGTGTTTGGCAATCTGCAGGGTTACATCACCCATGAGTGTTTCAGCAATGGGTTGGTGCAACGCAACACGCTCAACGTAGGGAGAAGTCACCTCCAGTTGGTTGGGGATAGTCACACTCCAATTCACAGATAATCCCTCACGCGATACCAAATGGATATTCAATGGCTCACATGTGATCCAAAGGCACACCTGTGCCAACCCACCCTCTAAGGTATTGAGTAGGTCTATTGCTATTGCTTGGTCTAATTCAGCATAGGTTAAGTTAATGTATTCCCCTGTTTGGGTTTTTAACTCCCCCCAAAAAGTATAATCGGTAGGGACATGCCGCCAACCATCCTCATAATTCCAATAGAACCATGTTTGTAAATACGCTTGCCCGTTAATTTGTTCCATCACTTGGACACGGGCACGATTCCCATCTATGACCGTACTGACAATCTCCGCATTCAAGGTCAATACTTGTTGGGTTTTGAGATACTGATAATCTTCGTAAAGGGTGGCTTGTGTCTCTAGCCACGACGGGCTGGCACTGCGTTGTACGGCTAGAAACTGTGTGCGATCCCCTAAACGCAAAAAGGAAACTTCAGCTTTCACCGTTTCATGGAGGCGGTTTTGAATCGTTTTTTGAATTTGCTCAAGGCGGTATAAAGCGAAACCGATCACCCCGCCCACCACCACCAAAATAATGAGCATCATCACAAAGGGCAACATGACTTGGCGATTCTCCAAATCAGAAGATATGGTAGCCTCTAATGGAATCTTTTGTGCGGGATTTATAGACTTCACTTCCCAATCAAACTTGACCACAATTCATCATCCTTGTGAAGTGACATCCCCGGCATAACAAGTGTGAAGTTGCCCCCCTTCGTCTTGCACCAGCAACGCCCCATCTTGGGCAACGTCTAATGCGATGCCATGCAAGAATCCATTTTGTTGCTTGAGCGTGATCGGGCGGTTTAAGAGCATCAAGCGTGCGCGATAAGTGGCAAGCCATTCATCAGTGTGAATCTTCTCTAGCCATTCATCCAGACGATATAACAAGACGGCAAGGCAGGCAACTCGGTCTATAGGATGATTGACCAAAGATGAAAGAGCAACAGCCGTATCAGCTAAAGGTGTCCCTTCAAATTCTGCCTTCACGTTGATGCCGATGCCAATTACCGTCCCTAAAAACTGATCGCCACTCCATACGGCTTCACACAAGATGCCACTGATTTTTTTGCCATCGACCAATACATCATTGGGCCACTTCACTCCTACACCTTGTATGCCCAACTGTGCTAGTAGGTCATATACCGCTAGGGAGACCAATAAGGGCAAGCGCGATGACATCTCTGCCTCCCCTTGCACAATGGTGGAAACTGCAATTTGTCCATGTGGGGTGATCCATTGACGACCTAATCGCCCCTTTCCAGAAGTTTGAGATTCAGCAATTACTGTAGCGCGGTTGGGTGCGCCCTCTAAAAGCCATTGAGTTGCCTGAGTATTGGTACTGTCCATCTCATCCGCATAACGGACAATGCGCGGATAAAGTGCCATAGACAAGGTTTCTTGATTGAACTCGGTCATGCTAGTGTCACCACTCTAACAATAGGTAGGCGTTTGTCTGGGGATTTGTTGGTAATGATAAACGGGAAAAATCAACAGGAGAATACCAACCTACCCACAATTGCAAAGGATGGGTGGCATCTTGAGGGGGGAAAGCAAGGTTATGGGCAGTGGTGATAATCTCATTGTTTTGCCAATAGCGCGTTGGAAGCGTGGGCGGAGTGTCCGCCTGTGCCACAATTAGCTGATTGGATGGATCAATCAAATGCGCAAATACGGTGTAATCTTGGGGAATGGGTGCGAGCGTTCGCCATGATAACGTGAGATGATTGCCTAGTAGGTTGTAACCGATTAACTCGATCTGATGCGCAAATTGAGGGGCATGAGTTAATTCTTGCATAGATGGGTCATGATCTAGGGCGAGTTCCCCATACCCCCCCACCTGCAAAATCACCGCATCTAATGTTTTTCCGTCTCCATCATAAGCAACCGCATAGTTATCCAAGCGATCCCACCACCCCACTTGTACGTTAAGGGGGAATTGTCCGCTCATCTCATCCAACTCAAAATGATAACGATCCGCGAATAGGGTATCTTCATCCCATGTGGAGGTAGCCAGCAACCCACCATCGGGAAAGGTATCCACCTTGCCCATTGCCTCACCATTCGGATCTACAGCGGTGATAAACAGGGAATAATCAATGGGGGTTTTCTGGGTGATGTGCCAGTATAAAGTGATGTCCAACGTATCCTGCGGAAAGTATCGTCGTGCTTCCGCTTTATATCCCACCAGTTCAACAAAGCCAAAATCGGCGAAGATGGGTGTAACACCATCGGGCAATTGGGTGAGCGTTGGGGTGGGACGGTAGGCAGGGATAATGGCTAGGAATGGAGAAACCATTGCCATACTCACAAGCAACATGCTTGAACTCAGAGCAAAGATGCGCCCTAGTTGTCTCCCCCATGAACGCAACCCCAACACTAACAAGGGGGTGGTTGCCGCCACAATTGGGAAGAGCAAGCGTCCTTGTGAGGCATAGGTGATGGATGTCCATCCAATCAAACTAGCGGATGCCAACACGAAGATTGCCATGAGGCTGATTATCTTGAGCGGTATCGTCTTCCAACGAATGAGTGCGCTGATAAGTCCAACACACGTCACCAGCACAAAACCATCCATCAACAGATAAAAGCCACGCCATGTCAGAATGTTGACCGCGCCGAATAATCCCCAATAGGCGATACGAAACCCTTCAAACTCTTGCCACAGCGTCAGCAAGGTGAAGGGTTCAAGACGCTCTCCTGCAACTTGCGCCATCATCCGCGTGCCGAACAATTCTCCGTAAAGAGCAAGGTTGCGCCCATACCACCAACCGCTAACGATCAACCACACTCCCAGTAGGGTGAAGCCCAAACGAAAGAACGCTCCCCAACGCTTCATCCGCCAAGACAGCACGAACGCAACGAACGCGATAACGGGAACGGGGATATTTCCGCTGAGTTTACTCAAGGATGCAAGCGCAACCAAGATGGGCAAAACCCAAAATGTGACGGGTTCATATCCTCGTTCAATCATCCGCAACAACAACCAAATCACCACGCTGTTCAGGGCAATGACTAGATTGTCATTGTTCACGGAGGCAGAGATGAATAGGAACATCGGATTAAATGCCACCCATACAGTCGCTACGCTTGCCCATGCCTCGCTATGTAGAACCAGTTTTGCGCTTTGGAACGTTCCAACTAACGTCACCAAACCTAGCAACAAGCTCACTCCGCGCAAGATGTAGCCAGCTAGAATGCTCCCCTTGTATGTGATGGAACGATCAGAATGTAGCACTAGATTCTTGTTATGGGTTGCCAGTGGAATCCCTGCTATGACATGGGGATTCGGTTGGGTGACGGCATGAAAATCAGACCGATCTATAGCGCGAACCAATTGTGCCGATAGCCAATAGTAAAGTGGCGGTTGACTGCCCTCTTGCTCATAATCAGTGGGAAGGTTCGGGTCTTGAATAGGCAATCTGTTATGGTTGGCAAGATAGTTCACCATTCCCAAATGCCACAATTCATCACTTGCCTCAAACAAGGGGGTGGCACTCAAATAAATGCCACCCAACACAAGATACCCCAGACAGATCATCAATAGCAATTGATGACGTTTCAACAATTCATACACGGCAAACGCCTTATGCCTCGCTGGTCATGGTGAATTGTTGCTTAGACCCTTCAACATAACTCAAAGATTGATGGCGGAAGTAGGTGTTATACAACTCGGAGTAATGTCCTCCTTTTGCCATGAGGGTTTCATGGTTGCCCTGCTCAATGATTTGCCCATGATCTAAAACGAGGATACGGTCTGCGCTTTTCACTGTGCTTAAACGATGGGCAATCAAAATAGAAGTGGACTGTTTTAGGATCAAGTCGAGTGCTTCTTTAATTTGAGACTCGGTAAATGGATCGACGCTGGCGGTTGCTTCGTCCAAGATAAAGATGGCGGGTTTCTGTAAGAGAACACGCATGAGGCTCACCAACTGACGTTGCCCTAAACTTAAGTGAGCACCACGCTCCCCTACATCGGTATCTAGTCCATTGGGCAAGGCATCTAACCATTCCCCATTGCCTATCTTCATTGCTAGTTCCATCATCTCCTCATCCGTAACATTGGGCTTGCTATAACGAATATTGTCCCGAATGCTTCCACTGAACAAAAATGGTGTTTGAGAGACAATCCCAAGTTGTTGACGGTAGGTATTCAAGTCCAACGTGCGAATGTCCACGCCATCAATGAGCAACTGCCCTGCTTGATATTCGTAGAAGCGTGTCACCAATTTAGCAATACTGCTCTTCCCAGAGCCGGTGTGTCCTACAATCGCCAATTTTTCTTTGGGAGCAATGGTCAATGAGAAATCTTGAAAGATGGGGTGTTCAGCATGATAACCAAAAGTAACTTGCTTAAATTCGATCTCACCTTGTAGGCGTTGGATAACAGGCTGTTGCCCAATTTGTTGCACCTCGTTCTGATAATCAATCAGTGAGAAGACGCGCTCAACTGAGCTTAACCCCTGTTGAATTTGGCTGATGAATGATGATAGCGTGATAGCAGGGAAGAAAAAGCGATCCACCGCCAACACAAACAAGAACCATGTCGAAACGTTGATTTGGTTGGCAAAGACGCGATTTGCCCCCAGATATACGATCAGGGCAATCACCAATCCCGCCATCACGTTTAAGCTAGGAAACACAAGAGAGATCACCCCACCCCGTACAACGTTCACACGGTAGGATGTGTTATTCACCTCTAAGAATTCCTCATAGATCATCTTTTCTTTACGGAAGTTCTTGGCAACCGCAATGCCAGCAACACTCTCTTGAATGTTATCATTGACCAAGCCTAATGCCCGTGAACCGTTGCGCGTGGTGATCTTTGCCCAATGCCGAAACAGCATGGACAACCCCACCAGAAAGGGAATCGTCCCTAGTAACCATAATGTTAAGGTGACATCGCGCCGTAACAAGACCACCAACAAGATCATCACGGAAATGATCTGACTGATAATGTCGCTGGAGATTAAAACAATCGTGCCAAACTCTTGAGTATCGTTAGAGATACGGCTAAGAATTTTGCCCGTTTTATTTTTATCGTAGAACGCCAAGTCTCGATAGATGGCAGCCTGAAAAGCCTCCTTACGCATATCCGCAACCACCCCACTGATGGTGCGCCCTGCCAAGCGACGACGAAGCCAGTTGGCACCGTATTCTAAAAGCATGTTAAGCGTGAGGATGCCAAAGATCAGATAGAGTGGGGATAAGACGGTTTTGTTTTCAAGCACGCGCACAACTTCTGAAATGAGGATAGGTTCAATACCCAACAGAAATGAGGATAACAATGCCAGCCCCACAAAAGATAGAAACTTCCCACGACGACTCGCAAAGTAACCAGCTATGCGCTGATAAAGTTGCGCATCCGTATATTGGCGGTCATAGTTGTCTTCCTCTAAACCTCTAAAGATTGTTGTCATAGTTCATCTTCCTAGCTTTCGTAGTGGGCAAAAATGTTCCGATAGACTTGAGAATCCTGCAATAGTTGCTCATGTGTTCCTTGTGCCACCACACGCCCCTTCTTGATGACAACGATATGGTCTGCCCAGCGAATTTGTGACAAGCGATGAGTAATCAACAAGGTAGTGCGCCCCTTTGCTACTGCCCAGATCGCCTGTTGGATTTTATCTTCCGTCGCGCTGTCAATGGCACTGGTGCTATCATCCAAAATGAGGATGCGTGGATTCGATAAGAACGCGCGGGCAATAGCAATTCGTTGACGTTGCCCACCGCTTAAGGTGATGCCACGTTGCCCAATGACCGTATCGTAGCCTTCGGGCAATTCCATGATGAAGTCATGCGCTTGCGCAAATTTTGCCGCTTGAATCACCTCTTCGCGCGTGTAGCTCTCTCGACTAAAAGCGATGTTCTGCTCAACTGAACGACTGAATAGGAAGATGTCCTGTTCGATGATGCTGATTTGTGAGCGCAACGATTCAAGATTCCAGTCCTTCACGTTGATGCCATCTATCAAGACCTGCCCCTGTTGTACATCATAGATGCGGTTAATCAACTTGGTTAGTGTGGTTTTACCTGCTCCTGTTTGCCCTACAATCGCTACCGTTTGACCGGGCAAAACATTAAAGCTGACCTCATTGATGACGTAGGAATCCGCGTTGTAACCAAAGTTCACACCTTGAAATTCAATCTTGCCCATGACAGGTTGCTTTACCCCATCTATATTCTGGTCAAGATCCGTCTTCTCATTGAGGATACTCAAAACACGGTTTGCGCTGGCATAACCTAAAGCAAGCTGGGCGAAGGAAAACTGTGACACAAAAACCGGAAAACCAAATAGAGCAAAGTACCCCATATACGTGACAACGGCACTAATGGGAACGACACCATGAGTTACCAGATAAGTCACATGGGCTAAACCCGACACGGTGGCGATGCCCAACAGCAAGAAGGGGATGTAAACCGCTTCAAGGTCTGCCTGCTCAACATTGCGCTGATAGACGGTTTCGACATTCTTTTCAAAGCGTTGATGCTCGCGCATTTCTTGTGAGTTACCCTTGACAATCTCAATCCCTTCTAAGGATTCAGCAAGGTGTGAATTTAACTCACCGAAGCTACTGCGCACACGGCGTGCCGTTCCTCGCAATGCCCGCACATATCGGAACTGGGCGTAGATATAGGATAGGATGAACAAGATCGGGATGATGGTCAAAAGGGGATGCAAGAAAGCAGAGTAGAATGCCGGCATCACCAAAAAAATTCCCGACCCAACAATGAGGTTGATGCCCGGATTCATCATCAAGTTCAGCTCGCGCACATCGTTTGTCACCCGCGCCAATAGTTCACCCAAAGGTTGGCGATCATGGAACGTCATGCTCTTGCCTAGTAGGTCTTGGTACAGTTCTTGGCGTGCATCACGCTCAATGCGTTGTCCGTATAGCTCTGATGAGAAATTGCGCATGAACTGCAACACTGAGCGCACGGATTGAGAAACGGCTATCCCAATTGCCATTTGCAAAACAATGGCGAGGCTGGTCTCTACCCCTAATTCACCCACACGCAACATGGCATCATACGCACGCCCAACCAAAAAGAACAAGAATGCCGCAAAGAAAGCGTTGGCAGTTGCGCCAATGAGCAAACCTACAATTAGGAGAGGATGCCTGCGGATGTGTGACCAGACATAACGAAACGGTGTGCGTCGGTCAGATACAAACGACGACGCGACTACAAATTCAGAAGACATAGAATGGTTCATCCCTTTTAATAATCGTTTTGAGTTTGACCAAGATTAGGTGGCTTGTCGAGGGCAAACAAGTTAAGGATTGGCGATCTTACTTTTCCACAAGAATTTTTATCGGAAGAGAAGCTATCGTTCCTGATTCCAGACTTGGGGAGGTATCAACAGGCAACCTTACCAACTGTCCATTTGAATCAAAGTGATAAACCGCCACCAACAAATGATACTCCCCTTTTGGTAGGGTAGTGGGTAAGCGAATAGCACGGTGATCCCAAACGGGGGCGAACGGTTGCCATTGGCTAGTTGGATAGAATCCTGCTACTGGCTGGCTATCTTGTGCCTGTGCCACGACTTGATTATCCACATCCGCCAAAAAGAAGGCAATCACATAATCAGTGGGGAGTGCTTCCAAGCCATACCATTCCGTCGCAATCGGTACAGTCTCTCCCCCTTGAAAATGGTATCCATCCGAAAGCGTGAGTCCTTTCAAACAGAGTTGTTCCGCAAAGCAGAGGGAAAGCGACGTTTGCGCTGGTTGCATCTCAAATGGAGAATGCGAAACAGCCGTGTGATATTCCACTAGACGGACAACCAAGCCATCCTCTCCAGAAAGGAGATGCTCTTGAACGGGGAAATAATATTGTGTCATGTAGCGTTCAACGGGGCGAATAGACCAAGGAATGAATTGGCTATTGTCATAGACTACCCATAGCTTCCCAGCACGCTGTGCAATCGTATCAATCAACTGAACAGTAGGTCGTTGTATCAACGTCATTGGGTTTTCACCTTGCACAAGGGGATATTGATCTGGGCTAGGTTGTTCACCCGGATGAAGCGGCAAGCCAATCACGCGCACATCTGGCTTGAACTTTCCATAGTTCATGATGAATTTTTCATAGCCGGGGTTGGCTATGAGAAGTGTATCACCATCTTGAAGGTGTTGGTTGACGGCATCTACTAAGCGATGCAACCCGACACTAAAGCCTAAATATGCAGGATCATGACGGATGGAAAGGATTCCCCAGCAAATTCCACCGAGTAACCCCACTACATGGAAGGCAACAAGCAAGCGTTGGTATTGCACACGTAGCGAATGAATCCAGCATAAACAGCATAAACTCGATAGGGCTAGTCCACCAAACACGATGCCCCAAACGCTATTATCATTTCGTACCCAAGCGAAATCAAAAGGACGGATTCCCCATTGTGTCGGCAAGAGATTCCATCGAAGATACTCCCATTGATTCAATCCCCCGTACCACTCGGTGAAGCCCTGCGCCTCTGCTGGGAGCAACTGGGAATAGACTCCCCACCAGTAGCTCACCCCGTTGAACTGAATCCACAGGGAATAAAGCAACAAACTACCCGTAACCAACCAAGTGAGCATCCGCAAAAGTGTTAGGCGTGGCTGCAATAACCATGCCCAAACAGGCAGGCTACATAACATCCAAAAGGGAATCAGTGCCAGCAGAAAACGAGGCGGAAAAGACAATCCCCCAAACCATTCAAAGCTGGTTATTTTGGCGTAGAAGAAAACATAGGTGAGCGTCATAGTGAGCGTGACCAGCGTATAGCGCGGGGTGCGCTGATAACCCAACCATCCCATACCCAATAACCCCAACAGGATAATTGGGCTAGTCCCCCAAAAGCTCCCACCGATGGAGAAGAGATACCCTTGTATGGCTTGGTTATTGGAGGCACGAAGCATCATGTCATACCAAACCCATTCCCCTGTATGCCCCCGTCGTAAGTCAATGACTTGGGCACTTTGTGGAAGGGTATAGTAGTATAACCCTACCACTAAAACCAATATGGCACACCATAACAAGACCTGTCGCCAGTAAGGACGAAACAGGCTATCCCCATAAGGCGAGGCAATCAAGAGCCATGCGGGAACGGCGACTAGAACCGACCGACGCGCGAACACCCCCAGCACGATCAACACCAGCCCTATGCCCAACCAATGCCATAGGCGATAGCACGACGCTTGCCAGCGATGGATGGTGTAGGCGATGGATAGCACAAAGGCAACCGTTAGGGGTTCTTGGAAGAACGTTTTGGTGTAGGGAACAATACTGGTGGCGGTGGCATAGACTAGCGTCACCACCACAGCTACGGTTGTGCTATACCCTAACTCTAGGATATACCCATAAAAAATAGGTATAATGACTAACATCACCATGATGTTGAATAGCCACACCGTATGCACCATACCAATCAATGGCAAGTGCTGTGCGATCCAATAGAGTGGGCTTGCTAACAGAATCTGTAGGGGTTCGGCATCCACAGGCAAGAGCGGATATGCTGATGATAGCCCGTCGTAGTTCCACGACATGCGCTCCCCTGCCGTGGTATCTTGCAGAAAATCTCCATGCCGAACAAAACTCTCTACCGCATCAAACATGAAGCGCGTATCGGTTGTTTCCGTGTAGCCACTGTAGATTAGAAGGTATAAACTGCTACATAACACCAGTATGAGCGCAAGCAAAACCCCATGATTTTGTGGGGCAGATTTAGGTTCAGGGGATGACATGGCTTAGTTGCCACTGCTACCCAAGAAGCGATTGCGTAGCGATAACAAATTCTTGAGAACCTTTTGGTTGGGATTCAAGTCGTCTAGTTGTTCTAACCCCGCCTCATACGTACCAGCGGCGGACATCATCTTGCCATCTTTCATCTGCAAATCCGCCATCGCCAGCAACGTCTCACCATAGAACTGCTTTTCGCCCAATTCCTCAAACAGATCTGCCGCTTGTCGGTATGCTTGATAGGCTTGTTCGCGGTCATTCAGTTTCAAGTAAACGCGCCCCATGTTGCCCAGAACTTGTGCCGTGCGAAGCCCATCCTCTATATTGACGAACGTCTCTAGTGCCTGTTGCATGAGCGTGAGCGCGGTGGATGAGTCGCCCAGTGTGTGCTTCATTAGCCCCATGTTGACCTGCATCTCTGCCACTTGGTCGGCAATGCCCTGTTCGGCATAAGCGTGGTGTGCCTGCTCAAAAGCATGGTACGCCGCTTCGTAATCCCCTTGTTGAAAGAATCGCTTCCCTTGTTCGTTTAGTCCATTCGCATCTACCACTTGCGCACCCCTTTACATTGTGATGTCAACAATACTTGCGCCAACGGAGCGTAGTTTATCGGTTGGCATCTTGCTTAACATGACGGCTATCTCAATAAAGCCAACGTTCACTGGGTTAGCGGCAAACGCTCGCACATCCTCTGGCAATTGGCTAAAGTGTTTCCATTGTTCTTGAATGGCGAGTAATTCCCCCACCTGTCCGCTGTAATCTAAGAAGTAACTGATGTTCTTGTTGACTTCATTAGCTAGGGCGTTCAAGTGGTGCATGGGAATGGGCAACTCCCCCAGTTCATATTGCGCGATGATTTGAGCATCTACGCCACTTTCGTGCGCCAGTTCAGCAACCGAAAGGTTAGCCTGCTCACGCGCCTGCCGAAGCATCAACCCAATCATACGATCGCGTATTTCAAAGTAGGTGTGCTGTGTTTGGGTTATGCTGGTATTGGAGTCATTCACCAGTGTCTTTTGACTCCAGAAATGGCTGATGGGAATGTTGAGGAAATTTGCCAGCACCTCAAGTTGCGGAAGCGTGGGGGATTCATCCCCAAATTCCCAGTTGCTGAAAGTTGCCTGCGACACCCCCACCACATGGGCACAATCCGCCTCAATGCGTGATGCTTTCATCCGCGCATCCCGAATCAACACGCCAAGCATTCTGGCACGGAGGATGAAGTATTGGTCAATGTTGTGATTTGCATCGCTGGCGGGTGTGGGCTGTGGTTGCCCAGTCACCTGCTTAAGTCGGTTTGCAGTATCCTTGTCAATAAAACTCATGGCATATACCCTTGCTAGATTAACGGTTATTATATGAAAGCAATCGGATTCAAGCAACTCAACTATGCTGGATCATATCAAATCAGCACAACATCGGAGAATGACTTATGCCAACTTATGATTATCGTTGCCATCAATGTGAAACGGTGTTTGAGGCAAGACATGGCTTTCATGATGCTGCCCCCCCTTGCCCGCAATGTGGAAGTTTGCATCTATCTAAGCAAATTACCACCGCCCCTGCTATTGCTGGTGGCATATCCACCCCAGCAGGGAATAGTCGCGCTTCAAACAAAGAAGAGTTACAAAGCAAATGGGCGGAAGAAACCCCTAAACTTCGGCAGAAACTAGAACAAAAGCTAGGCAAAGAAACCGTCCAGAAGAATGCTCCCTCGCTTTATACCGATTTCAACTAGCATTAGCGAATGGGGTAGGTTTGCTACCCCATCCTCTGTCATAGTGGATTAGTTGCTAAATGCGTCAATCTGCTTATCAAAATTAGCGAAGTCAATTTCAGTATGCTTGCTCATCAACGCGCGGAAGTGCTTCATATACTGAACGATCTCTTCACGAGTGTATGCCTCAAAACGGAGCGTAACAGCCGGTTGAGTATTGGATGCACGTACTAAGCCCCATCCGCTAGGGAAGACTGCGCGTGCCCCGTCCACCGTGATAACCTCATAATCGCTGGCAAGCATCTCGGTTAGCTCGGCAATGATGCTGAACTTAACTTCATCAGGAGCAGAGAGGATGATTTCTGGGGTGGCAACCAACGTTGGGATTTCGGCAAAGATTTCAGCAACAGTCTTTTCAGACTTAGAAAAGATTTCCATTGCCCGCAAAGCAACGAGGGGCGCGTCATCAAAACCGTAGTAATCTTCGCCAATGAACAGATGCCCGCTCACCTCTCCCCCTAGCAATGAACCGATCTCGTTCATCTTCGCCTTCATCAAGCTGTGACCAGACTTCCACATAATCGGCTCGCCACCATATTTCTTGATCTCATCACTCAGTGCTAAAGACCCCTTCACATCAAAGACGACCTTTGCGCCCGGATGGCGTGAGAGAAGATCGCGTGCCAACAATGCCAAGAGGCGGTCAGCAGCAATGTGATGTCCATGATTGTCAATAAAACCGCAACGATCCGAATCTCCATCAAACGCCAAGCCTAGATCTGCGCCAACCTCTACTACCTTCGCCTCAAGGTCTTTGGTCATTTCGGTATCTTCAGGGTTCGGTAGGTGATTGGGGTACGTGCCGTCGGGTTCACAATACAGGCACACAACTTCTGCACCTAGCTTTTCTAATACGCTGGGAACATAGCTTCCGCTTAAGCCGTTGCCCGCATCCAACACCACCTTGAACTTGCGTTCCAGTTTGACCTTGCCACCGATTGTCTCCATGTGTTTATGGATCATATCGAGGTCTTGCGTCACCACCCCATCCCCAACGGAAAAGGCATCGGTTTGGATGATTTGAAGCAGGTCTTGGATTTGGTCGCCGGATAGGGCAAGTTTGCCGTATGCCATCTTGATCCCGTTATATTGCGTGGTGAGGTGGCTACCGGTAATCATCACGCCTGCCCCCACGCCTGCATAACTGGCGGATGCAAAGTAAACGGTTGGGGTTAGGACTTCGCCAATATCCGTCACATTGATTCCCGTTGAAGCCAAGCCAGCGATCATTGCCGCCTTCAATGCAGGAGAAGTCAAACGGTTATCGCTCCCCACAAACACCCTTTCCGTGCCAAACTGCTTGGGTAGGTATGTCCCTAACGCCTGCCCCACATAATGCGCCAAAGTTGGGGTAAGTTGGGCATCATCCCCAGTGGCAACCCCACGAATATCATACTTACGAAAGATAGTGCTAATAACCTGTGGCATGAAAATCCTCCAATGTCTATTGTTGTTGTATTCCTGAAAAATAAGGTTTTGCATTGTGATAGAGTTCAGTGGCGGAATCTCGTAGGGTGATCCCACGCCCCCCCACCAGAACAGTATTCTGCCGTGCCATCAAGCGAACCTGTGTTCGTGAGGTGGCATAATCATCTACGGTGATGGTCATCATCATCTTCCAATCTTCCTTGAAGATGACCTGAATACCCCACACCAAACGATCTAAAATATTGTGCGTGGCACGGTCAAGCGTTTGAGCCGTGCTGTAGCTTTTGATGTTGATACTTTCTTGAATAGACTCTGGAATGAGGTTAGAAGTCTTGATGGTTTTCTCATACAGCAACGACAAAACGCTTGCCATACTTTGGTTATCCATGACTTCAATCAGGTACTGGTTAGCAGTACACCGCCCTCCCCATAAGGTATGTTGCCCACCATTGGTACTATAAGCAAACAAGGTCAACAAAATATCCGGACTCACCTGCTGATAACTCGCTTGTAAAACAGCGATCCACGCATCCAATGCTGTATCTGGTTTTTCGATGGCTTTCATCTTCTCATTCCCCAATCTCGATGGTTTGACCATTCACAATTGCTTCAAATGTTAAGCCATAGTGGTTGTGGTGATAAACAACCCGAACCTGAGTCCCGGCGGGTGGGTTTGCTTTGAGGAGAAAGTCTGCCAGCGGTTCACGAACGGTTCGTCGAATAATTCGGCGCAAGGGACGTGCCCCATATTCCGGTTCATGGTTTTGTGAAAGCATCCACTGTTTAGCACTATCATCAAAGGTGAGGGTTAAACCGCGGTCACTCGCCATTTTAGATTCTTGTTTCAACAACAACCCCATAATTTGATAGAGGCTATCATTATCGAGAGCGTTAAACATGATGACTTCATCTAAACGATTGATAAACTCTGGACGGAAGAACTCTCGCACTTCTACCATCGCTTGCTCACGCACCTCTTCGGTGACAACGGGAACAGCTAGTTGACGTGCGCCTAAGTTGCTGGTGAGGATAATCACGGTTTCGCTAAAGCGTGTCGTGTTCCCACGCCCATCCGTCAAGCGTCCCTCATCAATCACTTGCAACAGAATATCCAAGATGCGCGGGTGCGCTTTTTCCACCTCATCAAACAAGACGATTGAATAGGGTTGCTTGCGCACTCGTTCGGTTAGTTGCCCCCCCGCTTCGCTATCAACATATCCGCTAGGAGAGCCTATCAAACGGTTTAAGCTACTTTCATCTTGAAACTCGGACATATCTAAGGGCAACATGGCATCTTCGCTGCCGAACATGAACTCCGCCAAGACCTTGCTCAATTCGGACTTCCCCACGCCCGTAGGACCCAAAAACAAAAATGCACCCACTGGACGCTTGGCATCTTTCAACCCCACCCGTGCGGTTTTGATAGCGCGTGAAATAGCAAGCACTGCTTCATTCTGACCGATCACCCGTTCTTGCAGATACTCCACCATGCTGGCATATTTCAGACGTTCGTCCTCACCCAGTTTGTTAACGGGAATGCCGGTCATCTGACTGATGGTTAGGGTGACATCTTCCGCATCCATCGTATCAGAGTTATTCACGCTGGGGCGGAAAGCCAAATGAGATTGTTGGCTCATGCTAATCATGGCGGCGGTACGATGGACTAGGTGTTCTGCGCTACGAGGCAGGGGCATCGTGGATAAGTAACGCTTTGCCAAGCGCGTTGACAAAACCAAAGCGGATTCCTCTACTCGTATATGGTAGTCCGCTTCGAGATGTGGTTTCATGATTTTGAGGATTTCAATCGTCTCATCAACCGTTGGTTCATCAACATGTAAGACTTGGGAATGCTCCACAATCGCGCTAACTTTGGCAAGGCGTTCGTTATAATCTTGCTCGGTGCTGGTGGCAATGATGACAGGGTTATCATCTAAAAATGCTTTTTGGATCAAGGGAGTCGCTTTGGTGAACTCTGCGCGAGCGGGTCCTCCGAAAAAGCGGTGCAGGTGTGGAATGAAGAAGATTCCCCCATGCGCTTGATTTAACCCAGCACGCACAGCTTTATGGTCACTGTCCAGCAAGGCGGTTTCATCCACTTGTACGAGGCTATTCAACCCTGCGGGTCCTTTGCCTTCCGACATTAACAAGGCGAGGCTATAGGCAAGTGTGCGTTTGCCCACGCCATCTTGCCCAATGAGGATCACATGTCGATTAACGGATTGGGTGACAATATTGATGATCTCGCGTAGCAGGTCTTCACGGAAATACACCGCTTTGATTTGTCCTGCTTTTGCCCCAGCCACGTAGTCTTTGGTTGTCCCACTACGGCGCATGATCTGGCTAGAATCTGTCAACAAATCGGTGATGGATTTGGGGGTGATGCCAAATTCGCGCAATATTCCACTGGTGCTGATATGGCTTTCCGCCATGACACTCAACAGATGGTCGGTATCCACGCGCACTTCATCTTTGCTATTGGCTAAACTGAGCGCATCATCCAACATGATGATCGTTTGGCGTGACATCGGAACTAAGCGATTCTCACGCGCGACAAAATCTAAGTTGCCGTTTTGATCGCGTCGCGTATCCACTGAAAGCGCGACTTTGCGGACAAGCCGTTCAAGTTCAACCCCACGCTCTTGGACAAACTTAGTCAACAGTTGGTCAGCGGCGGTGCCTTTTTCCTCCAATAATACCAGCAAAATCACTTCTGGCATCAACTGGGCATGGCGATGTTTATCTTTAATAGATACGGCGCGATTCATCACAGAATCAAGTTCTTTGGAAAGTAAATCTGGATTGAGTGTTCCCATCAACAAATCCTCACAAGGTTACGTTTTATTGTAACATGTTCTGCATTCCACCCAAACGAATCACGCCAGTTCCCGCCAAAAGATCACTTCCTAAATGGATAGGTAGTTGACCACGTGCAGGATACGCCCCAAAGATAATCCCACAAATGGAATCGAAAGCGATATGATCGGGGGTATAACTGGTAAGATAGGCACCGGGTCGTCTTTCAAATGCGTCTAAATCGTATGGAGACCAGTATGCCACGACGATGGTTTTTTCGTTAGGCAAGGTATTCGGTAGAATAGCTTGATCTGGCATCAATAAAGCATTTTGAGTGAAGGTGATGATGACATCCGCCATTGGAGATACCCTAGCAATCTCTTCCAATTGCGTGGCACTGGGAGGAATGCTATGCCCTACAATCCAAGTTGAGGGACGATGCGCCTGACAATAGCGAACGGATTCTAAACGCTCAAAAGGGTAGATCAACAAGACCTGTGATTGTGGGTCTTGTGCTTGGTTCAACAGGTTATAATCATCATAGACAATTGTTGTCCCCTCATCAAAGAGTGGTTTCAACAATGCCCCACCAGGGGATTGTTCCAGCAACGCTTGTGCATGTTCAGGCGTGTGCGCTTGCCAATCCATCACACCATACCGCACCTTAGCAGACAAAATCCGCCGAACGGATTCATCAATCCGTTGTACGCTCACTTCTCCTTGCTCAACCGAACGCGCCAAATCCTCTATAGCAGTGGCAATGGTCTTTGTCCCCACATGAGGTCCGACGGTGATAATGTCTACCCCAGCTTGAATTGCTAAAAGGGTTGCCTCCGATAAGGTATAGCGCGTATCAATGGCATCCATATCAAGTGCATCGGTCATGACCAACCCATCAAAGCCCAATTCATTCCGCAACACTCCCCCTACAACGGCTTGCGATAATGAAGCGGGCACATCATCAGTTGGATCAAGCTCGGTGAGCCAAAGATGCCCCATCATGATTGCCCCTACATCAGCATCAATGCCCGCCATGAAGGGTTGTAATTCTGTTTGTCGTAGCGCGTCCATATTTTTGGTGATGATGGGCAATTCAACGTGTGAATCTGCAGAGGTATCGCCGTGTCCGGGGAAGTGCTTGAGCGTTGCCATAACCCCTTCTGATTGTAGCCCTTGAATATAGGCTGACAGGGTGGGCGCAACAATCTGTGGATCACTCCCAAATGAGCGGCGGAACATAACTGAGTTACGTCTGTTGGTTTCTAAATCAGCAATGGGGGCTAAGTTCATGTGAACGCCCACGGCGGATAACTCTAAGGCAGTGGCACGTCCAACTTCAAAAGTGAGGTTATGGTTACGGGTAGCGGTTAAAAGCATGGGCGCGGGAAACTGGGTGAAGGGCGACTCTTCAAGGGTATTGATCCGCCCCCCCTCTTGGTCAACCGCTACCAAGAGAGGAACTTCACCCACACTTAAGATGGTACGTTGCCAATCATTCACCAATTGAGTGATGGAAGCGACCGTACCAACGTTATACTCAAATAACACAACGGAGCCGGGTTGATAGCGCGTGATGAAATCACGTGCATCTTCGGTCATTTCTGTACCGTATAAACCGACCATGAATAGTTGCCCTACTTTTTGAGCAAGTGTCATCTCCTGTATGAGGGATTCCACAAGGGCGGACTCATCCTCAAGTGCAAACGATGAACGCCCCCCCAGTAACCCTATGAGGATCGCCAGCAAAAGCAAATGAACGGGCTTCATTGGCGCACACCATTATGGACAATGAACATGAACTCTAAAAAGTTTTGTGCCTCATCGCGCGTCATTTGGCGAGGGCGTGCTTGATCTTCAATGATACCCAAGAAGAGATCAACCGTGTGCAATTGATTCTCATAGATGTAGAGGGTATCCATGAAGAAGCGTGAGTTCCCCCAAAAGTCCTGATCGAAGAACAAGTTCCCCAAGCCATAATGCGTAAACTTAGGAAACTCTGTTCCCGTAATCTCAAAGGTTTGCGGTTTGTGTGCTTGGGTGCCCAACACCGCATCTGCCCCCCAAAGCAAGATCACGCTGAAATCTTGTTGAATCTCCAATGGGGGCAAGTAATCTTCCACCTCTGTATGTTGTACGGTGACGATCACAAAGTAGCCTTCGCTATCTAATCGTTGAAGCGTCTCACGAAGCCAACTTCCCTGACAGGATGCCGCCCCTGGCTGTGCATCCGTGGCGATCGCATAGTAAGGACCGACATCGTTACAACTGACCCACGCAATGCGATTGTCATGATGATCTAACAGAAGGGGTTGTTGTGCTTCTATTAAATTGTCTCCGCCCCCAACAATGGATATACCATTAGCACGATACATCTCAAGCGACTGTGTATAAGCCTGATACCCATAGTCCGCATTATGATTTCCAGTCAACTCCACAATGTCGATACCGATACGTTTGAGAATATCAAAGTATTCAGGCTTAGAGCAAAACGCCCCTAGCATCTCATCGGTGGGAGCGGGGCAGCCTTCAACAAATGAGACCTCATTGCTGGTATGAAAGAAGTCTGCCTGCGTGGTGTAATCCGCTATTCCACTGCTTGCCCATGCACTCCCGTATTGGTCAAGAGCAGGCATAGACTCGCGCGTCATTGCTGTCACGCCTGAAATAGTGAGGGTGGTTAAGCGTGATGGGTAGAAGTTCGGTTGTCCACTATTGAACGATAAAGCATAGGTTTGATCTTGTAGTAGCTGTAAAGGAGAGTGCGAGTCAATCCATAACATGCGGTGACGTGGCGTAATGGCTTCAAAGGGAAGGATTGACCAATTGTCTCGGTTATTGCGCAGGCGTTCTAAAAGTGCTGTTTCATCTTCCACCAAACGAGAGGGATTCAACTCTAGCCCATAAGTTCGTAGCTCCTCCAAGATCGCTTGGGTGAGAATCAAGGTTTCATCCAGCGAACCCTCTAAAACAGCTTCCCACTGGGGCTGACGCAGAGCGGTTTGCGTGCTGTTGAAAGCAACAACTGGCAGGTAAACCCGTTTGGCAGGCAAGGTAGGGGGGGCATATTGGAAAGCTAAGGGATCGGGTGGGAGTTGACGGGGGGCAGTGAAAACAAAAGCTGAGGGGTCAGGCAAAGAGGCTGATAAAGGCGTTTCCCATGGTTCCGTATAAAAGGCGAGATATTCTGCTAAATGCTCCGTCCAGTAGCGATTATCGTGCATCCCCTGTTCATGGACTGTGTAGCGATAGTTCAAGCCACGTTCCATCAAACGCAAATCCATTTCATCTAAACCAGGGCGTGCAAAATCATCCGCACCTCGATCTAACCAAATGCGTAATGGCTCGATGTCCGGTGCGTTCAACGCCAAATCAAGGGGATTGTTTTCTGCTGGTGCGTGGTACAGGTCGAAATAAGCACTGTGCCCCCCAACTGATTGAAACAGTTCAGGGTGACGGAAGGCGATCTCAAATGCCCAGAATCCCCCACGTGAGATTCCCCCTATCGCGCGTAGTCGTGATTGTGTGCTAACGGAGAAATGACTTTCAACATCGGGCATCAACTCATTCAAGAATACGTTTTCAAAGGACATAGAATCGAATCGGTTCTCATTAGCGATCCATTCACCGTAAGGAAGAATGACGATTGTTTCAGGATAGATGCCGTCTCGTATGCCTTCGTTTAGGGTTTGTTCTAGCCCCAGTTGTAACCAATGGTCGTCATAACTGGCAGAGCCATGCAACAAGTAGAGCGTGGGATAGGTTTGGGAGGGATCATAACACGGTGGCAAGTAAACCGTGTAGTACATGGTGGTTTGTGAAAGATGGCTTCGGTATGTGTTGCGCTGGAGGGTGCCCTCCGCTGAGCATGAATCCGCCTGTGTATTGGGCACCAAGTAACCCAGATACAAAACACACCACAACCCCAAAAGAATGATCGAACGTTTAAGCATATAACATTCCTGCCAGCCAATAATGACGAATTATCTTAACGAATGGCTGGCAAGTTGAAAACCAGCAATCATGGATTATCGCTTAGACGATAACCAATACCACGAACATTGACGATCAAATCCTCATCTAGTCCAACTTCCTTGAGTTTGCGACGTAAGTTACTAACGTGTGGACGAATCACCTCACGCGCTTCGGCTTCCCCCACCGCATACCCTCGCACTTCACGTACCAACTCATGACAAGAGACTACGCGCCCTTGATGCGCCGCCAAATACAACAGCAAATCAAATTCTGTGGGCGTTAAGTCAATTGGGGTATCATGCACCGAGATCTGGTATTTGCCCGGATAAACAGTCAATGCGCCCAGTTGCATACTTCCACCGGCATCTAGCATAGGTTCCGGCTCATCCACAGAGGCATACGCGGTGAAATCACGCGGTTCATAATTGTTATAGTCTTTCACTTGGCTGGATTGAAGATCAGAAAGATTGCGCTGCATGATCTTCAAGAGGTCACGCCGACGCTTCAAATTGCGAGAGCGACGCAATCCTTCAGACACACTGTGCTTGATGTCTTGGCTAGAACTAGGTTTGATGAGGTAATCATGTGCGCCCAAGCGTAATGCCTCAACAGCGGTACTCAAGCTGGCATAACCCGTCATCAAGATGACGCTGGCATCAGGGGCGATTTCTTTAATGCGACGAAGTAGCTCTACGCCATCAATGCCGGGCATCCGAATATCCGTGAGGATCACATCAAACTCTTGTTGCACCATCATCTCTAAAGCCTTTTCGCCACTTTCCGCTTCGCTCACGTGATAGCCAACACGTTGTAAAGTTTTGCTAACGGAGTAGCGAATTGCACCTTCATCGTCCACAACAAGAATATAATAGTTTTCGGTCGTTGAGTCTGGGCGTGAATTGCCTATGTTATAATCCATCGTTATTTCCTCAATAACATTTAATGAATTGCTTATTCTTCCTCAACTATACAATTATTCAAAGCTAATATCAAGCATAAGTTAAGTGTTCAATAGACATTAAAACTGATTTTATCATCCTTTATCGTTTAGATACATCCATCCATGATAAAGAAACTTTATGCAGGTTTATTGAAGTGGGTTGATCTACCCAAGCAGGAATGAATTGGTTATCTACTATCACTCCAACAATGCGCTCATTGATTACAATGAGGGGCAATAAGGCTCGCCATGCAATTGGGATTCGCTGTTCAGAAAACCACTTCTTCAACGGTTTAGAATGCCCATGTAACTCTATTGGATACCAACGATCCCCCTCACGCTTGGTACGAATCGTCACCGTTTCATCTATGGGCAGGGAAAGGATAACCCCATGCGAGGGGTCTTCTTCATCGGAAAGCAACCAAACCGTATCGTTCTCCTCAAAAGGGATATTCATCCCTAATTCAAAACTCATGGCCGCGATCAGAAAGGGGCTGGGATATTCCACCAATGAATTGCCACGCCCAACATAGAGTTGAGTATGCGTTAGTTGAAAGTAGATTCCGCTACCCAGTTCAATCAAGCCAAAATGTTGAGGGGACTTTTTATATACTAAAGCAGTTTGAATCCGATCAAAGCCGACTTCAGCCTGTGGATCATATTGATGAATCATCTGGCGCAAGAGTCGCCTTTGTATGGCGAGATGCTGGGCATCAAATACCGAAAGTGGAAACTTGAGCGTCCCATTTGGCAAAACTATCAGTGCCCCTTGCATCAGTTGGTGCGTATGGCTTTCTAAGAAGTCATGTTCAGTGGCAAGCAATTCAGCAGTACGCGCCAATGCGTGGTCAAGTTGGGGATTCATTGCACGCAGTTGAGGGAGGATGTGTAAGCGGAGTTGGTTACGTCGATAGGTTGGGTCGTCATTGGTGGAATCATGACGAATAGGGAGCTGATGCTGTTGGCAATAGGTCTCAAGATCGACGCGCATGATCCCCAAGAGGGGGCGAATGATTTTGATCTGGGGATTGGTAGGCAAAGGAGCAACTTCTTGCATCGCTTGTAACCCCTGCCCACCTGCCCCACGCACCAACCGCAACAAGAAGGTTTCTGCTTGGTCATTGCGATGATGCCCCAACGCAACCATCTGACTTCCTACATCGTGGGCAACTTGTTCAAAGAAGCGGTGGCGTAGCGTTCGTGCTACGTCTTCACTCAATGCTACCCCTACGGGAGCTGTGCCGATGGTACATGGTATGCCAAGTGAATCGGAAAACATGGCAACTGATATAGTATCTTGCACACTTTCTTGCCCACGCCAGCCGTGGTCAAAGGTGGCAACATGCAGGGCATAACCGAACTTAGGTTGTAATTGTGCCATGATATGAAGTAACGCCATCGAATCCACCCCGCCCGATACTCCCAGAACCACCTTCGAGCATGGGTTATCAACCAATGTTCTAGCAAGGAATATTTCTACTTGTTGGATAATCTGGCTCATCTGCTTTAGTTAAACAACTGGCTCAATCACTACCTATCACACCATTCATTATAAATGCAAAAACACCCACGTTGGGTGTTTCATAGCAGTCGTTATTCAAATAGACCTAAAGTGACATCGGTTGCTAGGCTTGGATAAAAACCGTGTCGTCTTCTTCCACTACAGTATACGAACGGATTCCACGCGGTTCTTGACCCAGCGCGATCAGTTCAGATGTCCACCTGGGTACTCGCACCCCGGCAACACCCGTCACCCAATCGAGGTTTTCGCCAGTACACACGTCAAATTTTGAGTTGTGCAACGGACAGGTTATCACCCCATCCTTCAATGTTCCTGAATCAAGAGCAACTGCTAGATGAGCGCACTTGTTAATCACGGCGCATACTTTGCCTTGATAACGGGTCATAATGATATTGTCCCCGTTAAAATCAACCAAGCGCATCCGCCCTTCTTTGAAGTCTGCTGATTTGCCTACCTCAACCAGATTACCCTTATCAACGCTTTTTTCACTTGGCAAATAGTTGCGAAGTGTTCGCAGTGCTGTAATCACGTAACGCATGTGTTCATCCTTTTTTCGCTTACTGTTGACAATACCTAATTCATCAAGCCACTGACTTCTATAGAGAATAGTGGCTTGATGTTAAAGTCATTGAAGATTCGTATTAGGCAACAATGAAACCCGTTACTGAAGAGATGATATAGATAACAGCGAAGGCAACGCTGCTCAAATAACCCGTCACAACAATCATGCGTTGCATGCGATTAGCATCTTTACGAGTATCGGCTTCACTACGAATCCAAAACTCAAACAGAGCCACAACCACGACAAAATAGAGCAATGCCAAGATGGGCAAAATCATCGGCACATTGGTAATCAGGGAGATACACCATACGGAGAAAACACACGCCAAAACCATCATGGATTGTGAAAAGCGTAGCGTGACTTGGCGACCGTGCATGACAGCAACCGAGCGATCACCACGAGCGGTATCATCTTCAATTTGGTGAACTTGCATCATGGAGTAAACCGAAGCCTTGAAGGTTGCGGCGGCAAGCCCAGCAATCAACATGATTGGGGTGAAAAGGGTGATCCCATTTTCTGCCGTGAACCCTAACGCGCTCATGCCCCACAAGGTGAGTGTTCCCACAAACGCATTGATAGTCACTGCCATATAACCATTGGCTTTCCAACGAGTGCCCTCATAGGAGTAGAAGAAATAAGCGATGACCATCAAAGTCGCCAAGATGAAATAGGTTGCCCCATAAGTAGGGATGAAGAATGCACCGATACCCAAACCAATCGCCAAAAGGATCAGCGCACCGTATAGTAGCGTCTTGGTGACTTTCATAGGATTGCGCATCCCACCAACTTCGTTTTCATCCTTGTCATAGTATGAATTGAGGATGGTCAAGCCAACAACCAGAAATAGCCATGCGATGCCGGCGACAGCAAACGGAATATCTAGGGCACGACGTGTCAAAATTGCCCCAAACAACCAACCGAACAATACATAAGATTGAACGGGCCAACGCGCGTGATTCCACAAGCGACGAAGTTCCGTCAAGAGGTTAAAACTTTGTTGTGTTTCTACTTGCTGAGCCATTCTGATTCTCCTTTTGAGATAGACTGAACACCTAACATTATAACGAAAAAGAATGTATTCACTGAGTGAATTCATTCTGACTTAACGAAATGGGCTACATATTTTTGTAGCAATGTTGCATCAAATGGAGGGCAACTCATCCCAACGGTGGCTAAATCTTCTTGGGCATGAACATCTCGATAGGCGGGCAGGATGGTTTCTTTGCCAAAGCTACCTGCTAGGAAAGGCAGTAGCCCCGCCAAGAGTAACGGCTCGCCCTGTTTGACCCGCTTATCAATTTCTGCCAACCATTCTGTGAAAGGGAGAACGTTCAAAGCATCATTCCATTGACGCAAATACATGACCACCTGTTGCCAAGTCATCCCCTGATTATTGACAATATGGTAGGTCTTACCATCGGCAACGGGCATCAACGATAAGCGCACCATTGCCTGCGTAGCAAAATCAATCGGCACTGCCTGAACGGTGAATAGATTTTCAGAAGGGGCAATTCCTAGTTCAAGGCATCCTTGCACAATCAAGCGGAAATAATCTTGGGCGTTGTATACACCCGTTACACTATCCCCCCCCGTATTGATGCGATAAATGGTGATGGGCAACCCCATTGCGCCTGCTTGACGCACGATGGATTCTGCTACCCATTTGGTTTGAGCGTAGCCAATGTGTAAGTTGCCGCTTTGATGGAGGGGTATGGTTTCATCAATGATTGAGTCTGCATGCACACTTGAGGCGAACACCCCCACCGTTGAAACAAAATGCAACGGCTTGGTGACACCTGTGGCTGCAAAGCGAATAGCTTCTTGCGTTCCAAAAACATTCGCCTTACTCAAACTGTCGTAGGGATAAGTCCATTTTACAACCGCGCCATTGTGCCAAACCAGTTGAACCGAGTGAGCGAGTGCATCAAATTGGGCAGGAGCTAACCCCCAATAAGGGAGTGACAAGTCACCAAGAACAGGTTCAATCCGTCTGCCAAAGGCATTATCCCACAAGTTATATTGGGCAAGGTTATGTTGCAACCGATCCAAAGCATGATCTTCATTATCCGCCCGCACCAAACAATACACGATAGCATCCGTTTGGCGTAGCAGTTCCGCAAGCAAATAAGCACCTACAAAGCCGGTTGCGCCAGTAAGCATGACACCTTTGAGGGGAGCATGAACTGTCATGGGCGAAATCACTATATCACTTGGCAAAACAGCGAGTTGTTGCATTTGCAACGGGGACAACCCTAATGATCCTTCATCAGAGGGTACAACTGTAGCTGTCTCGGTTTGCCCCACCGCCCCTAACCATTCCACTAGATTGTGAATTGAATAACCTCCCAACAATTGCGATAAAGGAACATCCAGCTTAAGACGCAATTCCAGTTGATTCTTGATCTCGATAGACATCAACGAATCAATCATTTCAACCATTGGACGGTAACGATCTAGGTCTGGGGTAGGAATGCCAACCACCGCGCTAACCACACTTACAACCACGCTTTCTACGGATGTAGCATCTCCTGCAACTACCGCTTCATAAGCGGTGTCTCTCGCATTGGGCGGAGTATTCCTATTCGGAAGGTGTTGTCTTAAGGAATGCGCCAATAGTTCTTTGTTGGCACGGCTATAACTGACGCTTCCAAACTCACAAATGAGTTCGCCATCATCCCCAAAGATATACAAGGAGCCGGTTACAGTCCGAGAATGTGGGGATAGCGGATGCAGTATCGCCTGACACCACATGCCCCCTTCGGGGAAGGGACGATATACACGAGTGAACTCTTGACCAAGCCCAACAAAGACTTCGCCCTCCCGTTCGGATTGGGGGACAGTGGCAATAATCAGTTGAACGCACGCATCCAAAAGTAATAAGGTGGGCTGAACGTTGCGTGATTCGTCGTGTTCAGGCAGATGTAACCGCCCTAGTGCCTCTCCATCACAACGCCAGATTTCATCTAAGCAACGGAAACTTTCACCCAGATAAAAGGCATCCTGCCAAATAGTCTGATAGAAATCCTCTGGTAGATAGAACTCGGTACAACGCGATAAGATCGCATTGAGATCATACGGGCCGGGGCGCGTTGGCTCAATATACTTCGCAAAACGCAAGCGCATTTCACTTTGCTTATGCCACGTCTTTTGATCCTCATCTAGGGTATAGACTTCAAAAAAGCCACCGATTGAATCAGGTTGCTCATCAGGCAAGTTAGACAAGATAGAGAGCGTGGTATAACGAGCATCGTTCTCAAAAATCATCGGGCGATGAATGACGAATTTTTCTAGGCTAAATTGCAAATCCTGATATTGTTCGCTGTTCATTGCATCCAAGCCCATCTGAATCCACACAATACCGGGCATCAACCGCATACCATGGATGATGTGTTCAGAGATCAAAGATGAGGTGTGTAAGTGAAGAACATTGGTAAACTGCAAAGGGGCTAACGGCGAATGAATGCGCTCACCAAGCAAGTTAGATAGAGTCCGCTCGGTAGGAAAAACCAATGAAACGGATGTCTCTTTTGCGTTGCGCTTGTTGCCTTCAACCCAGTAGCGTTGACGGTGATAAGGGGTATTAGGCAAACGGACAATATGCGTTGCATGATGCGCGTTTAAGTGTTTGAATTGTACGCTTCCACCCTGCACATAATACTGCGCTACGGTGGATAACCAATCTTGATTGGTCATTTCCACAGCTGTATGGGGAAACCACAAGGCATTTTCTTCGGTGATGAATTGACGTGCCATACCGATTAAGGTCGGTTTAGGACCCACCTCAATGAATGTACGATACCCCTCTTGGGCAAGGGTTCGCATCCCATCAGCAAAGCGCACAGGAGCCAAAACATGATTCACCCAATAGTCCACTGTTTGCATCTGTTGGTCAGCAAACGCGCCACTAACGTTGGAAATGATAGGAATCTGCGGTGCATGAAATTGAATGGATTGAATCTGTGCACGGAAGGCTTCTAACATAGGTTGCATTAATGGCGAATGGAACGCATGGGAAACCGTCAGGGCACGAGCGCGTATTTGGCGTGCTTTCAACCGCTCTACTATCTGCTCAACAACTGCCCCCGCCCCAGAGATAACCGTGAGGTTCGGTCCATTCAAGGTAGCAACGGATACGGTATCAGCATCTTGACCAATTTCCTGCTGAACTGTTTGTTCATCCGTGAAGAGCGCAACCATCTTGCCCCCTGCGGGCAATGCTTGCATCAGTCTTGAGCGAATCGAGATCAACTTTAGCCCATCTTCTAAAGAGAAGACACCCGCCACACAAGCAGCAACCACTTCCCCAACGCTATGCCCTATCACCGCTCGCGGAACAACACCTAGTGACATCCACAACTTGGCAAGGGCATACTCAAAGGCAAATAGGGCGGGTTGGGTATAAGCCGTCTGATCAATCAGCGAATGATCCTGACCAAACAGAATATCGAATAAGGGGACTTCAAGTTGTAATGCGCTCAAGATATTGGCACAGCGGGTTAATTCCTCGCGGAAGACGGGTTGTATTTCAAATAAATCACGCCCCATCCCCCAATATTGTGAACCCTGTCCCGTGAACAAAAAGGCAACAGGAGGAAGTTGGCGCGTCTTCGCCCCTCCCCGAAAGACACCCTGCGCGGGTTTTGCTTGTAGGATAGACTGCATTTTCTCCCTGAGATCGGTGGTATCTTTAGCCAGTATAGCCACACGATCTAGGAAATGTACGCGCCCGTTGTTAGCGGTGTAGGCAATATCCTCAATAGATAGCTGTTGATTCCGCGTTAAAGAAGCATCATATTGCGCAATCAACTTGTCCCATGAGGAAGGATGCGGAACGGAGAAAGTAACCAAGTTGGACAGTGGAGCATCCTGTTTGATTGTTGGGGATGAGGCTTCTGGTGCTTGTTCCAGAATAACATGTGCATTTGTTCCACTGATGCCAAACGAACTTACCCCAGCGATACGGCTACCCGTGTAAGGATTCCAATCCGTGCGTTCCATCGGAATCCGAACGCGCAACTTCTCCCAGTTTACGTTCGGATTGGGTTCGTAAAGATTGATGTGGGGTGCAAGTTGTTTGTGATGTAGGGATAAGGCGACCTTTATCACACCAGCAATACCTGCGGCGGCTTCAAGATGCCCCATATTTGTTTTAACGGAACTGATATAAAGGGGATTCTGATCGGAATGAGAAGCACCAAAGACAGCATCAACCGAACGAAGTTCAATGGGGTCTCCAAGTTTTGTCCCTGTTCCATGCGCTTCAATGTAACTCACTTGATCGGGAGTAACTTTGGCATTGCTCAACGCTTCTCGATAGAGTGCCTGTTGCGCTTGCCCGTTCGGAACAGTTAACCCGCTACTCGCTCCATCATGATTAACAGCAGAACCACGAACGACAGCCCAGATAGTATCCCCATTGGCTATTGCATCAGACAGGCGTTTCAAGACGACTACCCCACACCCTTCGCCACGCCCATAACCGTCTGCGTTGGCATCAAAGGTTTTGCAACGTCCATCCACAGCAAGCATCTTAGCGCGTGAAAGCGTCACCATCGTTGCAGGGGAGATAATCAAATTGACCCCCGCGGCTAACGCCATATCACATAACCCTAGACGCAAGTGCAAACATGCCAGATGAAGGGTGACTAATGAGGAGGAACATGCAGTATCTAAAGCAACGCTCGCCCCTTGTAGCCCCAATACATACGATAGTCTGCCGGCGATAGTATTCAGCGCGTTACCCGTACCGATGTAGGTATCAAATTCCTCAAGCTGTAATTGATCCTGTATGTGCATGGCATAATCGTAAGAGGTGATACCCACGAAGACACCCGTCTTAGATTTGGCGAGACTATCAGGAGCAATGCCTGCATTCTCTAACGCTTCCCACGCCACCTCTAAAAGTAGCCGCTGTTGTGGATCCATCGTTAAGGCTTCACGTGGGGTGATGTCAAAGAACATGGGATCAAACTGGTCAATCGTCTCTAAAAAGCCACCGCGTCGCGTATACATCTTCCCCACCGCATCGGGGAGTGGATCATAGAATGCGTCAACATCCCAGCGTGTTGGAGGGATTTCACGAGTTGCATCTGTCCCACTTGCCAACATATCCCAAAACTCATCGGGCGTTGCCACCCCACCGGGAAAGCGACACCCCATCCCAACGATGGCGATTGGCTCATGTTGTTGATCTTCAAGTTGCGTAAGCTGATTACGTAATTTGCGTATTTCAAGCAGTGCCTGCTTGATGGCATCACGGGTATCTACACTAGACATAAGGTCTCAATCACTTCAATTCATCTTGCAACAAAGCCAGCAAATCATCATCAGATAGATCATCTAGGGTTTCATCAGCAACCGATGATCTTGTGGGAGATGCTATTTCTGGTACGGTTTCCATTGGGGATGGGATCGATTCATCAGCCAGTTGCAAAGCAACGTCCAATAAATACGTAGCCATCTCATGGGTAGTAGGATATTCAAATGCGATAGTCGAGGGCAACTCCACACCCAAACCTTGCTCTAGGCGCAACTTCAGTTCTACGCTGGTCAAAGAGTCCATGCCAACATCAAAGAAGCCCATCTGTGGGTCAATCGGATGTTGTGGGTCAAGGCGCAATAAATCACCTATCATCCTTTGCAAGTAACCCACCATCGTAGAGAACCGTTCAGAAGGTGTAGATGTTTTCAGTCGTTGGAGTAAAGCATCATCAACCGCCGATAATTCCGAATCGGTTGAGGTGTCTTGAATCCACTCTAAGAATGGGCGTTGTCGCTTGGCTTCAAAAACGGGTTTATAACGTGACCAATCAACAGGTGCAACCGTCTTTTGCGTGATGCCAGCGGCAAGCCAATGTTCCAGTGCCATGATCGCCGGCTCGCTGGACATCACCTGTAAGCCAATCGCATCAAAGTAGGATTGTTCTTCTTTAGAGACCATTCCCCCTTCTGCCCACCAACCCCAGTTAATGGACAATGCCTTCATCCCTAGTGAACGCCGATAGTGCGAGAGCGCATCTTGGAATTGGTTTGCTGCTACATAATGCGCCGCCATTGCAGAACCCCATGTTGCCGCGGCAGAGGAATATTGCACAAAGAAATCCAGCGGAATCTGTTGTGTCAATTGGTGTAATAACCAACTTCCTTGCACTTTAGGAGTCAACACACGGATCAAAGACGCTTGGTCAATTTGTGTGACATATTCTGAAGCGAGTACCCCAGCAGCATGAACCACCCCACGCAATGGGTGAGATTCAAGGTGGGCATAATAATTGATGAGCGTCGCCATGTTATCATGGTCGGTAACGTCAACCGCAACTATATCCACAACCGTGCCGAGTGATTCTATTTGTGCAATGGTCTTGACCTTTGCCTCAACCGATGGATCACCAAGATTTGCCCAGTCTTCACGTGGGGGTAATCCGCCACGGCTAGTTAGGACAATTCGCCCTGCGCCACGCTCTGCCATCCATGTTGCAACCAACAAGCCCAACTTACCCAATCCACCTGTGATGAGGTACGAAGCATTCGGTTTGAGGGTCAACGGTTGGAAGGAGATCGCATTTGTTTGGGGAGATAACCTTGCCACATAGCGCGTACCATCACGGTAGGCTATTTGATCTTCATTTTGACGAGTGGCTATTTCATTGATGAGTGGCTCAAACTGTACAGAAGATGGATCGAGGTCTACCATCCCACCCCAGATTTCCGGCATCTCCAGAGTGATGACGCGCCCAAGCCCCCACAACATCGAATCTACCAAGCCACGTTCGGTAATCGCCACACCGCCATCCAATACCGCTTGACTACCCATCGTCACACCCCACAAACGAGTTGACAACCCTCCCTTAGCGATAGCGGATGCCAACTGCAAGAAGGTGGTGGGGATGCGTTCTTCATAATCCAGAAGGTAGGACATGTCTAAGGATTGATTAGCTTCTGCAAGATTCCATGCAAATAACACTCCCTGCAAAGCACCTTTTCCGGAAGCCTGAGCAAGGGCACGCTCTAAATCTTCAGGCGTATTTAAGCGTACACCAATACGGTTATCAGAGGATCGGTAGTGATCTGACGGATGGACATAAGTTACCGTAGTGGCAACCTTCTCAATAGCGGAAACCAATTCTGTATCATGCGTAGGATCGGCGAAAACCAACCAATGACCTATTTGTCTGATGGGAGCATCAAGCGTTTGCGTGGCTTGCCAGCTAAAATCGTAGAACCAATCTTGAATATCCTGCCATTGTGCGAGGTCACGCAGTGACGGCAACACATCAACTGTTGTGATGTGATTGCCACTAGCCACTAAGCGTCCCTGTTCATCCCAGAGCAGAAGGTTGAGTTCGTCAGCTATTCGCTTCAGTTGGATAGTTTGAATGGGCGAATACAGATAACGTCTAAACTCATCCATGCCCAAAGAACTGATGCCATAAGCATGACACTGCAACGCATAACTCATTGCCGAAGCAAACGAAATTGGCTCATCAAAACAGATGATGATATCTTCGTGGTGCTGATACACCCTCACGCCTGTTGATTGCGAAAAGGTGAAGGGTGAAGAAGGAGCAACCCCATGTTCCCATTGTTGGAAATCATCCATCAATTGGGCATCATGTGCCATGAGATGGGGTGTCAAGTTAGCACGCAATACCATTCCCCAAAGCCCATCGGTGAGTTGGATGAACACTTCCACACCAAATAAATCACCAGAGAGCGGAGTCAAAACCGCTTGCAATTTGGCGTGTGCCTTGTCCTCAATGATGGTGGCAGGTTGAATAACCTCCACATCATACAGGGTATAGGCTGTTTCGTTGCTGAAAAGAGATGGGATACACTCCAAAACAGCCTCTCCAAGCAGGATAGGTTTTTCAGCAAACAAAGCAAGTTCTTCAATAGCATCTAAGAACGTCTCATAAAGCGTCACCCCATTCGCCAGTTTCATCTGTTTGGGCGTGATCGGTTCGTTCCGTAGCCGCTGGGCTTGGATGGAGGGTTGTTTCGTGACGGTTTTCAGCCAATGCCGTTTACGGTCAAACGCATAGGTGGGAACAGAAACTTTGTGTGGGGCAAATTCCGCATCCAGTTGTGCCCAATCCAATATAAACCCAGACCGATAATAACGATCTAAAGCATGATAAATCGTTTGCCAATTAGACTGGCGTGGATGCAACAAGGGAATAAATTCTGCAGTGTCGCCTAAAATACGACTTCCCATATTGGACAGAATGGGACGTGCGCCGATTTCAACGAAGATGCGCACACCCTCTGTAAAGAGTGACTTGATGCCATCGGCAAAACGCACCGCTTGGCGGACGTGATTCACCCAGTAATCTGGTTGCATCATCTCGTTTGGTAGAGCAAACTCGCCGGTAAGATTGGACACAATTGGAATACGGGGTTGATGAAAGGTGATGCCCTCTAAAACTTGGCGGAATGGCTCAAGCATGGATTCCATCAAATCGGAATGGAACGCATGCGATACCGTGAGGGGCTGCGCAGAGATGCCCTGTTCCTTTAGCCACACAAGATAACTGTTTAGGACGTTCAATTCACCTGAGACCACCGTCTCATTGTCATGATTGAGACCAGCAATTTGAAGCGGAAGTTGTGCTGATGCCAAGCTAGATAATACTGTCGCTTCTGAAGCAAATACAGCAAGCATTCCCCCACCAGCAGGCAACGCATCCATGAGTCGGGCGCGTTCAACCACCAACAGGACAGCATCATCCACGCTGAAAATTCCTGAAACACAAGCAGCAACGATTTCACCGATGCTATGCCCAATCAAGAAATCTGGTTTCATTCCCCAGTCAAGGAGGGTTTGCGCTAACGAAAGTTCGAGGGCAAACAAAGCAGGTTGAGTATAACGGGTTTGATGGATGAGATTGGTCGTATCTTCAAAGATGACCGCATACAACGATTGGGGCAAATAGTTATCAAACAACCTGATGCACGTCTGCAGATAATGCTGGAAGACAGGGTTGGTCTCATATAGTTCGCGTGCCATCCCCACCATTTGTGAACCTTGCCCGGTGAACATCCACGCCACTTTAGGCTGAACACGCCCGACATAGGATACACCAAACGAACTTGACAATTGTTGAGCCAATGCTTGGCTATCTGGGGCACAAAACGTTGCCCGATAAGCAAAATGCTCACGGTGGGCATGAGCGGTATAGGTAAGGTCTAAAAGGGATAAATTCGGTTGATCTTGAATCAGGTTCGCATAGCGTTGTGCCAACGCAACCAGCGAGGATTCACTACGTGCGGATAAAGCCAACCAATGTAATGGACGACTAGATGTTTGGGGATGTGTTGAATAAGAGGGGGCAATGCCCTCTTGAACAATAATATGTGCATTCGTTCCACTGAATCCGAATGAGCTGACCCCAGCAATTCTAGGTTTGTTTACGCTCTGCCAAGCGGTAAGTTGTGTGGGCACTTCAATTGCCATCTTATCCCATTCAATGTTAGGGCTTGGTGTATGGAAATTGATGTGAGGTGGGATAGCTTGATGGTGCATGGACAATACCAATTTGACGAAGCCAGCGATCCCTGCCGCGGCTTCTAGGTGTCCGATGTTTGTTTTGACAGAGCCAACATAAAGCGGTTTTGATTTGTGCCTCCCCTTCGCTAGGGTGGCATGAAGTGCATTGAGTTCGATGGGGTCTCCCAAAGGAGTACCCGTCCCATGCGCTTCTACATAATCTACTTCATGGGGTAGAACCCCCGCGACATGAAGGGCTTGTTGAATGACGGCTTGCTGGGCAGGTCCGTTAGGAACGGTGAGTCCACCGCTCGCCCCATCCTGTGTCACCGCCGAACCGCGTACCACTCCCCAAACCTGATCTCCATCCGCCAGCGCGTCCGACAATCGTTTTAGGACGACCATGCCCGCGCCTTCTCCGCGACCATATCCATCTGCGCTGGCATCAAATGTCTTGCAACGCCCATCAGCAGCCAACGCTCGCAACTTAGCCATCCCAATCGTGGTCATCGGGGACAGTATCAGATTGACCCCACCGGCTAAGGCAAGGTTACTCTCATGATTGCGTAAACTTTGACATGCCATGTGAATGGTTACAAGGGATGATGAGCAGGCTGTATCAACCGCTATGCTAGGTCCTTGGAAACCCATCACGTAGGAAATGCGCCCAGCCGCAGCACTGAAGGTACTCCCCGTTGCCATAGTGGGGTCAATGGATTCTAATCCATTTTCAAAGATGAGTTGCAAATAATCGTTCGTGTTAATCCCAACGAATACCCCAGTGCGCGATCCTTCCAGCTGTTGGATGGGTAGGTTAGCATGTTCAAGAGCCTCCCAACTCATCTCAAGCAACAAGCGATGTTGCGGATCCATACCATCCGCTTCTCTTGGGGAAATCCCAAAGAAGAGCGGATCAAACTCATCAATTGGTACGGTTAAGAATCCGCCACCTTGTGAGTAGGTTTTGCCAAGCACGTTAGGGTCAGCATCATAATATAGATGCTCATCCCAGCGTGAAGCTGGAACCGGCACGACGGCATCCTTGCCCGATTGCAACAACTGCCAATACCCTTCTAGGTCATTTGCCCCACCGGGCAACCTGACTGCCATCCCGATTACAGCAATGGGTTCATTAGCATTTATGTCTGGGTTCACCAGAGCAGTTGTTTGATCTTGGGGTTGTAAAGATAAAACATCAGTCAACAGGTAGTCTGTTAGTTTAGCAACAGAGGGATAATCAAAGGCAAGCGTTAAGGAGAGAGAGGCACTAAAAGCCTTATCCAACCGATTTTTAAGCTCAACCGACATCAACGAATCCAACCCTAAATCAAAGAAACGCTGATGTTCCGTGATGATTGCAACGGAAGCACCCAATACAGAAGCAACCTGCTGGCGCAAAAAGTCTATCAGGTATGCTCGCCGTGCTTCTTGATCTAGCATGGAAAGATGGTGGATGAAATCGTTATGATCGTGAGCAATCCTTTGGGATGGGTCGTCTGCCATTTGGTCAATGGGTGGTTGTATCCCTACAGGAACAGGGGATTCATCCACAAGGTGTTTCATTGACGAAGTATTCGCCCGTTGAATCGGTTGTGCTTGGTCACTCCACCAGTAGTAGTGAGGCTCAAAGGCATAGGTTGGAAGAGAGATTTTTTGCCCTGTAGAGATGGCATCCCACCGAATATCAGATACGCCATTAACGTACAGTTGCGCCAATGCCTCTAGCAATTGCTGATGATGGGAGCGTGGTGGGCGACTAGATGCCACCCAAAGCGCATCGTCCTGACTGATAGTGCGTTTCCCCATCGCGGATAAAATGGGGCGAGAGCCTATTTCAAGGAAAATGCGATAGGAATCGTCATATAGAGATTGAATGCCTTGAGCAAAATACACACCTCTTCGGATATGTTCAACCCAATAACCAGCATGGCTTACGGTGTTCTCGTCAACAAATTGCCCCGTTATATTGGAAATATAAGGAATGGTCGGTTCTTCATAACGGAGAGTTTGTGCAACCGCTAAGAAGTCATCTAAAATAGATTCCATCATAGGGGAATGAAAAGCATGTGAAACGGTGAGTTCACGGTATTGAACCGCATATTGTTTTTCTAGGCGATCAATGACCATGCGCACAGCTTGCTTTTCACCGGACACCACTGTTTCATTGGGGCTGTTGATTGCGGCAATCGAAACCGATGTTTCATACCCCACCAAAGCAGATTCAACCTGTGATGCAGGAGCAAAGACAGCAACCATAGTGCCGCCTTGTGGCAAGCCCCCCATCAAGTTGCCTCGCGCAGTGATGAGCCGAACACCATCCTCTATGGTGAGTACGCCAGAAATAACGGCGGCAACCACCTCTCCGACACTGTGCCCAATCACCGCTGAAGGAAGAATCCCCCAAGACATCCATAGTTGTGCTAGAGCATATTCAACAGCAAACAAAATGGGTTGAGTGTATTGAGTGAGGTGTATTCGAGTATCCGCTTCATCTGTTGTGTAGAGAATATCTAAGAGGGAGATACCCAAGAACGGCATAGCCAAGTTCGCCACATGTTCAAGATGTTGACGAAAAACGGTCTCGCTTTCGTAGAGTTCACGAAACATCCCACTGTATTGAGAGCCTTGCCCCGTGAACATAAAGACCACATCGCTGTTAGAGGTGGAAGCAATACCGCGAACAATGGTACGTGATGTCGCTTGCCCTTGTGCGAACGCTTGTAGCTGCTCAACTAATTCTTGCTTAGAGGTTGCAACAAAGCCGACACGTTGCTCAAAATCAGCGCGTCCGTGGTTTAAGGTATAGGCAACATCTTCTAAAGTGGCGGTTGTGTTTTGAAGGAACGCGCCTAATTGTGTTGCCAAATTCGTCAATGAGTTTGCGGTATGTGCCGATAGTCTAATGATCTGATCGCGCTTGGAAGCGGTATTCCCCTGACTGGTGGAGCGATCAGTATGATAGCTTTGCAAAATCGCATGGGCATTCGTCCCACCAAAACCGAACCCGCTCACCCCTGCACGATACACCTCTTTGTTCTGTAAAGGCATGATCTCGGTTGGAACAGTGACGGGGATTCTATCCCAGGGGATATAGGGGCTGGGGGTTTCAAAATGCAGATGGGGCGGTATTTGATGATGGAAAAGCGACAGGGCAACCTTGATGATACTTGCCATGCCCGCAGCGGCTTCGAGATGACCGATGTTAGTTTTGACCGAACCAACATACAACGGGTTCTGCTTAGAGTGTCCCTGCCCATAGACTTGACCTAGTGCAATCATCTCTATAGGATCGCCTAATGACGTACCCGTACCGTGTGCCTCTACAAAATCAATATCCCCTGCCTGCAAGCCTGCTTGATGCAATGCCTTCTTCAGCACTTCCATTTGAGCAGAGCCATTCGGCGCGGTTAAGCCATTACTACGCCCATCTTGATTGACCGCAGTCCCACGAATCACAGCATAGATAAAATCGCCGTCGCGTTCTGCGTCCGAAAGACGTTTCACAACAACCGTTCCAGCACCCTCTCCACGTACATACCCATTGGCAGACGCATCAAAGGTTTTACATTTGCCATCTGGGGCAAGCATCTGTGCTTGAGAAAATGTGATGCTTAGTTCGGGTGATAGAATCAGACTCACGCCACCCACTAAAGCAAGATCAATTTCACCTCGCCTTAAGGCAGAGGTAGCTAAATCTAACGCCACCAAAGAAGATGAACAGGCGGTATCAACAACAATGCTGGGTCCGATTAAGTTTAGAAAATATGATAAGCGGTTTGCCGTGATGCTTCGTGAATTGCCCGTACCAAAATATGCGTCAATGCTCTCGCGCTCATCCGCCTGTAGCACATTATAGTCGCTGTTGCCAACTCCGATATAAACCCCTGTGTTGCTTCCAGATAGCGCGGTAGGGTTATAGCCGGCATTTTCTAACGCTTCCCATGCCACTTCCATGATGAGGCGTTGTTGGGGATCAAGGCGTTTAGCTTCACGCGGGGATATACCAAAAAACGGCGCATCAAATTCCGCTACTTGGTCAATCAAACAAGCCAACGCAACCCGTATAGAACCAGCAGTTTGGGTTTCAGGATCAAGAAAAGACCCCATATCCCAGCGACTAGAAGGAATCTCTGAGATAGGAAAGCCTTTATTAATTAACAACTTCCAGTATTCATCGGGGGTATTTGCACTGGGAAACCGACAACCCATCCCAATAATTGCTAGAGGTTCGCTGTTTGATAACCGTGTTTTCTCAACTTCAGTGCGTAGCCGCTTTAGTTCGTGATAAGCATCTTTGAGCAAGGTAGCATAATCAGGACGCTCTGCCATATTAGGTTATCTATTCCCCTTTATATCAAGGTTTTTTAGATTGTTCAATTTCACGTGCCAGCATTGCAGCTATATCATCTAGTTCACTTTGAACCGCTGAAGGAGTTTGAGATTCTGCTGATGCCGAAGCAGTAGCTTGGGTCATGTCAATCTGGCTAAGTTCTGTTTCAATATACTTAGCAAGTGCGTTAGGTGTAGGGAAGTTCCAAGTAATCACTTCGTCTATTTCCAACTTCCCGCCCAGCCATTGCTCAAGGTCAAAAGCAAATTCCACTGCTTTAACGGAATCCACGCCATATTCAGCAAAGGCTTTATCGGGATCAAGTTTGCGATTCTTGACTTCCAAGTTCTTAGACATCCAGTTCAAAATCCACTTACGGATGTAAGTTGCTGAATACACTTGAGAGGTAGAAGATGGAATGACGGATGGGATGGCTACCGTTTCTTGAACATCAGAACTAGCGGTAGGTAAAGTTGTAACCGTTAGATCTATCTTCGGAAGAGATGAGATAGAGGGTATAGAATCCTGTTTAGCGTCTCGCCGAATCCACTCATTCATCATGCGATCATCCCCAGCAAGGGTCTGTTGGATGTCGCCTATGGAATCATAATAGGAGTTCACCAAGTCTTTTAAGACATCGTGGTTAGCGACAATCTTCTCCATAGGCAACCCAGACCATGCCTGCTGTTGCGCTTGTTCAAATTGCAATTCTACCCATGTTTTCACCCGTTCATAACGTGGGGATTGTGTTCTGTTCAACGCGCTAACCGTTGAAGCGAGCAAGACACCCCAGTTTGCCAGATCACCACAGACGTTATAAGCCCATTGCAAGCGTGCAGTTTCATCTCCATAGTAACTGGAAGTCATGATTCGTTCACGAATAGTTGTAACGGTTTGGATGATTTGATCGGCAATAGCAGGAACACCGAAAACATTGCTGACAAATTGGGCAATGACTTGTGGATGGTTCAAGACCCGTGAGCCTAAATACATCTTGAGTGTTTCGGTGGGACCTTCAAATACACGAAGTATTCGGATGTCTCGTAGCATTTGTGGTGCTTGGTTGGTTTCGATATAACCACGTCCACCTAAGAATTGGACGAGTGTATCTACTGCTTGCCAGCCCAATTCAGGACCGCTAATTTTGCAGACGGCGAAAATCTCATCCGGCACCACGATCCCTTGATCTAACGCAAGGCAGACTTGCGTCACCAAAGCATCCACCGCATCCGTAGAAGCCACCAACTGGCTCAAGTGTGCCTGTAAAATCGGGTTGTGCAGTAGATTGCCGGTGGAGATTGTGCGACGTTCCGCATAGCGCAGAATTAGTTGGGCGGAGCGTTTCATTGCTCCCACGCTACAACTAGCTATAGCAAGCCGCCCATACATCATGGCATCTTGTGCAACATCCATCCCCTTACCTGCTTCGCCCAATATTTGTTCAGCATGAACGGGCACCGCATCAAAGAAGATTTCATTCTGGATCATGCCACGCATACCCAATGTCAGTGCCTCTGCGCCTTGTCGTAAGCCTGGGGTTCCTTGTCTAACCACAAAAGCAGTGATGCCTTTGAGGTTTCCATGATTGTCCAGTTCTTTAACAAAGACATTGATTAAGCCTGCCCACTGTGCCACACCGCTCCAGATTTTATGACCATTGAGTAACCAACCTTCGGCAGAGGGGGTAGCACTACTAACCATAGCGCGAGGGTTTGACCCCGCCCCAGTTTCAGTTAGAGCAAAGGCAGCTAGTTCGCGCCCTGTCGCTAAAAGCGGCAACAGATGTTCACGCACAGGTTCTGACGCAAAATTCATGATCGGGCGTATACCCAGAATGTTGCTTAACCCAACGAACAAAGCCAGCGTCTGATCGACTGCACCTAGCTGTTGGATGATTCGCATTGTATCTAAGGAGGAGAGTTCTAAACCGCCATACTGTTTGGGTACTTGTAAACCCAACAACCCACGATTGCCCATATCCAAAACGATATGAGGGGCAATTGTTCGGCGTTCATCCATTTGGAAGGAGTTAATGCGTGTTTCAGCATATCCCCTTAGCCATTCTAAAATGGGTTCTATCGCATTCAACGGCGCGGTAGGATACAAGGGATTCGCCAATGTTTCTACCTGAGTAGTCATGGGGGAATCTTCGATCACTTCTTGGGTCGGTTGTATCCACATTTCAAGAACAGGTAAAGAGCCAGCGAAGAGCGCGTTTTTATTTCCACGACGTTGTATCTTGCCACTAGACGTTTTTAAGATGCCGAGCGTATCAATCAATGCAATCTGATGAACGACCACTTGGTGTTCTTCAATCACTGCTTGACGAATAGCATTGAAGATGGCTTCTGCATCATAGTTGTTACGGTTCTGACGGTTGAGTTCTTGAACAACTACTAGCTTCTCATCCCCGTCATGTTCAATAGAAAACACCGCGCCACATCCAGGGCGCAAAGCAGGATGGCTACGCTCAACAGTTTGCTCAATATCTTGGGGATAATAATTGCGTCCGCGTATGATAATCATATCTTTAATGCGTCCGGTGACAAACAGGGCATCTTCTGATAGGAACCCTAAGTCTCCTGTCCGCAAGAAGGGACCTTCATTGCTAGAGGCAATATAAGCACCAAATGTTTCTTGGGTTTGTTGTGGACGATTCCAGTACCCTCCAGCAACATTGCCACCTTTGATCCAGATTTCCCCAACTTCATCTGGCATACACGCTTGTTGTGTATCAGGGTTCACAATACGAACGGTTTGCCCCCAAACCACCCCACTCCCCACCAACACATGTTGATTGGTTCGTGCATCAGAGATCGGTTGAACTTTGTTTTGCTTCAACAAATCAGCATCAAATGGGGTAATCTTTGCCCCACTCATTTTAGGTCCGCCACTTACAAATAGCGTTGCCTCTGCCAAGCCATAGCATGGATAAAGCGCACCGGCATTGAACCCACATTCTGCGAATGATTCGGCGAAACGTACAAGCGTACTGCTCCGAATCGGTTCAGCACCATTATAGGCAATCGTCCATGAACTCAAATCGAGTGTCGCTTTTTCCTCCGCCGTGATCTTGTCAGAACACAGATCGTAAGCAAAATTGGGGGCACCGCTGGTTTGTCCTTGATACTTTGTAATGGCGCGTAACCACCGATAGGGATGCTGTAGGAATGAGGTAGGAGACATCGCAATCGTGCGCGAACCGCAATACAAGGGTTGCATGATGTTACCGATCAACCCCATATCGTGATACATTGGCAACCAAGTTACAAAGGTAGGTTTGTCATGTGCATAACCTTCCTTGATGGTTCGTTGGTTATCCATGATATTGCCATGCTTGACAATAACCCCTTTAGGGGTTGATGTCGAGCCGGACGTATATTGCAAGAAAGCGATTGATTCAGCATCAATATCTGGCATCGTCCACTGGTCAGCATCGCTTAGGGGAATATCGGTTGTTGTCATCCAATGTAAAGATTTTAGCTCCGGAAATTCCTCTAGGCGCGTGGAGAATTTTTCGAATATCTCATCTCCCGCAAAAACAAATTTCGGAGAGCAGTCTTCGATCAACCCTCTTAGACGATCATTCGCATGGTCAATTCGGCGAGGGGGATAAGCAGGGACGGCAATTGCCCCACCATATAAACATCCAAAGAACGAGGCGATATACTCTAAGCCGGGTTGGTACATCAATAGAACACGTTCGCCTTGCGCACCCTCCGACTGTAGCCACTTACCAATGGCACGGGCATGACGATCTAGCTGGCTATAGGTAAACTCCACCGCATCATCTTCACCATCTTTTAAGTAGGTGACGGCAACTTGGTCACTGTTTAATTGACCTCGCCAATTCAACAAAGCCACTAAATGCTGAAAGTTTTGTAAATCCACAAGTTTATCCATAGCTCAACTAGACCCTAACTAATCATCAAGACGATACGCATTGGTAACAAAGCGACGTGTGGTAGAAAGAACGACAACTATAGAGAGGAAGATCACTGTGAACCAATACCAGTTTCTTGTTAATACAGCATCAACCACATGGGGCCAAATTTCAGGAATGGCATAGAACAAGACAATCGATTCACCCTCTTCTACCTCAAAATACATATCCACAAAATAGTAGGCATAAGCAAGAAAGATCGGACTGAGCCAAATCACACTCAAGCGCATCACGATACTGAAAACGGTTGAGAAGATCAAAACAACTTGCCCAGTGAGGGGTTGTAGCTTGTAGGTGACATCGCTCAATAGGCGTTGTCCTTGGAAGATGAGCGCACTGCCTTCGCTGATTAATTGCTCAATACGTAGGAAGTCTTCGGGATCAGGTCCAGTAAATATGCGTTTACGGACTTCTTTGCCCAAAGCACGCCCAGCTTGCATGCCTGCATCGCGCCGATATTGGTCGTAGACTTCGTTAATGTTCAACTCTGTATGAAGGCGAGCCGCTAAGGTGTCATACAGAAGCGTACCACGGATGAGACGTACCACACTGGAGGGTAAGCTCACGTCGTATTTGCGAGCAACACGGAAGAACCCAAACCACAATTGAGCGGTGGTGCGCTCTTGCCACGGAACTCCTTCACTGCGTAGAGCAATGGTTGCGCGTTGAAATTCTTCCGTTGTATCCGCTAAAAGTTTGTTCACATCTAGGGGAGGCAAAGGCTCCATCAAGGTGATGGCAGTACGTGCCGCGGCTTCAACATCCATACGGGCTTCTGCCTCATACACCTCTTGCAACGCCCAGCGGAGTTTACTTCCTAATGATCCAACTGAACCAAAGTCAATGAAGACCAGTTCATTGTGGGGCAAGACCAACACATTCGCTGGATGTGGATCAGCATGGAAAAATAGCGTGCGCCAGATTGTCCAATAGTTTGTCCATAGCAGGCGACGGGAAACTTCTTTGGGATCAATATCATAAATAGCTAACCGCTGTAATCCCTTGGTATCGTTGCGCTCGACAATGGTCAACAAATCCTTGAGCAAGACCCCTTGAATGTACTCTTGCACGATGACCCCATCGCTACTGTATTCAAAGTAAACACGTGGTGCAGAAAAGTATCGACGCTCTGAAAGTTCTGCGGCACGTCTAAACATGTCTTGGTGGCGAGCTTCGCTCTTGAAGTCTAACTCCTCCATGATAAGGTCATGGAGTTCATCAATCGCTTCAAAGGTGATGATTCTGGGCAATAGATTCAAAAAACGTGATGCCAAAAAGATCAGCTTGATGATGTCAAAGTCTGCGGCAAACACTTCACCCACACCGGGACGACGCACCTTGACGGCTACTTTCTTTCCGTTTTTCCTTAGAACAGCCTGATAAACACAAGCTACCGCGCCTGCCCCAATTGGCTTAGGGTCAATACGCTCAAACGTTTTAGAAATTGGTTCACCAGTAGCGTCTTCGATAGCAATGATGGCTAACTTGAAATCAAATACTGGAACTTCATTAAATAATTTGGAGAGCTTTGTATAATACTCATAGGGTAAAAAGTCAATTCGCATGCTGAGTTGTTGCCCCAGTTTGACCACTGTACCACCCAATTCTTGGATGATTGTAGCTAACCGAGTAGCACGACGCTCATCGTTATCTTCTCGCCATGGTAAAACAATATCAAGCAATGTCCCCAGAAAAAACGCTACAATCGCTCTCAACCATGCGATACCGCGTGTAACTTGTAACCGTAAATCGGCATCAAAATCTACACGTGGTTCATACGGAGGCAGTTCAACCACATCATTTAATGATTCTGAAACAAAAGCGGGAGGGCGAGCAATTGAACCAATGACACTATTTGTTGGTGCATTTAGCTCAACTACGGGATTGCTTTTCTCTTTTTGGATGATTGACATTCTTTAGCCTTAGCAGTTGTCATATAAAGTGAGGGAAATCGGAATTTCCCTCACATGAACGAAACACAGTGGATTTAGCGAGATTTATTTCTTGTCTTCATCATCGCGGAAATCGAAATCGAGAACGCGACCAACAACCTTGGTACCATCTTCAACGAGATCGCGTACACGGTCAGGATAGAACGCATTTACGATGTCGGTGGGCAATGGGGAAAGGATTTCCAAAGCACTGCTCAAACCACGAGCTGCGTTAGGAAGAAGATCAGCAAATGCTTGATCGCCCTTTTCCTTGATGGATTCATCACGAGCGGTCAAGTAGGTATCAATCCCACTATCTACAGCACGAGTAACACGACGAAGAGCGGTCAAGAGATGACCTTCTGCTTCTTGAATGTCGGCAAGGCGAGTACGACGATCTGAGCTATCGCTCTTTTCGCGTTCGATAACGATGGGTGTTTCATGTTGCTTTTCAGTCATTGCGATTCTCCTCAGTTTATGTGGATAGTTGAATAAGCGACAAGAAAAATATGTCGCAAATTGCCAATTCAATTATTTCATCGTTCCATATACAACGATGATAGGTATATAGACAGCATTAGGATTACTGGTAGAAAGCTGATCGGAAACTTCGTCAATCACTTCCATCACTTCGGTCATCAGTTCTCCCTTCCCACGCTTAAGGTCGCTTACCTGTTGGCGCGATTGGGTGCCAAGATCTAAAATGATGGGTGTAGAATATTTAACGGTGTTTCTATCTTGATTCATCTCTTCCATCTTTAATGCTCCTTCAATACTTCTTTTATTAGAATATCTGAAATTGGTAACAAATTCCACTATAATTTTGTGACGATTGCAACTTCCTAGAGCTAAAGAGCTTTAATCTCACTGAGTTCACTCAAAAGCAACAACGCTCCCTCTTCGATCCTTGTACCTGTATATTTACCAAGTACCTCGTTTTTACCATCCACCACCACCACACTAGGCACGCGACTATATGGATAAACATCTAACGAACGCGCCACTTTGCCCGTCCAATCCGGCAAGATGACCACATAATCTTCTGCAGGCAATATGCTCGGAAGGGTGGCAACGGCATTGTTGTATGCCGTAGTCAACAACGTAGTTACCTGATACTGCAAAAGTTTAGGCACGTTTTGTAAATCTGCGATGCTTATAATCAGTAACTCAGAGGCAAAGGGATACACCCGACGTATCTTTTCATGAACGCTTTCAGCAATCGTTGCGCTATACTCATTTTGAACCACAAGCAGAGTTGGACGGTTCAATTTAGCAAGGTTAAACTCGCGCTCAGAACCAATCGCAACGAATTGCATATCAGGTAGTTGGAACTTCATCTCACAAAATCTCTGATGCTAGAATAGATTAAATCAATCAACTGAAGGTTTAATGCTCAAAATGATAATGGGTGAAGGCTAAATCTCGCCCTTCTACAACGGTGGCGGCAATGTAACCACTGTGTGGGCTGATGCGCTTGATCGTCCATTTCGCCACTTGGGCGCGGTCTCCGTTGATTCGCAAAAGTTCTACTGCCCTAGCAGGATCAAACACAACTTCAACCGCCTGTAACCCGAAAGCAATCCCCATACCAATCGCTTTCAAGTAGGCTTCTTTGCTAGTCCATGAATTGAAGAAGGCGAACAACTGGTCTTGTTTGGGCAAAAGCGCGAAACTAGCTTGTTCCTTTGTGGAGAGGGCTATGCGAATCATGCCATTGAGTGTGCGAATTTCTCGTATTTGCTCAACATCTATTCCAACTTGTCGATTCTTTGCGACTGCACAAACGAACATGTTGGCGGAGTGGCTGATGTTGAACGTCAAGCCTAGCGGATTTTGCGAACCAACAACAAAGGGCTTCCCCTTTTCGGTATAGTTAAATTGAATCTCGCAGGCTTCCATTGCCAGATACTTCGCCAAGATGCGGCGTAAATACCCTCTAGCTAAAATGGATCGAACGCGATCTCGATCAAAATACTGGCGATTCGCTTTCTCTAATTCAGCAACATTAAGGGCAAGTTGTGAACGTACTAACGAAATCGCATCTGGTTGTAGGGAAGCTCTCCAGATATGCACATCATCATCACCCAATACAACAGCTTGATTATGTGGTGCATACATCCATTTGGATTGAATCGTCATAAAACCAGATAGACTCCAACCTATCCCATAAAAATGTTGATTTGTTTGAAAGAGAGAATAGTTACACAACTGTTCTCAACACACTCGGATAATCATAATGTGAGTGTGTTGAGTTTACAATTGAATAAAAGATTAAAGTTACGTTTAATCTTTGTTAGAGGAGATTATCCATTAGTCTTTATAGGGCATCTGATTACGCATGCCCTTATGGATTCCGTAGCAATTCTTGATGGCGGCTTTTAGGGAGGCTTCTATCCAGCGGCGATGGCGGCGATCACAGCCATCATTGGCAAACCACACACGATGAACAGGGCGGATCAAATCATCATATATCTTTCCACCCATCTCCATCGGACGGAAAAGAGGTCCAATTCCCCCAGCATATTGGTCTAGTGCCCAGTCATGAGAGATACCAAACTCAAATGTGTGGCGTGCTTCGGGATGAATTTTAATCAGGTCTTCTAATGCCTGTGCAATGCGGTCAGCTTCTGGAAGTGGGCTATAGGCAATGCTATCTTGCTCCCATCCATACGACGCAATCAAGACACCTTTTTGAAAACGGGGGTCTTGCCCAGCTGGTGTATAAACTACATTGCGAATAGCCAAGTCTGTTACGGTCAAACCATGAGTGATGTTGTACTTGGTTTCCCACCAACGTTCACTAAACTGCATGAAAATTTTATGGGCACGTCCATAATAGGCATTACGAATCGCATACCATTTATCAGCATCCAGCCCTTCAATCTCCATGTGGCGCAATAATGTGAAAGGAATCGTGATGATACATTCATCAGCAATTACCTTTTGCATTTGTCCGCCGGCGTTATAGTGGACGATCACTTTCTCATAGGTTTGTTGAACGGCTTGCACCTTAGCACCCAAGCGAATATCATCCATCAAATGGGGTTCAAATGAACGGGCGATACTTTCTGCGCCATTTACCACATAATCAAGATCGCCAAAGACATCCTCATAGTAATGTGCGAACCACTCTACGAGAGAGAAATGATAACGACCTTCTAAGTTGAGTAGAGGACCCAGCATAGAGAGTGCGCCATCGCTAAGCCCGCGCTCCGTAAAATACTGAATGAGGGAATAGCGATCATATTCTTCAACTAATTTGTTCCATGCTGCATCTTTATCCTCCCCATCCATAATATCAATTAACGGTTGAACCACAGCACGTAGGATTTCTTGTGGTGTTTTACCACGTTCATGTTCCGCAATTTGATAGTTAAATGTATCTGGGGTGAATTCACTACGACGAACAGCACGTCCCTGCATATAGATGAAGGTATCTTCGTCATACATTGGGAAAGGTTTGGTCTCAAGTTGGAACATCTCATGGATGAGATAGGTTGCTAGTTCGTGCTGGCGTGGGAATCGCATTGCGCCAAACTCACCATACATTTCCCCAGCAAAGCCTCGATACGTGAGGATGCGCCCACCCAAACGATTTTGTGCTTCAAGTATTGTCACAGTGTGACCTGCTTTTTTAAGCAGATACCCTGCCATCAAGCCGGCAATACCAGCCCCTACAATCACAATGTGTTTGGGTAGGTCTTTTGATTTAGGCAGTCCATTAGACAGAATTTCTAAATAGTCTAGTTTTTCCATTATCTCATCTCGCTTACTTAAGCAACCGTAAGAATATAACAGCAGTCGCAAGCATAACATGATATGATCTGATCTGCAAAGAAAGTTTATGATTAATCCTATGCAAGAAGAAGTTATATGAATCCACAATCATGGTTTCAACACCAACCTATTCCGGTTCCACCTCAACTTCGGTTGTATTGTTTTCCATACGCGGGAGGAGGGACTACCATTTATCGTGGGTGGCAAAGCCTACTCACCTTACAAGGCTTACAAATCAGCCCCATAAGACTTCCGGGTCGTGAAGCGCGAATGCGTGAGGCAATCCCACACACGCTTCAACGCTTGGCAAAAGATTTGGTTGACGCGCTGGAACACAATGAGATGAATATCCCCTATGCTTTTTATGGGCATAGTATGGGAGCGATGATAGCTTTTGAGGTGGCGCGTGAATTGCGCCGTCGCGGTTTGCCCATGCCTGTTAGGCTTTTCGTAGCCGCCTATACCCCTCCACAAATGGAACGTCCCTTGTCTGCCATTTCTGATATTGTGGACAATGATTTATTTCTTGAAGAACTAGAGATTCGTTACAATGGTGTTCCATCCGCATTGAAACAAAGTGCTGAGTTACGCGCCTTGTTCGTCCCAATTTTACGGGCTGACTTCAACATGCTAGATCATTACGTTTATCAACCCGAAGCAAGGTTAGAGTTGCCTATTGATATTCTGGTTGGGGAACAAGATCAGCATGCCACCCAAGATCGCTTATTGGGTTGGAAGGATCAAACCAACCAAATCAGTGAGCTATATCTCATAGAGGGTGGACATTTCTTTATCAACGAGACTCCCCAGTCCGTTGTGCAAATCATCGAGACTCAACTAAAAACCCATCTATAAAACAGATGAAGTTCTAAAGTAAAAGAATACGTTGGATTTTTCAAATATATACGTTGGGATGAATGGCAAGAATCATGTTATAATGCTACCTCATTGCGATACCATTAGGAGCCTTACGTGCTAGGACCTTTAGATTACGTTTTTGGGCTATTCTCATTAGACATTGGCATTGATCTAGGAACTGCCAATACATTGGTCAGTGTGCGTGGCAAAGGTATTGTCATCAATGAACCCTCCTTTGTTGCTATTGAGAAAAAGACGAATCAACCCATCGAGGTTGGCTCGCGTGCCAAAGAAATGTGGAGCAAAAACCCGAAAGCTATTCTGATTGTGCGCCCTTTACGGGACGGGGTGATTAGCGAGTTTGACGTGACTTATGCCATGTTGCATCACCTCATCAACAAAGCGCATGAACAAACGTGGGTACCCATTCCACGCCCCCGCGTGGTAGTTGGCATTCCAAGTGGTGTTACAGAAGTAGAGAAACGCGCCGTATATGAGGCAACCCTTAGCGCAGGAGCGCGTGAAGTTCACCTAATAGAAGAACCCGTTGCCGCCGCAATTGGTGCGGGGCTACCTGTCCAAGAAACACGGGGAAGCATGATAATGGATATTGGAGGGGGCACCACAGAAGTTGCCATCTTCTCGCTTGGTGGCATCGTCATCAGCCGCTCTATCCGTGTGGCGGGGGATGAAATGGATGAGGATATTGTGCAGTATATGCGCACTAAACATAACCTCTTGATTGGCGAACCCACTGCTGAACGAGTGAAGATCGAAATTGGTTCTGCATTCCCCCTTCCCCAAGAACGCACCGTCACCGTCAAGGGACGCAACCTTGTTACAGGACTCCCCTCCGCCGTTGAAGTTAGCTCTATCGAAATACGTGAGGCATTGAGTGGTTCAGTGGATATTCTGATTGATACCGTCAAAGATGCACTAGATGAAACACCACCCGAATTAATTGGCGATCTCATGGAGAGTGGCATTTGTTTAGCCGGTGGTGGCGGGCAACTCAAAGGGCTTGCCCAGCGTATTCAACAGGAAGTGAATATCCGCGCCTATGTAGCGGATGATGCCATGACCTGTGTTGCGCGAGGGGCGGGGCGGATTTTAGAGGATTACAATAATCTGCGTCGGCTTTTAGTTGGCATTGAACGCGGTAGCACCAATCACTAAAGTTCAGCCAAGATGATACGAAAGCGTTGGTACTCCAATAAAGTTTGGCTCTTCATCGTTTCCATTACCGCTTGTGGCTTACTCATTGCTCTCAGTTCAATTGGTCTTTTGTCTCCGATTGAAAATCTGATGGGGCTTCCCTTATTGTGGGCAAATGGATTCCTCAACCAGATCGCCATCAGTAGCAGTGAGGGCATCACAGACTTTGCACAGTTGCGTGATTTACGAGCACGCAACGCCGCTCTTGAAGAAGCATTAGCTCGCTTTCAAACAGAATTGGTGGAGCTTCGAGAGATCGAAAATGATTACAAACGTTTGACAGAGTTACTGGACTATCGGGATAGCCGAACAAGTCAACAATTTTTGACAGCGGATGTGATTGGGGTAGATCAAAGTGGGCAACGTCGTTCCATCATCATTAATCGTGGGTCACGTGATGGGGTGACAAATGGAATGCCAATTGTGACAGGGCAGGGGTTGGTTGGTCGGGTGGTGAATGTTGCTTCTACCTTCTCGCGCGTTTTACTCATCACAGACCCCACAAGTGCCGTTAGCGTCCGTGTGCAAAATAGTCGTGTAGAAGGAAGCATCATCGGACAATTATCAGGTAGCCTCCTACTCACCTTCATTCCACTAGATGCCGAGCTAAACGAAGGGGATTTAATCATCACCTCTGGGGTGGGGGGGAACTTCCCTGCTGACATTGCGATTGGGCAAGTGACCAGTGTGCGCCAATTCCAGTTTGAACTCTTTCAAGAGGCACAAGTGCGTAGCTTGATTGACTTTGATACGTTGGAGTTTGTCTTGGTCATCACCAGTTTTGAACCGATTGACCTCAATGTTTTTGAAGAGGCGGAAGGGACAAGCTAAATGGGACGTTCATTCAGCGTTGCTTTGGTGTTATTGCTATTTGGTGCCCTCTTGAACTCAAGTGCCATCCCACACCTCCGCATACAGGGGGGGGGCGCAGATATTGTTCTGGTGATTCTGTCCATCTGGATAGTGGGAGCAACCCTACAAGAGAGCATCATGTGGGCATTTGTTGGGGGGATGCTTCAAGACTTGTTAAGCCTGTATCCTTTGGGAAGCACCTCGCTAGGCTACATCATGATGGTATTCTTGTTGGATCGCATATTGGATACAGTTCGCTTACCACACTGGTTGGGGATGGTGATATGCGTTGTGCTGGCAACCCTCATTAAAGAGACCATGCTGGTCGTGGTAGGGTTGCTAGTTGGTCTGGCAACGCAATTAGATCGCGCTTTCCTCAACATGTTATTCATCACCTTGCTCTATAATGTAGCATTATCCCTGATTGCCTATCCAATAGTACGCATGCTACAGATTCAATTAACCCCTCACTCCGTCAACCTACAGAGATAAATCATGAACCGTGACAACCCATTGCAACCATGGCGGTTATATGTGTTTCAGGGCGCGGTGGTCGCCATCTTCCTTATATATGCCATTCAGCTTTACCAATATCAAGTGGTTCGGTTTGACCAATTTGAAATTGCTGCAGACGATAACCGCCTCAATCAGTTGCCCATTGCCGCGCCACGTGGGGTGATCTTTGATCGGTATGACCGCCCTCTTGCTATCAATGTGCCGGCTTACAATATCACCATCGTGCCGGCAAACCTGCCCGATGATCCCCAAGCCGAGCTAGAAATCTTCAATCGTATTTCTGCTTTAACAGACGTTCCCCCAACCGCTGCCATCCGTATTGCCGCCAACAGTACCTTACGCAGCATCGAAGAATTAGTAGCAGACGGCGAAGGCGTGCAACCGTTTGTGCCGGTAGCGGTTGCGATTGATGTCCCACTGAATGTTGCCCAACAAATCCTTGAGGATAAAATCTTCATGCCGGGTGTTGATGTCAGCACGGTGGCGGTGAGGGAATACCCCACCGGCTCGCTAACCTCGCACATCATTGGCTACATGGGTCCCGTCAGCCAAGAAGAATCTGACGTTTTACGCGAGTTAGGGTTTGATCCACGCTTTGAACGTACTGGTTATGATGGGTTAGAGTTCTCTTTGCAAACCGAACTCGATGGACAACGCGGTTCTGTCTTGCGAGAGGTTGACGTGGTTGGACAGGAGATTCAAGTGCTTGAACGGATTGAGCCTGTTCCGGGTGAGAACTTGCGCCTGACTATTGATGTTGACTTGCAAGCCGCCACTGAACAGGCAATCATTGACCAACTCACCCTAGTCAACACAACACAAGGGCGCATCCGTACTCAACAAGGTGTGGCAATCGCTATGGATCCACGCACGGGTGAAATCCTTGCTTTAGTAAGTGTACCCTCTTACGATAACACGCGCTTTTCCCGTGCTATTGACTTCCTATACTATCAAGAAGTGGCAAGCAATCCGCTTCGCCCATTGGTCAACCAAACCATACGTTCCCTCTATCCTCCCGGCTCAGTATGGAAATTGCTCACAGGGGCAGCGGTGCTAGAAGAGAAGATCATCGCCCCACAAACCACCCTGCTTGATGAGGGAGACTTGGTGTTAGAAAATCGCTACGCGCCAAACGATCCTGCCGCATCCCAGACTTTCGTATGCTGGCTACGCACAGGGCATGGCGCGGTGGACATGATTGGTGGGATTGCCCAAAGTTGTGATGTGTATTTCTATCAAGTGGGGGGAGGGAACAATAGCGTCTCCCCACAGACCATCAAGCCGGGGGGATTGGGCATTATTAATTTATTCCGCTATTCAACTGCATTCGGAATTGGTTCAGAATTAGGGATAGAGCTACCCTCCGAATTATCCGGACGCATGCCAGACCCTGACTGGAAGCGTCGTATTTATGGTGAAAACTGGTCAACTGGGGACACATATAACGCGGCATTTGGTCAAGGATATGTAACCGTCACCCCATTGCAATTGCTATTCGCAACTGCTGCCATTGTCAACAATGGGATTCTCTATCAACCCACTTTGGTTCGTGATGTGCTTGATGCCGAGAGTGGCGTAGCACGCCCCTTCGTGCCGAAGGTTTTACGTCACCTCAATCTGGATGAACTCCAACAGAATGAAGAGCTGACACTCTTGTTGTTGGAAGATATGATTATGCGCGGACCCACTAGCCTAGCCTGTACCTGTGAACCCAACAGCGAGTTTTATGACCCAGCCCGCTGTGATCCATTCGGCTATCGTAGCACGGTAGATGTCAACGTAGACCCCTTCATCAACGAACCTGTAACCTACAAAGTGCATATTCCAAACAACTACACCTTCAACGGAAGCCTATGTGATGAGAACCGCTTTGAGCCAGACTATCAACCCCCTTTCATGTCCGGAGAAAATCTAAGCATCGTGCGCGAGGGCATGCGTGCAACCGTCACCATCGGAACGGCACAGAAAGCGAATCTGTCTTATGTTGAGGTAGCAGGCAAAACAGGAACAGCTGAATATTGTGATGATATTGCGCGTCCGCTAGGGTTATGCGTGCCAGGGAATTGGCCCTCCCATGCGTGGTTTACGGGATATGCGCCGTATGATAATCCTGAAATTGTAGTGATTGCCTTCGCCTACAATGGTGGGGAAGGTTCGGCAGTCGCGTTGCCGATTGTTGTAAAAGTTCTTGAATCTTACTTCCGCCTACAGGCAGAACGACAATAAAAGCCATGATAACTACTTTCTCTAAACCCCATCTATCTGAGCAAATACCCTACTGGATTCCCCCCCTCATCAGTGGTTTGATCGCCTTCTTGCTTTTCACGCTGTTGGGTCATGCGCCGTTGCTTCGGGCGGGGGCGATGAGCATCGCCGTGATAGGGGTGACAGCAAGCCTTCGCTCATTAGGGAAACTCTTGTGTATCGTGGGTGGGCTATCGTTCGCACTCAGCCCTATCTCATGGTCACAGACAAGCGGTAACTTAAGCGTTGATAGTCTAAGTGTGGGTTACGTTTTGGTCTTTGCATTTGGAGTAGCCATCATTACGTTCTTCTTAATCAACAATCGCGCCCTCTACTACTCCGCAATCATCGGCGTAACCTTAACCGTTGTATTGATGGTCGTCCTCAATGAGAGTGTGCGTAGCACCAGAATTAGCAATTTGCTGGGAGCGTGGTTGATCTACATGCTGATGATTGCCTTGCGCAAAACGAACCCACGCCCCGAAGACCCACCCGCCACAGAAATTAGTCATCGGCATCAGTATGCTGTACTGGTGCTATATCTCTTGGGAGTGTTTAATGACCCACTATTCAGCTTATATGCTCCAGCATTATTGATCGGTTTATGGCTATCACGCATTCATTTACCTCTTTGGCAATGGATAGTGTATGGGGTGATGACCCTATACGGGGGGTTGCTATTCTATGGGGTTTATATTTCGGATGAGTGGAGTTTTTACTCCGCCCAGTTCTTGATGGATGGTAGCATTGCCCCGCCCTACTTGATCCTAAATGGTTGGCGCAACACCGACCGCTGGATCATATTGATGAAAGATGTGGCGAACCAATATACTCTGATTGGGGCACTCATTAGCCTAGTGGGCATTGCGCGGTTTTCACGCTGGCATCCTCCCATCAGCACCATGTTGTTGTTCGGCTATGGGAGTTTCTACATTTTTGGCTTGATGTACTTTGGACAGAACCAAACCATCTACATGATTCCGTTATTGGGCATCCAAATCATCTGGCTCAGTTATGGGGTGCATAGTATAGGACAGTGGATTTTACGCTACACCCAACAAACCAACCCCAATATCCCTCGTTTCGTAACGGGGCTATTTCTAATTTTACCCATTGTGCAACTTGGGCGTATCATTGCTTAGAGATGATATGGCGCACATTTACACATTCACGTATAGTTAAGGTATTGTATCACGATCGGCAGTGTGAAGAAAATCTATGGCAAATGCACTCGTCACTATCAAAGGTATTGAGAACGGATTACTGATTGAGCTAGACGAAAATGAGGTCTGGCTTACAGTTACGGAGACACTTGCCCAAGAGATTGATGCGAAAGAGTCCTTCTTCAAAAATTCTCCCGTTACCGTCAACTTGGGTTCACGACCGGTTGGCAAAGGAGATATGAAAGGTTTAATCGCCTTGCTAGAGCGACGCACCCTGACTTTATGGGCGGTGGTCAGTTCTAGCAATACCAGTATTAACTCTGCACATGAACTAGACATTAAGACCAACGAAAGTAACCAACTGCCTTTTTCAGATTTACTCAACCCTGCCCACAAAGCAGATACTAAACCCAACCCACTCAATGCCCTTTCAAAGGGCTTAATCATTCGTAGGACATTACGATCCGGTCAACGTGTGGATATAAAAGGGCATGTCGTTATCATTGGGGATGTCAACCCAGGTGCAGAAGTCATTGCTACGGGTGATGTGGTGATTTGGGGAAAGTTGCGTGGGACAGTTCATGCGGGGGCAGATGGTGATACCAACGTGATGATTTGTGCTTTAGAGATGTCACCCATTCAACTGAGAATTGCTGACTATATTGTCACTTCTCCCAAAGGAATACACCAAACTGAACCTGAAATTGCGATGATCCGTGACAATCAAATCATCGTTGAATCATGGCGATAAGAAAGGAAGAAGCCAATGACGGCAACTGTTTTTACCATCACTTCCGGTAAAGGTGGGGTGGGCAAAACCACCACCACAGCGAATTTAGGAGTGGCGTTAGCACGCTCAAACAAGCGTGTTGTTGTGATTGATGCAGACATTGGTCTGCGAAATCTTGATGGAATCATGGGCTTAGAAAACCGTGTGGTTTATGACATCGTGGATATTGTGGAAGGGCGTTGCCAACTACGTCAGGCGATGATTAAACACAAACACTTCCCTGATTTGTACCTCATCCCTGCCGCCCAAACCCGTGACAAGAACGCGGTTAGCCCGTCAGACATGATTAAAATTTGTGATGCACTACGCCCAAATCATGATTACGTCTTGATTGATTCTCCTGCTGGAATAGAGCGTGGTTATCGAAATGCGGTTGCACCAGCAGACGATGTATTGATTGTCACGAACCCCGAATACTCTGCGGTTAAAGATGCAGACCGCATCATCGGTTTGCTAGATGCAGAAAATAAAGGTCCCGGTCGGCTCATCATCAATCGCATCCGCCCCGAAATGGTCAAGAGTGGGGATATGCTTTCACCAGAAGACATCTATGACATTCTTGGTATTAAGATCATAGGCATCGTCCCAGAAGATCATCTTGTTGTGACAGCTTCTAACAAGGGGATACCCGTCACCTTGAACGAAAACTCACGCGCTGGCGTTGCTTTCCGTAATATCGCTCGTCGCTTAATGGGAGAGGAAGTGCCCTTCATGAAACTAGAAGGATCAAACGGTTTCTTCCAAAGGTTATTGGGTTTATTTGGCAGTTAGGGGAACACTCATGTCAAACGTCAATCACTTCTTCGACCGCCTGTTAGGGCGAAATAAGACCACACCCAGTAGTAGCCAAGTGCTGACCAGTCGCTTGAAGTTGGTACTCATGCAAGATCGTTCCAACATCTCATCAGAGAAACTGAAAGCATTGCGTGAAGAAATCTTAGCCGTCATTGCGAAGTATGTTGAGATTGATACCAACAATGTCGAGTTTGAAATCACACAAGATCAACACAACGGAGGGGCAATGCTCATTGCAGAGATTCCCTTTGACAAACTCTATGACGAACACAAGGGCACCCCAGAAGCAAAACAAAAAACTGAGCCAACCTTTAGTGAGGATGATGACGCATAGTTCACGATGTCTAGCACTAGAAATATCTGGCAACGTTTTGATTGGATTCTATTTTTCGGTTGTGTGATTCTAATTGTCTTCGGCTTCCTGATGATCCGTAGCGCGACGCTAGGCGCAGTAGACCCCACTCTCATCTCGCGCTTACCCGATCAAATGCTATACGGAGGAATTGGGCTATTCGCTATCTTTGGCTTTGCAGCGATTGACTATCGTTTACTAGCAGGGCTACGCATGTGGCTTTACCTGCTCATGGTTGGGTTACTCGTGATGGTGCCTTTCTTCGGCGTAGTGGGTGATGCGGGCGCACGACGTTGGTTGAACATCGGCATCTTGATCCAACCATCAGAGTTTGGAAAGCTCATCATCATCATCACGCTCGGATACCACCTCAGCGTCACCTATACCAAGCTGGATAGCTTAGTTACTGTGTTGCGTTCGCTTTTGCATGTCGGCGTTCCCATCGGGTTAATCTTCATCCAACCCAACTTAGGGACGACGATTGTATATGTGGTCATCTGGATTGTGATGCTGTGGGGGGCAGGATTGCGCTTGAAACACATCCTACTGGGTCTGGTCATTGTTTTAATCGCCGCACCTGTATTGTGGTCACAAATGCAACCATATCAAAAATCTCGCGTGACAACCTTCTTGAACCCAGCCGGCGATCCTGATGCTTACTTCAACATTCGCCAAGCACTCATCAGCATTGGGAATGGTGGCTTTTGGGGGCGCGGTTATGCCAACGGCACACAAGGACAATTGCGTTTCTTGCGCGTTCGCCATACCGATTTCATCTTCAGCCAGATTGCGGAAGAGTTTGGTTTTGTGGGAAGTGTCATCGTCATCACTTTATTAGGGGTGGTCATCTTCCGCATTTTACGAGGGGCGCATACCGCTGTTGATCCGCTGGGATCGCTCATCTGTTATGGAATTGCTGCCAACATCTTCTTTCAAACCGCCGTCTCCATTGGGATGAACCTCAGTTTAATGCCAGTGACGGGGCTAACCCTCCCCTTCATTAGCTCAGGCGGAACGTCGTTACTCTCCATTATGGCATCTATCGGATTGGCGCAGAGTGTGATTATTCGCCGACAACAACTGATGTAAGCCTGACACTATCCGAAACGTCTTTCAACACTACAATACAGTTTCAATGGTTTACTTGAGAGGAGTACAATCGGTGACTGACAAAGTACGGGTACGCTTTGCCCCTAGTCCAACCGGACCCATGCACATTGGGGGGCTACGCACCGCCATTTTCAATTGGCTTTTTGCGCGTCATCATGGTGGAACATTCATCTTACGCATTGAGGATACCGACCAAAGTCGCTACGTTCCCGGCGCAGTGGATTTGATTTACAACGCCTTCGATTGGATTGGCATGGACATAGATGAAAGCCCACGTCATGGGGGGGATTTTGGTCCCTATGTTCAATCTGAACGGTTATCCCTATATCACGAATGGGCGAAGTGGTTAGTTGAAAACGACAAAGCATATTATGACTACACTACCTCAGAGGAATTAGAGATCATCAATGACCAGCGCAAACGGCAAGGACTTCCCCCAGGCTACGATCGGCGAGGGCGCGACTTAACTGAAGCAGAACGCACCCGATTAAAAGCAGAAGGTCGCCCAGAGGTCGTTCGGTTTAAGATGCCTCTCTACGGCGAAACAGTTGTCACCGATATGATGCGTGGCGAGGTGCGCTTCAATAACACCACGCTACAAGACTTGGTACTGCTGAAGTCTGATGGCTACCCCACTTACCATCTTGCCAACATCGTAGACGACCATTTTATGAATATCACCCACATCTTACGCGCGAATGAATGGTTAGCATCTGCTCCCATCCATGCTCAACTTTATGAAGCGTTCGGTTGGGAGATGCCACAAATCGCCCATTTACCCGTCTTATTGAACCCCAACGGAGAGGGTAAATTGAGCAAGCGTAGTGTTGGCTTTGATGCCTCCGGTAAGCGTGTCCCTGTTTTGGTGCAGGAATATCAAGAACTAGGTTATCTCCCAGAAGCAACCATGAACTTCCTAACTAACATCGGTTGGACATTTGGAGATGGCGTTGAGATGTTTGAAGTGGAAGATGCTATCAAACGCTTCGACATCAAGGGAGTCAATCCTTCTAATAGTGCTTACCCCATCGACAAGTTGAATTGGCTGAATGGCAAATACATCCGCGAGAAATTAGACGAGGCAGACCTTGCCAAACGTTTACGCCCCATCCTTGAAGCGGCAGGCTTGGTGGTGGATGAGGAGAAATTAGTGGGCATTGTCCCTGCGATTAAGTCTCGCATTGAACGCCTGACTGATGCAATTGATATGGCAGGTTTCATCTTCCGCAGCGACTTCACCCCAGCATCTGCTGAAGCACACATCGAAAAGCAAATGACCGCCGAGAATACCCTCAAAGCATTAGAACTCTCGCTCGCTTTGTTAGAAGAGCTAGAGCCGTTTGAACCCTCCCAATTAGAAGCACCGATGCGTCAGTTGGCAAAGGATCACGGCTTTAAGGCAGGACAACTGTTCGGGACATTGCGCACTTCTATCAGCGCACAACAAGTTGCGCCTCCCCTCTTTGATACTATGGTCGTGATTGGCAAGGAAACCACCCTACAGCGAATCCGTCAATCCATCGAGATCATGAAACAAATCATCAACTAGCCACTTGAAAAGTGAATACACCTGTCCTATAGTGATAGGTGTTATTGGGAGATAGTTTAACGGCAGAACAGTGGATTCTGGATCCATTAGTCTAGGTTCGAATCCTAGTCTCCCAGCTTAACAAGAATTGTCTCGAACATGATAAAGCATCTTCGTTCGATGGAATGCCACCCACAATCATGTGAGTGGCATTTTTCATGTTATACCTCTGCGCTAGATTTTTTTGCTTCATCCAATAGAGTTGCTAAATCAGCGAACGGGGAATGAAGGTTAAGTTCTAGCAAAACGCCTGTTTGGTCAACTACCACACTCTAGCCACAAGCCCCCATACCATTTCAGACAAATGATTGGCACACCTCCCCCTGCTAGAGATGCTCACGATTCGCCCTTCGGTGGGCACCACGCCGCCGTCATCCCGTGACAACGACGGAGGATAGGTTACTCATTCATTGTGGAACTGATGGTGTTTCAGTACCCTCAACGGGTTTAGTTAGATCGTGAACAACCCTACCCAGCACCCTGATTACACCCCGTATTTAGTTTCAGTACCCTCAACGGGTTTAGTTAGATCGTGAACCACGCCCCACCATGAACGCCACAGAGGTCATTGAGGTTTCAGTACCCTCAACGGGTTTAGTTAGATCGTGAACTTCAGATACTGGCAAGCATCATTCAATAGATAGAACGGTTTCAGTACCCTCAACGGGTTTAGTTAGATCGT
>JBMOEO010000008.1:0-71666 GCA_049318945.1 Phototrophicaceae bacterium | reverse complement strand
GAGAAGCGCGAGAGAATCCACAAAACGGATTTGCTTGGTTTAATTTAGGAACGGCAAATAGTCTACTAGGCAACTACCCAGCGGCAGCAGCAGCCTTTGACCAAGCACGCCAATTGAATTTGCCATGGCGCATGTTGTGGTATCAATTTGAACCCTTCCGTGCTTACTATGAAACTGAACGGATCAGTGACTTGACCGCGCTCATCAATAGCAACTTCCAAACGCTAGGGAACGGTTTTGTAGAAGAGACGCATTATTGGGAAGGGCGAGCCTATGAAGTACAAGGGGATACCCTGCGGGCACAGAATGCCTATCGCCAAGCCATTCAGCAGAACGCACGTTATCAAGCCGCCATTGATGCGCTTGAACAGGTTGGATAAATGGAAAATCAACAGCAAACTTCATCACGCATTGCACGTTCAACTTTGGTAGTTGCGCTTGCCTTTGCAACAGCAAAAGCCATTAGCCTATTACAAACGTTCATCATCGCGCGTACCTTTGGCGTGGGGTTTGAGTATGACGCTTTTGTCACAGCAAACCGCGCACCAGAACTCATCGTCACCTTGATTGCTGGAGGGTCGTTGGGCTTTGCCTTCATTCCGATCTTCAGCGGTTTATTGGGGCAGGGCAAACACGAAGAAGCGTGGGAAATTGCCAGCCATGTCATCAATACGGTGTTCCTTGCCGCAATCATTCTAAGTGTGGTGACATTTGCAATTGCCCCGTGGCTGGTGGGGGTCGTCTATGCACCCGGCTTCCCGCCTGATATTCAACTCCAAACCGTCAACTTATTGCGCATCTTGCTCTTGAGTACGCTGGTCTTTTCGGTCAGTGGCATTCTGCAAGGCATCTTACAAAGCCACAATCACTTTCTTTCCCCCGCGCTTGCTCCGATTGTATTTGACTTGGGAATCTTGTTTGGGGTGTATTTCCTCATTCCACCGCTAGGCATTTATGGGATTGCGTGGGGCGCGGTGCTAGGAGCGTGTTTGCACTTCTTGGTACAAGTGCCTGCGTTGATCCATTTTGGCGCACGGTGGAAGTTGGCTTTCGGATTCCGTAGCGAGCGGCTGTGGTTGGTGGTGCGCTTGATGTTGCCACGCATTGCAGGTTTAGGCGTGTTCTACTTCAACTTCACCTTGATGAATAATCTTGCCTCGCGCTTAGGAGAAGGCTCCGTGAGTGCTTTAAGCTGGGGCTGGCAACTCACCCAAATTCCTCAAACGTTGTTAGGGACAGCATTGGGAATTGTTGTTTTCCCAACCTTAGCATCCCTCAGTGAAAGTGGCAAAGCGGATGCCAAACAGACCACGCTCAACGGCATTCTAAAATTCATGCTGATTGCTACCATCCCTGCCATGGTGGGCTTAATCTTGATTGGACAACCGCTGATTAGTTTGCTAGAAGGGGGCGCATTTGACAGCTCGGCTACTGATTTAGTGTATGCGTCACTCCGCGCCTTCGCCCTCAGCATTGTGGTGATGTCCATCTTAGAAATCATGGCGCGAAGTTTCTATGCCGACAAAGACACCCTCACCCCACTGTGGGCAGCGTTAGTGGGCGCGGTGGTGAATTTCCTTCTAGCCATCTACCTAAGCGGATTCCAGCTACAAATAGACTGGCTGGCTTTGCGCTTCAGCCTTAGCCCCCACCCCAACCCATTCATCAATCTAGGGGTAGCCGGTTTGGGGTTAGCTCTCTCCATCGGCATTTTATTTGAAATTAGCGTGTTGATTTTGATCTTGCGCCGTCGTTGGCAATGGTCAGTGTGGAACGAACTAGGCTCAACCTTCATTCGGGTGGTGCTTGCCAGCGCGTTGATGGGTGCGGTCGTGTGGTTGGTCAATCTAGGATGGGCAAGCGCAGGCTTGGCGAATCAAGGACGGTTGATGACCCTCGTTCAGATCAGCTTATTAGGAGGAGCGGGTGTCTTAAGTTATGTGCTTTGGTCATGGATACTTCGTATCCGTGAGATATTTGATTTTATACGAATGCTCCTGCAACATCAGCGCGAAGGACTGAAGAATGTCAATTGAGATTCACTCACAAACATTAGGCTTGGCTTCCACCAATACCTATCTGATTGGGGATACAACCCTCAATGAAGCCATTTTAATTGACCCCGTAGATGATGCCCCCACACTCTTTGAATGGGCTTCACAGTTAGGGTGGACGATCCGCATGATTCTTGCCACGCATGCCCATTTCGATCATGTGCTGGCAAGTGCGCCCCTCAAACAGCGAACACAAGCCCCCTTCTATATTCATCAAGAAGCCGTGCCGATGCTCAATAACCTGCCCCAAACCGGCTTACGCTTCGGCAATGAGCTATTTCCTGCGGCTGCCGTTCCTGATGCGTATCTGGAAGATGAGCAAATCATCAGCTTGGGGGATATTCAACTCACCTGTTTATATACTCCCGGTCATGCGCCCGGTCACATTGCCTTCTATCTTGCCAGTGAACGGGTTGTTTTCAGTGGGGATACCTTATTTGCAGGTAGCATTGGGCGTACTGACTTACCCGGCTCCCATTTGCCTACCCTACTCAAGAGCATTCGCACGCGCTTGTTAACATTGGATGATGACGTGAAAGTATTGTCTGGACATTTAGAGGCAACCACCATTGGGCAAGAGCGGAAACATAACCCCTATCTTTTGGGAACGCGCTAAATGCGTGTCTTACTGCTCTTCATTGATGGCATCGGCATAGGGGACGATGATCCCCAAGTGAACCCATTCAGTGTTGCCCACCTCCCCACCCTCACGCGGTTGACCAATGGGCAACGCTGGGTGAAGGGGATTGGGCGTGTGCAAACACCCCTAGCAACCTTCATCCCAACCGATCCACGTATGGGGGTTAGTGGGCTTCCGCAAAGCGCAAGTGGACAAGCCAGCATCATCACAGGGCGCAACATCCCTGCGCTCATTGGGGAGCATTATGGACCTCGCCCTAATCCTGCCATTCAAGCCCTCATCCGTGAGGGGACACTGTTTGATGCAGTGCGACAAGCCAACAAAAGCAGTGCCCTAATCGCCGCTTATCCACAACGCTTACATGATGAGATTGAACGGGGCAAACGCTTGCCCGCTTCTTATCAACAAGCAATCTTGCAACAAGGCATCCCTTTGTTTGGGGTGGATGATTTGCTGGCTGGGCGTGCTATGAGTGAAGACTGGACGAATCAAGCATGGCGTGATTTCTTGGGGTATCCTGATATGTCGGTGATCTCTGCTCATGAGGCGGGCAAAAAATTGGTGCAGGTTGCTCGTCAGTATGACTTCGCTTTTATGTCACATTGGATGACCGATTATGTTGGGCATCGTGGTTCGTTAGCGGATGCAGTGCAATTGCTAGAAACACTGGATGGCGTGTTCAGTGGGGTCTTAGAGGAGTGGCACCCCGATGAGGGGATCATCTTATTAACCAGCGATCATGGTAATATGGAGGCGATTGGCGACCGTCGGCATACTGCCAATGATGTTCCAACGTTGATTTTAGGAACACATAAGGATATAATGTCACCTTCTATTCACACATTGGCGGATATTGCCCCCATGTTGAAAGAGCTTTTGCTGAATTGACCGCCTTACACTTGACGGACATTTAAGCCAACCCTAAAATGACCGACTGCTAACTTACCGAGAAACCAACGATTCTTTATGTTTCAGAACCTTAGCCAACGACTACAAGCCACCTTTGATAATCTTGGGCGCAATGGGCGCGTAACCGAAAACGATGTCAAGCAGGCAATGCGTGATGTACGCCTTGCACTGTTAGAGGCAGATGTTTCGCTTTCTGTTGTGAAGGATTTTGTCAAGCGTGTCAGCGATCGTGCGGTTGGGTTGGAGTTATCCAAAAGCCTACAACCCGGTCAAATGGTTTTGAAGGTTGTGCATGAAGAATTGCGTACCACGCTCGGAGAGCCGGGTCGCTTAAATTTTGCGGGTAGCCAAAAGCCCCACATCATCATGTTGGTTGGGTTGCAGGGTTCGGGTAAAACCACCACTGCAGGCAAGTTAGCGGTTCACCTACGCAGAGAAGGACGCAAGCCCTTTTTAATCGCCTGCGATACCTATCGCCCCGCGGCGGTGGATCAACTCATCAGCCTTGCCAAGCAGATTGACGTTCCGTATTACGATGAAGGGGTACGGAGCAAGCCAGAGGACATCGCGCAACGTGGCATTAAAGCGGCGTTGAATGCGGGGGCAAACGTGGCAATCGTTGATACGGCGGGTCGTCTACAAATTGATGAGAACTTGATGGGCGAGCTAGTCGAGATCAAGCAACGCTTACAGCCAGCAGAAATCTTGTTGGTAGCAGATGCGATGACCGGGCAAGAAGCCGTGAATATCGCCAGTGGGTTCAATGAGCGCGTGGGCATCAGCGGCTTAATCCTCACCAAAGTGGATGGAGATGCGCGTGGTGGGGCTGCCCTATCCATGCGTGCCGTTACCCAAGTCCCCATCAAGTTTTTGGGTATCGGTGAAAAGCTAGACGGTTTTGAAGTCTTCCATCCAGAACGCTTGGTTGACCGTATCTTGGGCATGGGCGATGTTATGACGCTCATCGAAAAGGCAGAAGCGGTCTATGAGGAAGAAGAAGCAGAAAAACTTGCACAACGCATGTTGCAAAATGAGTTCACCCTTCAGGACTACCTTGAGCAACTTCAAAAAATCCGTAACATGGGATCAATTACCCAGTTGTTGGGTATGATACCGGGCATGAGCAAGCTGCAATCGCAGATTGATCCGCTCGAAGCAGAAAAACGGTTGAAAAAAACCGAAGCGATTATCCAGTCCATGACCCTGCGTGAGCGCAACAATCCAAAACTATTGGATGCCAGCCGCAAACGGCGGATCGCTAAAGGGAGTGGCACACAAGTTCGTGATGTAAACGAACTCATCCAACAGTACCGCGCCATGAAAGACATGATGAAAAACTTGCGCAAAGGAAACCTCCCCAACATACCCGGCTTAGGTGGGTTGAAGGGACGCGGTGGGCGTGGGCGCGGTGGTTTTGGTGTGTAGTAAGTCATACAAGTAACTTATCAAACTTCAACCTAACCATTTGGATTAGGTTGTTCTGGTCAATAGGAGTAAAACAATGGTTCGTATTCGTTTTCGTCGTGTTGGTTTGAAGGGTCAACCCAGTTATCGTATTGTGGTTATTGATGGGCGCAAATCGCGCGATGGTGGCTTTTTGGAAATCATTGGGCATCATAACCCACGCACTCAACCAGAGGTGAATGTTGTGCAAGAAGATCGCGCGTTGTATTGGTTGAGCGTGGGCGCACAACCTTCTGATGGCGTGCGTCGTATCTTGGAAAAGAACGGGACGATGGAACGCCTAAAGCGTTTTCATCAGGGTGAACCGATGGCAACTTTGGTAGAAGAAGCAATGGCACAAACGACAGCTAAGCCTGTTCCAACCAGCCTCAAAACCGCTTATCCTTCTCCGTCTGCTGGCGAGTCTCACATTAAGGCACGCGAAGCCGCACGCTCCAAGGAATAGTTGCTCATGGGTCGCCAACGGGCGCGAGTTCCCAATACACGTAGACAAGAAGCACTGGTCAAATACATTGCCCAAAAACTGGTGGATCAGCCGGACGCGGTGCAAGTTAGCCGACGAGTAGAGCGTCATACGGTTATCGTGGAGTTACGGGTTGCCCCAGAAGACATTGGGCGAGTGATCGGCAAAAATGGACGGGTTGCTGAGGCAATCCGTAAGCTGATGTCCACTTATTCTCATCGTGAAGAAAATATCATCCTAAAGATTCTGTAGTGGTTATGTCGCAACTCTCCCCTAAATACCTCATCATCGGAACAATCACCCGCCCACACGGTATTCGGGGAGAGTTACGCATTCAACTGCATACTGACTACCCTGAGCGCGTTAACACCTTAAAGACCATCTATTTGGGGCGTGGTGTCACGGATAGCAAAATCCGTCCCTTTGCTGTGCATAGCATGCGCTTACATCAAGGAGCAGGATTACTCACCCTTAAGGAGATAACAGACCGCTCTCAAGCAGAGCTATTGCGTGACTTTCATGTGATGGTTGCCATTGAAGATGCAGTCCCCTTGGAAGAAGACGAGTTCTATCTTTTTGAAGTCATCGGTATGGACGTTCAACTAGAAGACGGAACTTCATTAGGAAGCATCACCGAAGTGATCGAAACTGGTGCCAATGATGTCTATGTCATTAAAGGAACCAATCACCCTGAGCTTCTCTTTCCTGCGATTGCTGAAAACACCCTCCATTATGACTTTGAGAAGCGCGTGCTAATTGTGCGTCTCCCTGATGGGTTGGTATGACCACCCACCCGCGCTTAACAATGCAGTCTTATGATGATGCCCATCCGTAGGTTGAGCAGATTTAGGAAATAGACTTGTCAGAGTTGGCTTATTGGTTGGGTTTTAGCCTCATCCATGATGTTGGAACAAAGAAGATCAAACGGTTGTACGAACACTTTGGCAGTCTCAAATCTGCTTGGAACGCCCCTGCTCAAGAACTACGCGCACTGGGTTGGTCACAGCAAGCGATACAACACATACAACAAGAGAAAAGCAAACTGAACCTTGAGCATGAATTAAAGCGGGTGGCGCATGTAAAGGCGTTCCTGCTTAGTTTAGCTGAACCTGATTATCCATCTCTGTTACGCCCGATTGATTCTCCACCCGCCATTTTATATGTGCGTGGAACGCTTTATGAACAGGATGCCCAATCCATTTGTATTGTGGGAACGCGCAAAGCAAGCCAATATGGGCGCGACATTGCCTATCGGTTTAGCTATGAATTGGCACAACACGGCTATACCATTGTAGGGGGGCTTTCGCATGGGATTGAAACAGCAGCTCATCGTGGGGCACTTGATGCCGGGGGGCGCACCATTGCTGTACTTCCCACTGGGATCAACCTCATCTATCCCGATGATAACGACGCGCTACACCTTGCTTATAAGATCATCGAGCAAGGATGCGTCTTAACCGAGTTTCACATTGGAACACCCGCCCACGCCTCTAATTTTACAAGGCGCAACCGTGTGATGAGTGGCATGGCGAAGGGGGTTTTGGTGGTGGAAGCTGGCGAAAAAAGCGGCGCACTCATCACAGCAAATCATGCCAATGAACAAGGGCGTGATGTATTCGCTATTCCCCACAATATCTTTCACAAAGATGGGGTTGGATGCAACAAACTCATCCAAGATGGGGCAAAGTTGGTACGCGGAATTGAAGATATTCTCGAAGAAATTCCATCTCATTCATCCAACATGCCCTCCATCTTGACACCCTCTCCCATAGATTCGCTTGATGTGGATTTATCTGAAACCGAACAACATCTCTTGGCTTTGCTGGGAGTGCATCCCATTCATGTTGATGATCTTGCTCGTTCATCCCAACTACCCATTGCTGAAGTGATGAGTACCCTAACGATTTTAGAACTGAACGGGTTAGCACAATCGGTAGGCAATATGTTGTATATTGCCTATCCATCGAATTTGTAATAAAAGGTGATCTTACTTTGTACAAGGAAAAACTATGAACAACTTTTATGCAATGATTATGGCAGGTGGAGGGGGAACCCGTTTGTGGCCCCTCAGTCGTCGCAATCGTCCGAAGCAAATGCTTCCTTTGGTGGAAGAAAAATCCATGTTCAAGATGAGTGTGGATCGGTTGGCACCCCTGTTCCCACCAGAAAATATCTATGTCGTCACCAGTGAGAAATATGCGAAAGAGCTAAAAGAAGATGCGCCGTTAATTCCGATGGCAAACTTCATCATCGAACCCTACGGCAAAGATAGCGGTCCAGCCGCCGCATTGGGCATCACCGTTATTCAACGCCGTAATCCCAACGCCACGATTGCTATCCTGACGGCAGATCATCACATTGCCCATGCTGAAAAGTTTCATAATGTTTTGCGTGCCAGCCAACAGATTACCCAAGATACGGACACCATTGTAACATTGGGCATCACCCCTTCTCACCCTTCTACCGCCTTCGGTTACATTCAACGTGGCAGAAAACTCGGCATTGCGATGGGGTTCAGCTACTTTGCCTCGTTAGGATTCACGGAAAAGCCAGATGTAGAACGAGCACAAGAGTTCATCTTCTCTGGAGATTACAGCTGGAATTCTGGCATGTTCGTTTGGAAAGCATCGCATGCCCTAGAAGAGTTTCGGATTCATCAACCCGACATGTACACCCTTCTGATGCGATTATCCGAAAGCGTGGACACCCCCCACTTTGAAACCACCCTGTTAGAAATATGGGAAGACATCCCCAAGATTTCACTGGACTATGCCGTTATGGAACATGCCAAGAATATGGTGGTCATTCCCATTGATATTGGCTGGAGCGATGTAGGAAGCTGGGGAACGTTGTTTGAAATCTTGAGTTCGGATGACAACGGAAACATCACGCTTGGGGAGGAATCAAAACACATCATGATTGACTCTGCCGGGGCACTCATCCTCAGCAAGCGTTTGGTGGCGATGATTGGGGTGAAGGATTTGGTGGTGGTAGATACCGATGATGCCTTGTTGATCTGTCATCGTGACCGAACACAAGAGGTTAAAACCATCGTTAACCGCTTGAAAGACCTTTCACAAGATGATTATCTATAAAAATCCGTAATTCACCGTAGTCAAATGGGGTTATCTTTGCGTAAAGTGTAATAGATGGGCGGTTAAGTTCATCTTCATACCTGAGCACAATGCCCAAACATGGAGAATCTATCCGTGTATAGTTGCTATCATTCCGTTATGATGCGCATCCATATACAGTAGAATCGCTCCACACAACATTAGATTTACGGTTAAACACAAGTGAATGGCGAACGAAAAGATGCAGGCGTATTGCCTAAAATGTAAAACACAACGCGAGATGTCTGAAGCAGTAGCAACCTTTACCCGTGTTGGGCAGGCTACTACTAAGGGGGTTTGTTCCGTTTGTGGTACAACCATGTATAAGATGGGAGAAACCGCCGACCACGCTAACCTAGAGAAACCAGAGAAGGTCAGCCCTGCGACAAAGCCCAAAGCTAAAAAGGCGAAAGTCGCTACAACCACAAAGTCCAGTAGTAACAAGACATCTCAAAAGAAATCATCAGGCAAATCTGTGGGTAAGTTGGTGATTGTAGAATCGCCAGCAAAGGCACGGAGTATTGAGCGGTATCTTGGCAAAGGCTACACAGTCAAAGCGTCTAAAGGTCATGTGCGTGACTTGCTTAAATCTCGCATGTCGGTTGATGTCAACAATCATTATGAACCGGAATACCGCGTCTTAAATGATAAGCGTACTATCGTCAATGAACTCAAGACCAATGTCCTCCATGCTGAAGAAATCTATCTAGCAACCGATCCTGACCGCGAAGGGGAGGCTATTGCATGGCACCTGATGCAGGCAACCGAGATGGACGAAGCACGCACGAAGCGCGTTGTCTTTCATGAAATCACGCCCAAAGCCGTACAAGAAGCCTTTGAGCATCCCCGTGCAATCAATATGGATTTGGTGAATGCACAACAAGCACGGCGTGTTTTAGATCGATTGGTGGGGTATCAGCTTAGTCCCCTGCTATGGAAGAAAGTGCGGAATTACTTGTCAGCTGGGCGCGTACAAAGTATTGCTGCGCGGTTGATTGTTGACCGCGAGCGAGAGATCAACCGCTTCATTCCACACGAGTATTGGTCAATTCACGCGCGTCTACATGCCCCAAGCGATCCCTCTAAGAAGGGACTCTTCACGGCAAATCTAATCAAGGTCAATCAACAAGATTTCGTGTGTAGCACTGAAGCAGAAGCCCAAGCTCACGTTCAAGCGTTACAAAGCCGAACCTATCAAGTGAGCGAGGTCAAACGTGGCACGCGCAAGCACAAGCCTTCTGCCCCATTCACCACCAGCACGCTACAACAAGAGGGATCGCGTCGGTTGAACTTCAATACCAACCGTACCATGCAAATTGCTCAGCGTCTGTATGAGGGTATAGAGTTGGGAACAGAAGGACCGGTGGGGTTAATCACCTACATGAGAACGGATAGCGTGAATGTTTCTGAAGAAGCACAAGCAGAAACGCGCGTCTTTGTTCTCAATCAGTATGGGCAAGATTATCTACCCGAAAAAGCTCCCAAGTACAAAACCAATGCCAAATCAGCACAAGAAGCACATGAGGCAATCCGTCCGACGAGCATCACCCGTACCCCAGAAGAAGCGCGTCCTTACCTCAATGCAGAAGAATTAAAGCTCTATACCCTCATTTGGCAACGGTTCATCGCCAGCCAAATGTCTGATGCGATTTACAACACCTTGCGCGTGGACATCCAAGCAATTTCTAATCAAGCTAATCAACAAGAAATTGCCCAGTATCTATTCCGCATCACAGGTAGTACATTAGCATTCAAGGGATTCACCATCATTTATGAGGAAGCGGCAAATGAAGACGCGCCTGAAGAGAGTGATGTAGGTTTGTTGATTCCAGCTTTGAATGAGGGGGATCAACCCAAGTTAGTGGCGATTCTACCTGAACAACATTTCACCCAGCCCCCCCCTCGCTACACCGAAGCCTCCCTAGTACAAACCCTAGAAGAGTTGGGGATTGGTCGCCCAAGCACGTATGCCCCTACAGTCAAGGTGATTGAACAAGAGCGTGGCTACGTCACCAAAGATGGAAAGCGACTTGTGACTACTGAAATCGGCACAACGGTGACTGACCTATTGGTGAACTACTTCCCCAATGTGATGGACTACTCATTCACGGCACGCATGGAAGACCGCTTGGATGAGATTGCTGATGGGGTAATAGAGTGGGTGCCCATGATAGATGACTTTTACCGCCCCTTTGCCGAGCGATTAGAACAAGCCACCCAAGATATGCCAGAGCTTAAGCAAGTGGAACATGTCGGGCGAGCATGCCCTTCGTGTGGGGACGGTCAATTGATTGTCAAGCATGGACGCTTCGGCAAGTTCATCGGGTGTAACAACCACCCTGATTGTACCCATACTGAAACGTATGTTGAGCTAGTGGGGATTCCTTGCCCAACGTGTGGGGCAACAGACGGTGGGGAGATTTCCATTTTGAAAACCAAACGTGGTAAGGTATTCTATGGTTGTACTCGCTACCCGAATTGTGATTACAAAAGTTGGAAACTTCCAACGAAAGATGAGAAAATAAACGCAGAATCAGAAAAAGAACCTGATCTGCCCTAAAAAATTTTTGCGCCTACCTATATTTTTTGTACAATATAGGTAGGCTGGTGTCATTTTGGGATCATCCTTACTTTATGGCTGTTCGCATGAAAGGACATATTGGTTATGTCAATCTTAAAAGATCCAACAGTAAGAATTGTTGCAGGCTACTTCCCCAAATTCACAACGCTTGCGCTTGCGGTCATATCGTTTGCGTTAGGCATGGTATGGGCATACGTGATTTCGCCAACTACCTTCGTAGATGGAGACCCCGTTCAACTAGCACAGCCATGGCAAGATGAATGGGTGCGTGGGCTAGAGGCGCGGTACGTTAATCGTAACGCACAAATTGACGCATACATCCTAGAGTTGTTAGCCAAGGTTGACAATCCAGAAGAAATCATGTTGCGCACTGGGCTAAACGCTGACCCAGAATTTACACAGTTGGTTCAACAAGCACAAGTCAACGCTGGCACCCCTCCCAACCGCCCAACCATCACCAGCAACTATGTGATCCCTATTGTGGTGACATTGGTCTTCGCGCTGATCTTCGCCATTCTAAAGGCGTTGTGGTCATTGTTGATCTACCCTTTCATTGAGCCAATGATAGCCAGTCGTAGCAAGAGCATAGGCGATGTAGAAGCAGCCGCACAAATTAAACTCATCAAAGAACGCAAGAACCTCGAAAAAGAGATGAACGCCGCCGCCGCATCCTCAACAGAGGTGAGCCGTTATGGCACGCCAATCATCCGCAAACTTTCCGTTTATCGGGCAGGCTTTGGAAACTACGATGATTCCTTCAACATCGAAACCGAGGCGGGCTTATACTATGGCGAAGCAGGCGGATCCATTGCTGAAAAAGTTGGGGATGGTGTTGCTGCCATTGAAATTTGGATGTTTGATAAAGATGAGTTTGTGAACACCCCCACTGCCGTGATTGCGTCTTCACACCTATTCAATGATCCTTCGACAAGAACCAAACTCGAAGCGAAGGGGAATGTAATCGTTGCTCAGGCAGGGCAGAAGGTCATCTTAGAAACTAAGGCACTGTACTTAGAAGCACGCATTCAAAGTGTGGACTATGACGCAAACGCCCCCATCCCCAACAGCGTGTTCACCTCGATGAATATCGAAGTGATAGCATGGTCTAAGGCATCTGCCACCACCACACCCGCGCCACTCCCTACAATGGGTAGTGCGCCGCTCCCTCCAATGCCAACTAGCCCATTGCGTACTACTACCGGCGCATTACCGCTACAAGGGCAGGGAGTTCCTAGCTTTCCAGCCAGCCAGCCAATGGGCGGTAACATGCCCCTTACCCCCCCATCCCCCTTTGCTAACGCGCCCATGCCCACAGCTCCATCTGCCTTCAGTCCATCCGCTCCATCTTCCCCTACGGTGGGAAGTCGCCCTGAAGATTTATTCGGTGCGAGTAGCCCATTCGGCAAAGCGAGTGGACCCCCGGATGATCCCTTTGGCGGTACAGGTGACTTCACCCCTATTCAATAACGTAAAAAGCTCCCAACTGTGGGAGCTTTTTAATTACGTTTGGATTGGCTCATGAGCGATTGGAGCTATTCAACCTTACGAATCTTGAAAGTGATGGTGCTTCCATCGGGGGTGGTAATCACTGCTTTTTCGTTCTTGCGCTTTCCTAACAATGCTTGTCCTAACGGGCTTTCATTGGAGATTTTCCCTTCTGAGGGGTTCGCTTCACGTGCGCCCACAACCGTGAAAACCTCATCTACATCCTCGCCATCCTCCCGTAACGTGACGGTGGAGCCAACTTGGATGCGATCAGTATCGCGCTTTTCTACGACAATAGCATGGCGAAGGGTTTGTTCAATTTCTTGGATGCGCCCTTCAATGAACCCTAATTTCTCTCTAGCATCATGGTAATCTGCGTTCTCTTTCAGATCACCTTCAGCAACTGCCTCTTGGATTTTCTTGGCAATATCAGGGCGACGAACATCTTTAAGCTCTTGGAGTTCTTTTTCCAAAGCAACTTTGCCCTCTGGGGTAAGATATTGCTGGTCTGTCATGTTTCTGTTCCTCTACAAACTGACTTTTTTTAGATACCCTCAAACAAGATAAGCATCTTCACCAACTATATGTGTGGAAGATTTACTTTCAATTCTGGCTTTGTGTGAGTTTGGCTTTGATTTTTTTTAGTGAGGGCTTTAAGTTATTATATGCTCAAATCACTAAATGTCATAGATTGCTTTATCGAGTTGTATTATATCACCTTTTGTAAAGGGAGGCAAAAAATTGTGAAGTTCAATACCATGATTGCTCAATCAATCTTCGTTCTCCGTTCAGCACTTGGACGGATGGCAACCTATTCATTACTGTTGTGCATGATCCTGCTGGTTCATTCACCCATTGCTTGGGGACAATCCCTACCCAGTTTCAAGATCGCCATCTTTGATGACACGCCAGACGGAAGTTTGCTCAATGGGGCATTGCTTGCCATCAACGAATATAATCAAGCAGGCGGGGTGCGAGGTGCCGACGGCACAGCCTATCTACTAGAAAGCCTGCCCTACACCGTTACCGATGATGCTAGTTTTACGGATGGGTTGCGTCAAATCATTGACAACAATGTCATTTTAGCAATCGGTCCCACTCGTACCGATCTCATCACTCAAAACTTGCCACAAATCCGCTCAACTGCTGTGCCGTTTTTCATCGTGAGTGACGATGAGCTTTTGATCTTGTCTGATGGAAGCAAGTCCTTGTTTCGCATTCATCCATCAGAATCTACTATTGCCAACGCCATGACACAATTCTTGGTGAAGCGACAAGCGCATGATGTGATTGCTGTGGTTCAATTAGATGAAAGCACCATAGCACAATCGTTAGCAATGACCAACGCCTTAAGTGCGGTTGGGTTGCCCCCCATTGCATTGATTGCCACAGATAACAATCTGATGGCAGATGCCATCGCACAGATTGACGCATTCGATATGGATGCCGTCGTGCTATATGGTGAACCTTCGATTGCCGCCACCTTCTACTTGATGTTGCGTGCTGCGGGCTTTGCTGGGGATGTGGTTTATCCGAGTTTACAAGCAGAGGATTTTCAACTAGCGATCCCCTTAGATCAGCGGGCAAATCTATACGGCACAACACCTTGGTCAATCACCACAGCGGATGCCACCAGCGCGACGTTTTTAACTCAGTACGTCATGATGAGTGGGAGTATTCCCAATAGCTATGCTGCAGGGGGGTATGATGCCATCCAGATTATGAATCACGCCATCCATCAACCCGGTGAGTTCAAACAGAATCTGCTAACCGTTACCAATGTGAATGGGGTGCAAGGTATTTTAGCCACAGAAGGGCATGCAGAGCGCGAGCTAAGTTCCAATGTGATGATTATCGCCCATGACCAAAATGGTTTAGAACAGGTGATTGCACGTTATACTGCCAACACAGAAGTTCCTGTTAATGATCCGCAAGCGATCATTCAACCCGTTGCCACTGCTATGCCAGAAGCATCCCCTACCCCACAAGGCGTGGTAGCAACCATCCTTTCTGAAACACAAAATATCCGTAGCGGACCCGGCACAGAATATGACATTCTGGGTGAATTGGTACAAGATGAACAAGTAGAAATCGTTGGGACAAACAGTAGCAATGGGTGGCTAGTCATTCGTTATCGTGGCGTGTTTGGATGGATTGCCAATCTGCCTGAATTGAATAGCGTGTTTGGTAATGTGCGTACCTTACCGATTATCGCCGCCCCACCCCTTCCCACGCCCGTAGTCACCCAAACTCCCACACCTAGCCCGAATGCCGACATCGTGATTCAATCTGCTTCGGTTAGCCCGAACCCAATTCAAATGAATAGCACCTTCACGCTTGCCGTGACGGTTGCCAATATCGGCTTGAGCAACGCCGGCACATTTGCCATTGCCGCCACCTTCCCGCCCAATAACGCTTACGCATCGGCAACCATCAACAGTTTGGCAGCAGGGCAGATTACCACCGTCAACCTATCGGGGTCGCTCAATGCTGGGGGGACGTATACCGTCACCGTGATTGCTGACCTCAACAATCAAGTTGCGGAAGGAACGGGCGAAAGCAACAACAGTAGTTATACCTACACCTACACAGTAGACAATACCTACCGCGCCATTGGCACAGGGCTTACTATGGCAACCAACGATACGCGCGACATTGATAGCGGCTCGGTAGATTTGAAGTGGACAGGGACAAAACTTGAGCGACAAAATAACGCTACGCTCAAGAATATGGGATCCATCAGCTATAGCGGTGTCACCAAAGATTCCATCAACCCGTCATCAACAACCAACATTGATGAAACCGTTAGCGTGGGGCAGGTGATTTACATCATCACCAATGAAGGTTATCGCGGGGCAATTGAGGTGACATCCATCAACAATGGGAACATCACCTTCAACTATAAGATTTTCAACTAGGTGCTTTGTGGCGGATGGGCAAACGCTCATCCGCTTAGGTCAATATCAAGCCATGTGGTTCTATCAGGGTACAAGTAAATCGTATCCTGATAGAACTGTCCGCCATGCCGAACGGTTACTAGATAGTAATTGGCAGGCAAATCCCCAACCGTGAATTGTTCCCCAAAGGCGGGATCCGCATTCACCGATGAATCGGCATAGGTGAAGCCATAGCGTGGAGGCGCACTTTCTCCCGTAGCTACATCAATTTGAATCGTTACTTCTCCCGTCACGGTTGCTCCATTCAGCATCACGCGCCCCACAAGCGTGCCATAGTCGGGATAGGGATGCAACCACAGTTCGGGGTTGCGTGTCGCGTTGAAGTTGAAAGGGTCGCCTGCTCGCACTTCAAAATGTAGATGGGGTCCTAAAGCAATCCCCGTCGCGCCCACATCCCCAACTTGATCTCCACGTGCCACACGCTGACCCACTGTTACGGTCGTGGAGGATAAATGCCCATAGAGGGTATAGATGGGTAATCCCTCTGGAGAGGTAAAATCGTGTTGAAGAATGACTGCGTTACCATAATAGTTAAGCTGTGCCCCAATCACGGCGGTATCATCCGCCCCAGCAAAAACGACCACGCCATCCGCAGAAGCAATCACATCCGTTCCAGTGGGATTCTGAAACTCTACGCCATGATGCACCGCATAGCGTCCGCCTGCGGTACTCCCGTAGGGATAATTGCGATCCACGTTGAGATTGTTCCCCAGTGGAATCGGTCGCCTTAAGCGGAAGTGGTCGCTCAACAAAACCGTTGTATCCATCGCTGGAGGTGTCCATGAGGGCAACAACTGGGGCAAGGGGGTGAAAGTCGCGGTGATCGGTATCGGTGTTGGCGTGAGGGTAAAAGTGGGACTGGGGGTAAATGTGGGAGTAAAGGTGAAGGTTGCGGTTGGGGTAGCCGTGTGGGTGGGTGTTTGGGTGACAGTACGGGTGGGGCTAGGGGTGAACGATGGGGCAACCCGTGCAACCTGCGTTGGCGGAAGGATAACATGAAACGGGGTGGGCGTGGGATTCATCCCACAACCCGCCACCAACAACACCGCTACTATAAAATATTTACTCAAATCGAATGGGCGAATAATCACCGCTGGCTTGCCCCAAACGCTGTTCAATTGTCCATCCCCCCACTTCACGCGGTAACTTCAGGTAATCCATGAGCGCGTCTTGGACTGCCTGTTGTGGCAACAACCCCACCACTTCTGATCGCTCGATTCCCACGCCATACGCTGTTGCCTGTTGGCGAATGGCTTCTACAACGGGGAACAACCCCGTGACTTCAAAGTTGACCAGATTCATGGAAACTTGGGCGCGTCCATTGACGAACAAGCCGAGTGCCTTCACATACGGTAAGCCTCCGCTTGATTCTCGAATGGACTTCGCAATGGCTTTAGCAATGTTGACATCGGTTGTATCCAAGTAAACGTTGAACGCTAAAAGAGGGTTGCGTGCGCCAATCGCTACTGCCCCTGCTGTGCCCACCGAAGCGGGACCATAATCAGGCATCCATTGCTCTTGGGTGATTTTTTCGCGCAGTGCTTCGTATTCTCCACGCCGAACATCCGCTAAGTTGCGTCGTTCTGGGCGTGTCGCGGCAAACTCATACAAGTACACCGGTATACCTAGCTCATTGCCAACGCGCTGCCCAACCGCATGCGCAACCTTAACGCAATCCTCCATTGTGGCGCGACGCAGGGGCACAAAAGGGACAACATCCGTTGCGCCAATGCGTGGGTGTTGCCCCCGATGCCCCGTTAAATCAATCAGCTCGGCGGCTCTTTGAATCCCACGCACCGTCCCTTCAACAATGGTAGTTTCATCCCCACTAAACGTAATCACCGTGCGATGGTGGTCAGCGTCGCTACTCACATCCAAAACATCACTACCCCCAGAGGCAATGGCACGGGCGATTTCATCCAAGATGGCGAGGTTACGCCCCTCGCTAAAATTTGCAATACATTCAATTACTTTGGTCATTCTTCTTCCTCCGTGAAAGTCGGTTGAACTGCATTAGAACGATTCATAATGGGGTGAACATTCTGGCTTAAGCGTTGAATCGCTAGATCATCCAGAACCTTACCGTTCAAATAATCATACAAACTACTATTTGCCAGACGATCCACCGCATACCGCCAACGACGGTTGCCCACCTCGCGCAGGACAGAGCGACACTCAGTGCATTTGACCGTGCGCCGAACACGCGGAATCCCTAAGATAGGTTGATCTTTTGATTCCAAGTGCAACGTCCCGTGATGGCACACGGGGCATTCTGTCGCCACAAATCCATGCGTATAGCGATCAACTGAGGCAAGCCCCAACCAATACACCATAGCATAAACCAACCCAACCAACACCACCGTTCCGCCTATCCAGCGTTCCGTTGAGATCTGCCCCAACAATTGGAATGATGAATCCAATGCGCCAATCACACTAGGGGTAGGGGTTGCCGTTGGGGTGGAAGTAAGCGAGGGCGTGCTACTAACTACCGCCTCCAATGGAATCACCAACGTAGGGCTTGGGGTGATGCTTGGAGGGAGAGAAGGCATTAGCGTTGGCGTATGGCTTGGGCTTGGCGTGAGTGTCACCGTATGGGTAAGGGTGGGACTGATCGCCGTAGTTGGCATCAAGGTAGCAGTGCGCGTAGCCGTAGCTGTAGCGGTTGCGGTTTCAGTGAAGCTATTGGTTGGCGTGACGGTTGCAGTGAGCGTTAGCGTAGCGGTGACGGTTGGGCTAGGCGTATGCGTAACCGTAGGCGTGAGCGTGGGAGTCGTCGTTGCGGTTGGGGTAGCGGTAGGAGTTAAGGTAGCAGTAGGAGTAGCTGTATCGGTCGCGGTTGGCGTGGGAGTGAAGGTAGGAGTATGCGTGAGGGTGGGGGTAGCCGTTGCGGTGGGCGTTGAGGTCGGTGTAAAAGTTAAAGTGGGGGTGAGGTTTTCATCATCCAAAATGGGTAGCGTTCGTAAATCTATTGACCATTCCACGAGCGAACTTGCCACCCAGCCGAATTGATCGGCGCGTGGGGTTGCACCCACCACCGCTGGCGGATTCCAACGGATGAGCACCCAAGATTGGTCGAGGTTGGTTGAGACGGGAATGACGCGCTCATCATTGAATAAATCCCCTAAACGTATATAACCTTGCCCTGGTCCTGCACGCAAATAGGCAACCCCTCCCACACTGTTGACCACGTTATAAGCAGGGGTCTCCGTAAGGATGAATGGGGTTGGGGTGACAGTATCGGGGAAGGGCGAGGGAGTTAGGTTCTCGATGGCAAGCACAGGCAATTGATTGAGGTCATCCACCCAAAAACCAACGTCACGCTCAATCCACCCGTATTGTGTTGGGGTATAGCGAATGAGAACCCAATCCCCCCCTTCGTTACGTGAGAAGGGATACAAAAAGTTTCCATCGCGCAACGCCCCCAGCATAGAGAATGCTTGATCGGGACCGCTGTAGATAATCGCTTGTGGGGCAACCACCACATTAAATAAGGGGGTGGGGCTGGGTACGATGGGCGTAACTTGCGCATGGCTTAAGGTGACGGTTATCATCCCTAAACTAACTATCACCAACAGAATAAACCCCGATGCAATACGGCTCATGCTTGCTTCATTCCCCATCATTCGTTGACGTTAAAGTTGACCTGATCGCCAACATAGATACCGTTTGATAAAAACTGCACTGTCCATGTCCCACTCGCACTCGGCTCTAAGAAAAACCAAACGCACACATCCGCGCGATCAACGTTGACAATCAAGTTATCCCGCCAAATCACCGCATCATTCAACAACCATTCTACTCCCATGAGGGTATTGGCGCGGACATCCACCATGCGCTGAATGGCATATACCCGTTGTGTGCCCAGTGGGAAATCCGTTTGGCGGTCTATACCACACTCATCAAACGGATTAATGCCCGTGCTGGTATAGGTTTCTAACGCCCGCCCGCCCACTTCATCGGGAAAGTTCGATAGATCGGGCGGGGCTTCGCCATGCCGAATCCGATTAATCTGTGCCACCACCTCAACCGTTGGGGCAGAGCCAGCTTGTACGGTTGAAAGCAACGCGCTATTCTGACGATTCATCCCAGCTAGTTGGGTTTCTAGGGCAACAACGGTACTGGCAATTTGCGTTTCTGCCTGAACCACCGTCGCGCGGACATGCGCCGCCTCCGTGACGAACGCCACATTTTGGGCAATCAACGTTTCGGGAGGGGTGTTGACGGCAACCGTGCCACATCCCCCTAAAAGGATTGCACATGCCAATAGCAAAACGGTTGGTAAATTAACTTGGTACATACCGCATTCAACCCAAAGATCACTTCATACCCAACTATAGCAGAGGGCATCCCTGTCGGAAATATTCGGTATTGGCAAGTGTTTCAATGTGGTTTGTTAATCATGGTCGGTTGGATAATAATGATCGACATTATCCACATTGACAAAGAAATGCGCCATGTAGTTTGCGGGGGTAACGGGTTTCCCCGCCAATATATCTAAAGCAAGTTGAACAAGATATTCCCCATAATCTTCCGGTCGATAGGCTGTTGCCCCCACCACACTAACAGGAGACTTGCGCATCTCATTGCGTAGACGGCGATCTGCACCCTGCCCCACCAACAACAAGTTATCCGCCAAACCCATTTCTTTGGCGGCGCGTAATGCGCCAAAGGCGGCATCATCGTTATAGCAAATCAGTGCGATTCGCATGGAAGGCTCAAGGGTTGCCAAGACGGTTTTCATCATGGCATGCGTGCCTTCGCTGGTGTTATCACACTCCACACGGATGATATGTTCTGCCGTGATGGTGGTCTGTTCTGCCAACACCACATCCAATTGCCCCTTGATGCGCATGGCAGTTAGGCTTCCGGCGCGTGGTTGTTCAATCACAATTAAGCGATCAAGCCTGCTATTCCAACGTTCTCGGATTGCCCTGCACAATTCCACCCCTGCCATTTTGCCCGCCTCATAATTGTTCACGCCAAAGTACACCGCCCCCAACATCGGAATATCCACCGCGATAATCGGGATATTCGCCTGTTGGAACTTGTGCGCAATCAGATTGCCCACGCGCTCATCAATCTGATATTCAATGACCAAATCAAGGTTCTGTGCCAACAACTCATCAGCGACGCGCAACGCCACATTTGGATCAAGTTGGTTATCTGCCACAATCAATTCAATCTGTTGATGCGCCTGCACTGCCTTTTCAAGGCTACGGCGCACATCACGGCTAAAGGGAGTATGCTCACTCAGGTTAGCAAAACCGATGCGATATTTATGGTTGTGGTCAGGGGTGACACGGGGAGAATAACGGTGTGTGGTTTGTTCTCCACACACGATGAGGTGGGTATTCGTCTCCAAAATAGACTGTATGGTCTGGGAATCAATCCCTTCATCGGTGACAAAATAATCAAAGGCATCTGCTTGGGCAAAGGTGGTTAAGCCTACATTCCCTATCTTGCTGGAATCTAATAAGGCGACTCGTCGCTGGGCTGCTTGTAACATGAGCGACTTCATTTGTACTTCAGAAATATCCGTTTCAAAGAACCCCAAGCCGATCATAAATCCGCTACAAGAAACAAAAGCTGTGCGCACATGATAATCTTGTAACAGCTGCTTGCTAAATTCACCCGTAATGGCATTGCCATTGGGGCGCAAAATTCCACCCAAGATAATCACGGTGTTGGAAGGCTCAATCGCCAAAGCCTGCGCCACTTGTATACCGTTGGTGAACACGGTTAGGTTACGGCGGTCATGCAGGAAGGGAGCAATATGCAACACGGTTGAACTGGCATCCAACATAATCACATCCCCATCTTCCACCATGCCTGCCGCCCAACGCGCAATGACTTGCTTCTCATCGGCGTGCTTCATTGCCTTAGGACTAAGCAACGGAGAGGATACCCCATTATTATGGGCAAGCGTATGACGAGCGATTGCCCCTCCTCGAACGCGCACCAGATAGCCTTGCTCATCTAAGGTTTCTAAATCGGTTCGGATGGTGCTTTCAGAGACATCAAGTTGCTCTGCCAAGTCGCTCACACGGATGCTTTCAGAGCGTTGTACCAATTCTAAGATCGCTTGATGTCGTTCGTAAGCACTGGCTGACTTTTGCATGATTGCCTTTTTCAATGATTCATTCACCATTTTAGTGTACACGATTCCACAAGGCTTGTGCATGTACTCCTGTTCTTGATTCGCACAAATTGGTGAAAATTCTTGAAATTACTCTAAAATTCTTGAAATGCTTGCATAAGTCATCGAACTCTACTATGCTTTAAGGAAGGTGTCTTGTGGTTGTGTGGAGTTTGAAACATTTATGGGGGCAATCATCTTAACCCATACTTGGGTTCACCCATTCAACAACTGAAGCACACTATCATTGCATCCATTTTTCTTAAAAATATGTTGATACAAGTTGCTCATTTTGATTGAGGGATAACATGACACAACCTAACCCTGACCAACATCTTGAACAATCCTACCGCTTGGCACAAGCACGCTATGCCACTTTAGGAGTTGATACTGAACAGGCTTTAGCCACGCTAAAATCTATCTCGATTAGCTTACACTGTTGGCAGGGGGACGATGTGGGCGGGTTTGAAAATGCCAACCGCGCTTTAGGGGGGGGATTGGTGGCAACGGGCAATTATCGTGGGAAGGCACGCACCGTTGCTGAGTTACGCCAAGACCTTGATGAAGCCTATCGCTTGATCCCCGGTCAGCATCGCTTGAACTTGCACGCCATTTACTTAGACAGCGACACCCCCGTCCCACGCAATGAGATTCAACCCAAGCATTTTGAAAGCTGGGCGGATTGGGCAAGCACCCATCAACATGGGATAGACTTCAACCCATCGTGTTTCTCGCACCCATTAGCGGATAGTGGCTTCACGCTTGCGCACCAAGATCAAGGCATCCGTAACTTCTGGATTGAGCATTGCATCGCCTCGCGCGAGGTAGGGGCATACTTTGGGCAAACGCTCGGCACGCCCGCCGTCACCAACATCTGGATTCCTGACGGCTATAAAGACACCCCAGCTGACCGCTTATCCCCACGTCAACGCCTGCGTGATGCCCTCGATAAAGTGTTTGAACAGCCCTTGAACCCCCTCCATAACCTTGATGCGGTGGAGTGTAAACTGTTCGGGATTGGTTCAGAAAGCTATGTGGTAGGCTCGCATGAATTTTATTTAGGATATGCCACCACTCGCCAGAAACTCATCTGCTTAGATGCAGGTCACTTCCACCCCACTGAAACGATTGCCGATAAAATTTCATCCACCTTGCTATACGTCCCAGAATTATTGCTACACGTCAGCCGTGGTGTGCGCTGGGACAGCGACCATGTGGTGACGCTCACTGATGAATTACAAGCGATCATGCAAGAATTGGTACGCCATGACTTGTTAAGCCGTGTGCATATCGGTTTAGATTTCTTCGATGCCAGCATCAACCGCGTGGCAGCATGGGTGATTGGCACGCGCAACGCCTTACGCGCTCTCCTGATGGCATTGTTAGAACCCTCCGCTTTACTGAAACAATATGAGCAAGATGGCAACTTCACAGCACGCTTGGCACTCCAAGAAGAATTGAAGGGGCTACCCTTTGGTGCGGTGTGGGATCGTCATTGTCAGCAAGCAGGCGTGCCAGTGGGGTTCAGCTACATGGATGAGATTGCCAGCTACGAAACGCGCGTGCTGGCGCACCGCAACTAAACCGCGCCTCTCGCCGATTGGGGCAATGCTTTCGTAAGTTCGCCTGCGTTTGTGTGCTGATACCTGCCCCCGCAGGCATAACTTTGTTTCTTCTGTAGGCTACCAGAAAGGTCAAACATGGAACTTTTTAACCCGAATGACTATCGCCACGTTCATTATCAATGGGATGATAATCGCGCTTCTGTTATGGATGAAGTGGATCGCTTGGTTTATCGTTCCAACATCTTAGGGAACGACCAGCGCATCACCAACACAGGGGGAGGAAATACCTCTTCCAAGATTATGATGACCGACCCACTCAACGGGGAGACCGTGAATATCTTGTGGGTCAAGGGTTCTGGGGGAGATTTGCGCACCTCTAAACGTGCCAACTTTGCCTCGCTTTACATGGACAAGTTGAACGCGCTCAAGGGCATTTATCACAACGCCCCCGAACGCGGCGTGAAAACAGCCATAGAAGATCATCTTGTGGATATGTATCCGCATTGTGTGTATGACCTTAACCCTCGCGCGAGTTCCATTGATACCCCCCTGCATGCGTTCATCCCCTTTCGCCATGTTGACCACACCCACCCCAACGCGGTGATTGCTATTGCTGCCTCCCAAAACGGGAAGGCACTCACGCATGCTATCTATGGGGATGAAGTCGTTTGGACAGATTGGCAACGACCGGGTTTTGATTTAGGACTCATTCTTGAGGAAACAATCCGCCAGCATCCCCAAGCGCGTGGGATCATCTTGGGTGGGCATGGGCTAATCAACTGGGCAGATGATGATAAAACATGCTACGAACTAACCTTGACCTTGATCGAGAAAGCGGCTCGCTACCTTGAGGAGCATGATAAAGGTGAGGCAACTTTCAACGGACAAAAGTTCACTGCGTTGGGAACAGAAGAACGTGACAGCATCCTGCTGACGATTTTACCGAAACTGCGTGGGATGGTCTCCCAAAAGAACCGCTTCATTGGAACGATTCAATCCGATGAAGTCATCATGCAGTTCGTCAATAGCCATGATGCCCCACGCTTGGCAGAGCTAGGCACATCCTGCCCTGACCATTTTCTACGCACCAAGATTAAGCCCTTGTATGTGGACTGGAATCCACAAACAGAAGACGCGCCTAGCTTGCTTGCGAAGTTAGAAAACGGGCTACAACAATACCGCGCGGATTATGCCAGTTACTACGAGGCGTGCAAACATGCCAACTCCCCTGCTATGCGTGATCCCAACCCCACCGTGATTCTGATCCCTGGAATCGGGATGGCGGCATTCGGCAAGAACAAGAGTGAATCACGGGTGACAGCAGAGTTCTACATGAACGCGGTTGCGGTCATGAAGGGGGCAGAGGCGGTGAGCGAGTATGTTGCACTCCCCCGTCAAGAAGCCTTCGACATTGAATATTGGCTTCTTGAAGAAGCAAAACTCAAGCGGATGCCAGCGGAAAAATCATTAGAGCGTAACGTGGTTGTGGTGATTGGCGCAGGAAGTGGCATCGGTGTCGCTACCGCTTTGCGCGTTGCCAAAGAAGGGGCGCATGTTGTTTGTGCTGATTTGCATTTAGAGAGTGCCCAAGCAACCGCTGACCAATTAACGCGCCTTTACGGGATGGGGATTGGTGTAGCAGGAACGGGACTTTCAGGGTGTAGCTCTGCCATTGGGTTAAGTGTGGACATCACCCAGCGCGAGAGTGTTCGGGGAATGCTCAACAGCATCCTATGGGCATACGGCGGAATTGATAACATCATCGTCACCGCTGGGGTTTTCGTTAGCCCGGATTTGACGGGGCACATCAGCGATGAGAAATGGCGTTTCACCTTTGATGTCAACGTTTTAGGGGGGTATATCGTCGCCGACGAAGCCCGCCGAATTTGGGAAGAACAAGGATTACGTGGCTCTTTGGTGCTAACCACCAGCGTGAACGGTGTGGTATCCAAGAAGGGATCAGTAGGGTATGACACCAGCAAAGCCGCCGCCAATCATCTTGTGCGTGAGTTAGCGGTTGAGCTTTCTCCGTTGGTGCGTGTGAACGGTTTGGCACCTGCTACGGTTGTTGAAGGAAGTAGCATGTTCCCACGTGACCGCGTGATTAGCTCGCTCGTCAAGTACAATATTGCTCATGATGTACAAGAAACTACCGAAGACCTACGTAGCAAACTGGCGAATTTCTACGCTCAACGCACGCTGACCAAACGCCCCATCACCCCTGACGATCAGGCAGAGGTGGCGTACCTCCTCAGTACAGAGGCGTTCGGCAAGACCACTGGACAAATCTTCAGTGTAGATGGTGGTTTACACGAAGCCTTCCTACGCTAGGGGATTCTCTAGGACAGGGGAAGGATGGCTTTCCTCTGTCCTAGCAGTTTAGCGGTGTAACATTTGGGAGTTGGGTTGCAACGCCTGCAACACTTCAGCACGGGTGACAACCGCAATATCCCCGGCGATAGACAATTTCAATGAAGCCATCGCCGTACCGAATTGTAATGCTTCCTCAAGCGGGGCATCATCCAACAGGCGATCAATCACCCCACTGGCGAAAGCATCCCCTGCACCAATGCGGTCAACAATGGGAACCGTTAGAGCGGGGACATGGATAGAAACCGCGCCATTATCCCCTGCGCTTCCTAGCTCTCCATCCGTCACAATCACCGTCCCACCCCAGCGCGTTTGAAGCGTTCGGGCGACATCTTGCACACTATCGGCGATCACCCCAAATAGCTGTTGCGCATCACGTCGCGCGATGAATACGGTGTCCGCTTGATGACAGAAGGACTCTAACGTCTTGGCGGCAACTTGCGGTTTCCACAACAGAGCACGATAGTTGACATCAAATGACACATGGCTTCCACTGGCTTTGGCGTAGTCTAAGGCGGTTTGGCAAGTCTCGTTACAATCATTGCTCAAGGCGGGGGTGATGCCTGTCAGGTGTAGCCAAGGAGCATTCTGCATCCACTCGCTGGGCAGGTCATGCGGTTGCATCTTGCTGGCGGCAGAATTGGCGCGATCATACCAAACCTGAATCCCGCGTGGAGTAGTGCCGTATTCAATGTAATAGGTGCCCAAGCGTTCGCCCTCACAAAACGTCACCTGCTGGACATCCACGCCATGACAACGCAACGTTGCCAAGAGTTGCTGCCCTAGTGGGTTATCAGGCAGGCGTGACCACCATGAGGTCTTGCGCCCCAAGCGTGCTAGGTTACACGCCACGTTAGATTCTGCACCGCCAAAAGTGAGGTTGAGGGAAGAGGATTGCCCAAGACGTAAGGGAGACGGGGGAGAAAGCCGAAGCATCGTTTCCCCCAGCGTAATCAAATCGTACATTCATCATGCCTTTCGTGGTATCCATCAAAGAAGACTTTCCTTCAACATACACCACGAAAGACGAAAGTAGCAGTCTTAACCCTTGACGCTTCCCAAGGTCAAGCCACTAATCAGATAGCGCGATTGCCACAGGAACAATAGCAAAACGGGAATGGTGACGATCACTGAACCGGCGGCATATTTGCCCCAGTCGGTATTGAATGTGCCGATCATCTCATTGAAGCCGAGAGGCCACGTTTGCGTGGAGTTCGCCTGTAGGATAACCTTTGCCACAATGAATTCTGACCAAGACCCCAAGAAGTTGAACAAGAATACAATCGAGAGCGCAGGAGTGGATAAGGGAAGGATGATGCGCCAGAACGATTCTAAACGGTTGCACCCATCCACCATTGCCGCTTCTTCCAGATCAGGCGGAATGGTGTCGTAATAGCCTTTGAGAATCCAAATGCTGAAAGGAATAGCGGTAGCAATGTACGCCAGCATCAACCCGATGATGTTATTGGTGAGTTGCAACTGTGCCACAATCACGAAGATGGGGATGATGAGCATCCCTGCAGGAATCATCTGGGTGGTCAACAAGAAGATCAAAGCAGGGCGACGACCCGGAAACCGCCAGCGACTGAAAGCATACGCCCCTGTTGAGGCTACAATCACCCCCACACTAGAAACCACCATCGTGATGGAAAAGCTGTTCCAAATCCACAGCAAGAACTTCTCTTCCAAGAACAAACTAACGTAGCTTTGGAAGGTGGCATCAGGGGGGATGATTGCCAATGAGCGCGAAAGCAAGTTGGAAGTGGGGCGAAGGGAGATGCTCACCACGCGCAGGATGGGATAAACGGAAATGATCGAATACGAAACCAGCACCCAATGCGTTGGTTGCCAAATCAGCAACCCCACCCACGCTCCACCCATGAACCAGAACCAGTTCATTTGATTGACAAGCGTGAAGATCAAGCCAACGATGGCAAGCACCACACCAAGCCCAAGCCGTATCTGGTTTGATGAGTTACGAATGTTCATCGGTCATAAACCTCCTTCAAACCGCCACTGCTGGTAATCCAGACGACAGCAAAAATAAACAAAATGAAGAAAATAACAATTGAAAAGGCGGCAGCGAATCCCAGTTGTTGGGTTGCAGAAGGACCGAACGCGGCGTTGAACAAGGCAGAAACCAGAATGTTGGTTTTCTCTTGCGGTCCACCACCCGAAATGATGAAAATAATATCGAGTTTATTGAACGTCCAAATCACATCAAGGGTGACGGCGGGAATGATAATGGGGCGCAACATGGGTAGGGTGATTGCCCAAAAACTTTGGCGTGCGTTTGCGCCGTCAATGTGTGCTGCTTCGTAGAAGTCGGCTGGGATACTCTGTAACCCACCCAAAAGCATCACCATGTAAAACGGAACGCCGAGCCACACATTCACAAACACCACCGCAACGAATGCCAAAACGGGATCATCCAACCAACTGATCGGTTGCCCACCAAAACTACTAATCATCACATTGACGAAACCGTATTGCGCATGAAATTCTTGTTTCCACGTGAGCGCAGTGATGACGGAGGGGATTGCCCACGGCAATACAATCAAAGAACGGTAGATTGCCTTAAAGCGAATCTTCTGATTCATCAGCAGAGCCAAGCCTAAACCTATCGTGAAGTGAAAGATAACGTTCAAGCCCGTCCATAGTGCGGTACGTTGCAACAAGATAGGAAAGGTGGAATCCGCCGTGCGGAGCAACCGCCCCCACCCCAAGATTTCGCCATCACGCACGCGAAAGAACACATCACGGAAATTTTCAAAGCCATAGTCCAAGCCATACAAGTGGGTTAACTCACACTCACCAATGGCAACGGGACTATAACAAGGAAAGGTTGAACGCTTCAAATCAGAAAAGGCGAGCAACACATTATAGCCAAGCGGATATATCAAGAAGGCGACAATCGCTATGGCAGCAGGGGCAAGCAAAGTGTAGGGAAGCGCGTGTTTTGTTTTGACAACTTTGCTAAGGAATTGATACAGCGCAAACTGTAAGACGAGGCTACCCACGAGAACACCCACTAAAATAGGCAATATTTTAGTTAGCGTTTGAATAACCGTATTGAGATCTAAGCCACTAAATTCCATGAGGTTGTCTTCCTCCAGAAGCACAAACAATATGGATGGGGTGAAATAACCCACCCCACCCACATTAAAGGTTAGTAATTAGCCTTCGAGGCAGGCTTCTGCAGAGATTTGAGCTTCCATAGCCGCATCTTCTGCGGTCATGCTGTCGCTCATGACACCTTCAAGGCTTGGGCGAACGCTATCCCACATACAACGCAAGGTTGGATCTGCGGGCATGCCTACGCCGGTTGCCAAGACTGCGTTAGAAGCAGCGAGGATGGGGTCAGTCATCTCATCAACTGCAACTGCGCTGATTGCAGGAAGGCGACCGGTACCGATGGAGTAGGTTTCTACTGCAACAGCATCGGTGGTCAACCATGTTGTGAAGGCAACTGCGCCAGCGAGTTGTGCATCAGCGGTGGTGGTGGGGATGCTGATGAATTTACCAGCGGTGAAGGGCATGGGGTGTTCGCCATTTGCCAAGGTGGGCCAAGCTGCAACAGCGAGGTTTTCGCCCAATGCAGGAGACTTCTCAACATCGAGGTATTCGCTCAATGCCCAGTCACCATTCAAGATCATAGCAATGCTACCTTCTTTGAAGAGGTCGTTTGCACAAGCGTAATCACATTCTTGGGGAACAACTTCTTCAACAAACTTGAGGTCGTGTACGAATTGGTACGCGCTGACCCATGCTTCGCTATCCAAGACCATGCTTCCGTCTTCAGCGTAGGTGGAGCCACCGAAGCCGTGAACGAAGGGCAAGAACCAGAACGGTTCGTTCAAGTTGTAAGCAAACCCTTGAACTTCGGGGTTAGCTTCTTCAACAGCGCGAGCAGCTGCAATGAGTTCTTCCCAAGTTTGTGGGATTTCAGAAACAAGGCTGGTGTTCACCATCAACATGAGGTGGTTGCCGGCATTGGTAGGAACGCCATAGGTCATGCCACCAACTTGTGCTGCACCAATGTTGAAAGGATAGAGAGAAATATCGAACAACTCATCAAGCGGTTGCAACAAACCAGCGTCTTCAAAAACGCCGATAGCATCGTTGGGACCGAGGATGAGATCGGGCAAGCCAGAACCTGCCAACCCTGCGGTGAGGATGTCGTTACGGAGGGCTTCGGTTTCCTTAGAAACGAGTTCGATGGTGGAGCCAGGAGCAGCGGTTTCTGCCCATACGTTGAATTGTTCTACGAGGATAGCATCGTTTGCTTCGCCGTCAGAACTCCAAACAACCAAGTTAAAAGCGGGGAGGGCATCTTGTGCGCCAACAGAGCTGACAGCACCCAATACAACGGTGAGCAACAAAAGTGCAACTACGAGAATACGTTTCATTGAAAATCTCCTAAAAATTTGAAGATGAGAACAACAAATTTTGTGACGGGGGTTGCGATAAATTGTACCACCCCAACCCATCACCTATCCCAACTTGAGTAGCAGGCTCTCGTAGGGACGAATAAAAATGGATGAAACCGTGTCGTAAGTGGGCACATCCATCCTGCTTGACAGCTCTAATTCAACGCGATCAGTCATGTTAGAAAGATCAAGTGTACATGATGTCTCCGCAAAGTTGATGATGATGAGATGGCGGAAACCCTCAAATTCGCGTTGATACGCCAACAGAAAAGGTTCTGTGGTGTCTAAAAATTGGACGCTCCCACGATGCAAAGACGGGGAGGTACGGCGCAACTCAATGAGACGTTTACAAAAATTGAGCGTGGAGGTTGGGTCTTGCTCTTGTTCTGCCACATTAGATAGAAAGGTGGTTTCAACAGGAAGCCACGGCTCAACGGTAGAGAAGCCCGCATAGGCGGTAGCATCCCATTGCATCGGAGTCCGTCCGGGGTCACGCCCCAAGCCGTGATAGTCATCATGACCAACGAAGGGGTCTTGACGTTGTTCAGGCAAGATCAAGCCATCGGGCATCCCTAGCTCGTCCCCATAGTACAGGGTGGGAACGCCCCACAAGGTGAGCAAAAGCATGTTGGCATTGCGATGATGCTCTACCCCATAACGACTGGTTAAGCGTCCTTGATCGTGGTTGCCCAGCACCAAACTAGGAACAGCTCCCTTCGACAAAGCCGTATAGTAATCGGTGAATGCCTGCTTCAATACTTGGGCATCCCATGCAAACCATGGCGTTTTCAGGTTCATGGGCAGATGAATTTCATCGAGTGCCTCGCGTCCGCCAAAGTCCATCAACTCATTGAAGTCAGCACAACCTGTTTCCCCCACCAAGATAGGTTGATTGGGGTAGCTGTCCACGATTTGACGGAACTCACGCAGAATGGGGTGCAAGTCAGGGTGGTTATGCACATCCACCAAACGTAACAACAATCCACCTTGAAAGCGTGGATCATCGGGGGGCATGTCTGGGAGATCAGCGGCTTTCATCATGGTGGTGATGGCATCCAAGCGGAAACCATCCACGCCCTTCTGTAGCCAAAAATGTAAAACCTGCTTCATCGCTTGTGCTAGTTCAGGGTTGCGCCAGTTGAGATCAGGTTGCTCATCTAGGAAAAGGTGGAGGTAATATTGGTCGGTGGTGGGGTCAAGCGTCCACGCGCTCCCATGAAAGAACGCTTCCCAGTTGTTAGGGGGGAGACCGTCGCCCTTACCGTCGCGCCAGATGTACCAATCACGCTTGGGGTTATCACGTGAAGAGCGCGACTCGATGAACCAGGGGTGCTGATCGGAGCTATGGTTGGGCACAAAGTCCACCAACACACGAATGCCGAGCGCGTGCGCAGTGGCAAGCATCTCGTCAAAATCCGCCATCGTCCCAAAGATCGGATCAATGTCACAGTAGTCTGCCACATCATAACCAAAGTCTGCCATAGGGCTACGATAGAAGGGAGTAATCCAGATGGCATCAATCCCTAATGATTGTAAATAAGGGAGACGTTGTTGAATGCCCCGTAAATCTCCCACCCCATCACCATTGGTATCTTGAAAACTGCGTGGGTAGATTTGATAGATGATGGCATGATGCCACCATAGAAACTGCCCATCAGGAAGCGTTGGGGAAAATGTCGGTTGTGTGTTGCTTACAAGTTGCAAAACTGTCATCTTAAAAAGTCCGTTTCAGCCAGTTGTTCGATAAATGTTTTGTAACTGACCCATGCAAAAGTACGGTTTATTCTCTTTTTGTCTAGGAAGGCAATGCGCCACACGATTTACGTATCACCAATTTACCATCAATCGTGATGGATTGGGGTCTTTCGCCGATCAACTGTTTGAGCAATGCCTCAACCAGAATCTGCGCCCCTGTCGGTTTTAGCTCTTGGCTAACGGTGGTGAGGGGAATACCGAAATGAACCGCAAGATCAATATTGTCAAAGCCCACCACCGAAACATCATAGGGCACTGCCCTTCCGGAATGCAAAACAGCATTGATGGTTGCTAATGCCACAATATCCCCATTTGCCGCAAAGATGGCATCCACATCAGGAGCCTGCTGTAAAAGGTGTTGGGCGGCTTCATAACCAGAGCGTGAATCAAAATCGGTGAACACCACCAAACGCGGATCATACGGGATGTTCGCCTGTTTTAGCGCGTCCAGATACCCACAATAGCGGAAGTAGGATTCTGTATTTTGTTCACCAAAGTTACCCACAACAATGCCTATGACTTTGCGCCCTAGCTTCAAAAGATGCTCTACTGCTTGTCGTGCTAGACAACGGTTATTCACCCCCACAGTACAATAGGGTTGGTTAGGCAAGTGTGCCCCCCAAACCACTAGGGGTAAATCAGCAACGCCCTCTTTCAGTTTGTGGGGTTGTACCCCGTGCCCTAGTTGAATGTAGCCATCCACCAAGCCAGAATCCCAAAGCTGTTGATTGATAACGCGCTCATGTGTCAACATCAGGTTCAACCCGTTCTTGCGCAATTCAACCCCAATTGCCCCAATGAACTCCAACACAAAAGGATTGGCAAACGTCAAAAAATCATCTGCCTCAATCGGAAGCACCAACCCGATCACATTGCTCCGTCGCAATCGCAGGTTACGCGCCCCAAGATGAATGTGGTAGTGATGTTCATTTGCCACTGCTTGGATGCGCTTTTTAACTTCTGCACTGATTTGAGGGTTATCGTGTAAAGCACGTGAGACCGTAGAAACAGAAACATTGGTTAATTTGGCAATATCGGCTAAAGTAATTTTTGACACATCAATTCATTTCGCAATCGTTTGCGCTCACCTTAGAATAATGTGAGAATATAAACGTGTCAAGAATCAACTTTAGATTTAATTATCATGAACCTGATAATCTGGCGTATCAAGATACAACAAGGAAATGAATTTGTACATCATGTATAGTTTTGAAAGTTTTTGGATTGGGTAAATTAGCCAGTAGATTGAGGTGGCTTCTGCGGGCGTTGAGCATAGCGTTAATCTATGCCTACCTGATCCCCCCTCGCGCTCAACTACAACCCGTTAGCAACCCGTATACGGTGCATAGCACCTCCCCTAAGCTGTGTGTACACACGCGCCTGACGGATGAAGTGGAAGAATGGAAGATTCAATACAGCTTGCAACTTGTGCATGAAATGGGAGCAACGCACATTGTGGAATTTTTCCCCTGGGCATACGCCCAACCGACCCCCTCCACCTATAACTGGAAGCATTTTGATCGGCTTTTCAAACACTCCCATGAACAGGGGCTACGGGTCATAGCGCGTATGGGTTTAGTTCCGTCGTGGGCACAAACAGGAGCAATGAACCCGACACTGAATACCTTGCCCCATAGCGCGTACCCCAACTTTGCCCAGTTTGTGGCAGACTTCGCACAACGCTATCAGACTCAACTAGGTGGGATCATCATCTGGAACGAGCCGAATCTTAGCTTTGAATGGGGATACCATTCCGTTGATGCGGTTGCCTATGTGGACTTATTGCGCATGACTTATGCAGGAGTAAAACACCAAGCCCCTTCTGTGCCTGTTTTGTTGGCAGGCTTGGCACCCACACTTGAACCCCTCAATAGTCCTTATGGGCTGAATGACCTGCTCTATCTTGAGCAAATCTATCAAGCTGGAGGAGAAGCATACTTTGATGCCGTTGCCATTCATACGTATGGATTCACCCACCCACCCGACGCACCAGCAGATAGGGCACATCTCAACTTTAGGCGGGTTGAATTGTTGCACGCAATCATGGAAGAGTATGGTGATGGTGACAAACCCGTCATCATCACCGAGACGGGCTGGAATGATAACCCGTCTTGGGTATTCTCGGTTAAGCCCAGCCAGCGCATTCAATATACGCTACAAGCATTAGACATTGCAGAACGTTGGGAGTGGTTGGATCAGATGTGCTTATGGGTTTTTAGGACACCCGCCCCCCTCAACACTTATCAAGATGGATTCACGCTCGTCTCCCCTACTTTTATAGGAGATGGTTTATATTCAAGTTTGCAACAACACACACAAGGACAACAAAACGGAGAAAAGCTGTGGCTCGATCCACCAAGACATGGCGACGAATAGGGCTGATATGGGCAGGGGTGGTATTGATCTTAGCGATTGCACGCCTTCCCCTTGCTCCTCGCCCAACGCCTGATCCGTTGCAAGTATTGACCAACCCAATCCTGCGCGTGGGGTTACAGGCGGATCGCAACCCCTTCGCCTACATCAACCATCAGGGGGAGATGATCGGGCTAGAAGTTGACCTTATGCGCTTGATTGGGGAAGTTTGGGGGGTTGAGTTGGCATTGACACCCATTGGCGCGGATGGTTTATACGATGCCATCACCTCTAATCAGGTGGATGTGGTTGTGGCGGGCTTACAGCCTAACCCGCTATACGATGGGCAAAGCGTGCGTTATACGCGCCAATACTTTGATAATGGCTATCTGTTGTTGAGTCGCCATGAGTCCCCACGCCTTGAAGGGCTGGCTGGAAAAAAGGTCGCGGTACAGTTCGGAAGCGAGGGGCATCAGCTGTTGCAACGCTGGCAAAGACGCTTGAAGCCCTTTGAGATCGCGCCTTACGAGCTAGAGTCTATCGCGCTGGATGCGTTTCAACTGGGAGTAGTTGACTGGGCACTTCTGCAACCCACCACCTTGAGCGAGATACGATCCCCGAACATCTCGCCTGTCGAATGGCAATCTCAACAAGTAAGCCATGTATGGTATACAATGATGGTTGTTGCACAGCGTGCTGATTTATTACAACTTTTGAATGACACCTTGCACACCTTAGACCAAGACAGTAGGCTAGACATGATTGTCGCAGAATGGCTCCCTTACTATGCACCTCAAAAACAGCGTTGATGTTCCTAGCTTCGCCAGTCCCAACGGCGAACTGATTACCGAGACCATTGGTCATACCGCAGGCGGAAGTGTCCAGCACAGCATTGCACAGATTAGCCTCCCCCCTAGCAAAGCCTCGCGCTTACATTATCATCCTCAACATGAGGAGTCGTATTATATCTTGGCGGGCAAAGGGGAGCTACAAATAGGGGATGAGGTGCAAAGTGTGAAGGTGGGGGATACCGTGTTGATTCCGTCAGGCATGGTGCATCAGATTCGTAATCCAGCCACTCACCGCGAAAATTTGGTTTTCATTGCCGTGTGCGTTCCTGCATGGACAGTAGATTGTAGCGTTTTCTTGGATGAGTAAGAACCCAATCATGCGAATTGGCATTGATGCACGCCTTCCTTACTATCGCACGGGGGGGATCAGCACCTACATTGTGAACCTCATTCAACAGCTTGAATCGCATCCTGCTCGTGCTGCGCATACCTTCATGGTTTTACAAAGCCGTAAGATGAAGTCGCGCCTTAGCCAGCCATTTCGCTGCATTCCCATGTGGACACCCTGCCACCACCGCATCGAACGTGAGGCACTTGCGCTTGAAGTGAGCCGTCTAGGTTTAGATGTGTTGCACGTCACGGACTTTATCCCCCCACGTTTTGGGGCACGCCGTTATGTTGCCAATATCTATGACCTAACTTTTCTACACTATCCCGAATATTTGACGGCGGAAAGCCAACGCTACTATAACGATCAGATTCAACAGGCAAGCGCACAAGCACACCACATCTTGACCATCAGTGAGGCATCCCGTCAAGACATCATCAATCTGTTGGGCGTTGCTCCAGACAAGGTGACGGTGCATCTACTGGCGGCGAGTGAAATCTTTAGGCAACAACCGCGCGAGGTGATTGCGGGGTTGCGTGCGCGATTAGGGTTGCCTGTGGATTATTTCCTATTCGTGGGGACGTTTGAACCTCGCAAAAATATTCAAGGTATCTTGCATGCCTACCATCAACTGCGAGATCAACTAGGCACACGCACGCCTGCCTTAGTTTTAGTTGGCAACCATGGCTGGTTGTTTGAAGAAACACTCCAGCTTGCCCAAGAATTGAATCTAACCAGTGCCCTACACTGGGTTCACAATCTACCCAATGCAGATTTACCCGCCCTGTATAGTGGGGCGGTGGCACTGTTGATGCCATCGTTTTATGAGGGATTCGGATTGCCCGCTTTAGAAGCCATGCAATGTGGCACGGCTACCATCGTGAGCGACCGCTCTTCATTGCCCGAAGTGGTGGGGGAAGTGGGGTGGCGTGTTGACCCATATTCGGTGGAATCCCTAGCGGAGGCGATGTACCACGCCTATACCGATGAGGCATTGCGCCACCAAGCACAACAAGCAGGCTTACTACGGGCACAACAATTCAAGTGGGCAACCGTTGCCGAAACAGCTATGCGTACTTATCAAATGGTCATGGAGAAGTCCTAGTGCGAATTTTATTTGTCACACCTAACTTGCCCTATCCACCCCATCAAGGGGGAGCGATTCGCATCTATGGGTTTTTGAAAGAACTCCACAAAGCAGGGCATGAAATCACCTTGCTCAGTTTCATAGGGGAGGATACCCCACTCACCCCCGACAACCCACTCACTGCCATCTGCCAGCACATACTAACCATTCCCACACCCTCCCATTCACTCAGCAAACGCTTAATGACGATTGCCTTCACCAACAAGGCAGACATCGCCAATCGTCTGTATGATGCCAAGATGGAGCAAGCCTTCTTAGATCAACTCGCCCATCATTCCTATGATCTCATTCAAATCGAAGGGATCGAAGTAGGAAGCTACTTACTCACAGCGAAAAACCGCTTCCCCCATATACCAATCGTCTATGATGCCCACAACGCAGAAACGGACTTACAACGCTTCTTCGCTGAGGTTGCCTTCAATCACATCAAACAATTACCTAGCGCATTGTATTCTCAAATTCAGTCCCGTCGCATTGAACGCTTTGAGCGTGAACTCATCACCAAAGCCGATAAAGTGGTTTCCGTTTCAGAAGAAGATCAGGTGATATTGAAGCGTCTATCCAACATGGCTAATGTGGAGGTTGTACCCAATGGGATTTTCACCGCTGACTATGAACCCACCACATCCGCAACACACCTTGAATTAAAACCTAACGCGCTGGTCTTTACGGGGAAGATGGACTATCGCCCTAACATTGATGCAGTGGTCTGGTTTGTGGATGAGGTACTCCCACTGATAGAACGCTATACGCATGTCCATTTTTACATCGTTGGGCAAAAACCTCATGCGCGTTTAGAGACGCTACGCAATCACCCGAACGTCACCTTAACGGGATGGGTGCCTGAAATCCTCCCCTATCTATTGCAATCCAGCCTGTATGTTGCTCCTCTGCGCATTGGTAGTGGAACACGTTTGAAGCTCCTAGAGGCAATGGCGGCAAAATGCGCCATCGTTGCCACCCCCACTGCCGCCAGTGGCTTGGGCAGTCAAATCAGCAATTACCTTACCCTAGCTGACAAACCGCAGGAATTTGCTAATTCCGTTTTAGAATTGCTACAAGACCCCAACCGACGACAAATAATGGGAAGCAAGGCGCAGGAATACGTTCATCAATATTACGATTGGTCAGTGATTGCCCCCCGTTTGCTACAAGTGTATGCACAGTTAGGTTGATATGGCAAAACAGATTCCATCCCTAGAGCTTACGCTTGAGCAACTGCTTCGAGACCGAGAAGCGTTAGCGGTGCGCAATCGCACACTAGCCGAGACGCTTCATCGCCCGTCTTTCTCACAACAGATTCGCCATCAATGGCTACGCCTGCTCGCTAATTCTTATGTTCCCCCCTCACGCAAAGCACGCAATGCCCGTCGCATTTTAGTCATCCGCCCCGACCATATTGGGGATGCGCTACTGGCAACCCCTGCCATTCGGTTGCTCAAGCACTACCGCCCCCACGATGAGGTACATGTTCTAGCAGGACCTTGGTCAGCATCGGTGTTTGAAAATGTGCGTGAGGTGGACGTGGTGTTGACGGTGCCCTTTCCGGGGTTTGACCGTCGCAATAGTGCAAGCAACATTCGTAGCCCTTACGAATTTGCCCTGCGTACCGCCAGCCAAATCCGCAAAATCGGCTATCAATACGCGATCATTCTGCGACATGACCATTGGTGGGGGGCGTGGTTGGCACAGCTAAGTGGGATTCGCTATCGGCTGGGGTATGATAATGCGGATACCTCTCTCTTTCTTACGCATCAAACTCCTTTCAAGCATACGCATGCCATTGAGCAGAACCTGCGTTTAGTAGAACAATTTCTTGAAAAAGACCTGTCGGATCAAATTGATTATCGTTACGAAACCCACCTAAACGATCATGCTTTCATACGGGGCTATTTAGCAGAATGGGGTGTGGAACATGAGGATGATACTTTTTGCTTGCATACAGGGGCGGGAACTTCTGCCAAACAATGGGAGCCAGCCAAATGGGCAATCGTGGCAGACATCCTATCGGAGCAGTTGGGGGCAACAGCCGTCTTCACCGGGTCTGATAGTGAGTTGGGGATGATACGCCACATTGCCGATCAGATGAAGAAGCCCCCCATCTTGGTTGCAGGGGACACTTCATTAGGACAATTGGCAGCTTTGTATGAGCGGTCTAAGATTGTCTTGGGTTGTGATAGCGGACCCCTGCACATCGCAGCCGCCGTTGGAACACCAACCGTCACGCTATTTGGACCGGCTGACCCAGTTGAGTTTCGCCCATGGGGCAACCCAAACAGCCACATGATTTTACAGAGCAGTCTAGGTTGTTTGCCGTGTCGTATTATAGATTGGGTGGATGACTCTTTAGAGTTCCATCCATGTGTGCGCGAGATTGAAATTAACGATGTCCTAAGCGCAGCGCGACATGTGGTGAACTATGCCGAGCGACACCCCCTAAGCAGATAGGTCATCCCCGTTTTGTCGCATGGCGCGGTCTTGGATGCGCTTTTCCATTGCTTCCGTGCGGGCGCGTACACGAACAGGACCGGCTTTCTCTGGAAAGCGTGGCGTAACTTTCTCATAGAATGGGATGTAAGGAGCAAAGTCTGCTTCTATATCACCCGTTGGCAAAAAGGCTGTGGTGACTTCGATGAGTTTGCGCTTGTAATCCATGTTGCCCGGCACCACAGGCACCCCTGCCCCCAACGCAATATAATAAAAACCAGAACGCCAGTATTCCATACGACGTAACCGCCCTTCTGGGGCAATCATCAGGCACACCTTGTCCACATTTTTGAAGTAATCCACCACCTGTTGCACGGTGTTTTCGTTGGCACTATTGCGATCAATGGGAATGCCACCCGCCATAATCGACAAGCGAAACAACAGAGGAGGTAAATCCGTTGCCACCAAGAAACTCATCTTGATGCCTATACTCCAAGACATCATCACCAACAAAAACACATCAAAGTTAGCGGTATGAGGTCCGCCGATCATCACCAACTTGGATTGGTCTGGTGGCAAGCCGTCAATCCGCCAACCGAGCAAACGAATAACGATCGTTCCTAGCATGCGCTGTATAAAACTAACGGTAGGTAAATGTTGAAATTTCAAAATCGTTCACCTTTGTGAATACTTTCATCAATTCACCAAAACCCCAAACCACCCTAAACGTTACCGTTCTTCAACCGGACGCGGAACAACAGAGCGTGTGGTCTCATTCCGATACGTCACCATCCCAACCGCCGCCCCTTTAATTTTTTTGACATGCTTGCATTGGGTGACATCCACCAATACGCCTGCCTCGTGCCGTAGCTTGCTATAATAGGCAGCGTGCGAAGCCGCCTGTTCAATCACCGCTTCGGGTATGGTGCGCCCATCAAACTTGATAACTACGTGTGCGCCGGGCACGCCGTGCACATGCAACCATAGATCATCAGCCGAGCCACGCTTAAAGGTGACTTCTTCATTTTGTCGGCTATTGCGTCCCACCCACATCACGAAGCCGTCCGCGCTCACCACGCGCAAAGGTGCGGTCTTTTCTCCGCCAATCTTGCGAGGCACTTGCCCGTTCCAATGACCCACTTGATGGAGGGATTGGCGAATCTCATCAATCTCCACCCAATTACGCGCCAGATCAAGGTCAGTCTCCAGTTGGTGGAGGTATGCGATTTTATGTCGTGAGTCCTCAATCAAAGCAGGCACTTCTTGATGAGCGCGTTTGGCTTTGTCGTAGCGGTGGAAGTATGCCTCGGCGTTTTCCGTTGCCGTTAATCGAGGATCAAGGCGAATCTCAAAAGCAGGTTCATCGGGATCATACTGCGCCACCAACTTGGTTTGTTGCGCCTGAATGGCATATTGGTAAGCGAAGATGAGTTCACCACTTTGCTTGAGGCGTTCAATGTCTTTGGCATCACGAAGGGACTTCTGCATAGAATTGAGTTTCGCCCCCTCCTTCGCCAAGCCTTCTTGGATCATTTTGGCAACGGGTATCTTTGCCACGCGATAGCCATCTTCCCCGCCGGGGATGCCGTAGTGGGCGCACATTGCCACGCTCAAGGATGGGGTCGATTCCCAGCGTTCAACATGTACCAAAGGCAAAACGCTGAAGCCTACTATCTCGCCTTTCTGGTAGTAGTTCCCTGCTTGCCACTCACGCTTTAAGAGAGGGGCAAAGATTTCCTCCGTCAATACGCGATACAATTCATTAACGGAAGCATCCCCTGCTTTTTGGGCGAGCTGTCCCCCGGCGCGCACCACCCCCTCACGCGCCAATAAGCCACTCATGCCCAGAATGTTAGAGGAGAGTAGCGAAGTGGTTTTTAGTTCGGGGTCTATATCCCCCTCAAACAAGCGCGTAAATGATTCTAACGTCAGGTCAGCGGGGTTGATGCGCCCCTCGATGGGAGGTGGAGCAACGTATTGATGGGCAGGTAGCGTGATGCGATACCGATTCTCTTGAGGTCCAATACGACGCGCACAATCCAAGATCATCCCATTCTGCACGAGGATGACATTGCTACGGCGTTCCATCGGTTCAATCACTAGGGTGACTTCGCCCTCTTCGCCCATGATGTTCATCTCTAAAATCCGCTCAAAGGGGGGATGGCTAATGTGTAGGATATGCCCCCCTTCACAGTAACGGCGGATGAGCAACGCCAATTGTGAGGGTTTAGAAGTGCCCCGTCGCAACTTTTCACCGATGAGATGCACGCGCGGGTATTGTGTATCCGCACTGAGGTAAAGGTATTGGCGACGATGGTTGGCATAAATCTCTAAACCGATGCCGGTTGAATCGACCATGACCGAATCTTGAACGCGCCCTCCGACGATGGTATCCATCAACTCATCAACAAGGGCGGCAACAACAAATGAATCCATCGTCATGATCGGTCGTCCATTCTAGCTAGAGGATCACACTATCAAAGATCATCACCAAGAACAGCAACGCTAGATAGTAGGTGGAATATTTCCACAGCACATATTGCAAAGCAGGTGTAGAACGGTACATCAAACGCATGGACAATATAATCAAGCCCAACCCCAAAACAAACGCGCTTAGGGTATAGAGCAAGCCCAACATCCCCAGCGCATAGGGCAACAAAGAGATGATCCACAACAAGATGGAGTAGACCAAAATTTGCCAATAGGTTGCTTTTTCACCATGAGCGGCAGGCATCATTGGTACGCCCACTCGTGCATATTCATCGTTAACAATGAGGGCAAGTGCCCAACTGTGCGGAGGTGTCCAGTAGAAGATAATGGCGAACAACACCCAAGCCTCAATCGGTAGTGACTGGGTGATAGCCGCCCACCCCACCAGAACGGGCATTGCACCCGCCCCACCCCCAATGACAATATTCACGGAGGTATTGCGCTTGAGGATCATTGTATATAGGACAACATAATAAATCGCGCCGATCAACGATAACCACGCCGTCAACCAATTCACCGCCAACCCCAAAAGTAGGATGGACGACACCAGAACAAACGTAGCATACAAGACAGCATCGCGCACTTTGATCCTGCCACTAGGGATGGGACGGCGTGCGGTGCGTTCCATCTGTGCGTCCATTTTGCGGTCAATGATTTGATTCCACGCGCTGGCACTCATCGCAGCACCCGCCCCACCGAGTGTTGTCCACAACAAGATGATGGGGTTGGGTCTGCCGTCAGCGGCAATGAACGCCGCAGTGATGGTGGTGAAAATGAGAAGAGCAACAATGCGAGGCTTAGAGAGATGTAAATATGCCCGAACCACATCAAGCGGTTCTGCACGACGGATAACAGAGGTGTCCATAACTATGCACTCAAAACTAACTTATTCACCATCAAAAAGATTTTCAAGATGAGAGACTGGACACCGTAGTAAGCATATCCTGCTCAAACCCTATGATTTGTTTTGTGCAGATAGCTTTGCGCTCTCTTGGTCGCGGTTCAAACGAAATGCTTCTTGAATGGTGGCGTGATTGGCATTTTTGTCTACGCGAGCGGTCTGTACGTTTTTGTCCAAGAACCAAATTAACGCGGCAAAGGTGAGCGATGCACCAACCAGATTAAACAAGATGAACCCAACCATCAAGGCAAACCACAGCCCTTGGTTTTCTCCAAACTGATTAACCGATGCTTCGGGAATACGGGTGACAGTGAGCATACCGGGCAACAAGCCCGTTGTTCCTTCTGCCGCAATGAAAGAGGTGAGACCACCCCCAACGATCAATACTGCTACAATGACAATGAGCATTCCAAAACGACGATCCATTACGACTCGGTGTCCCCTAATTCGTATGAATATCTAAACATTATAAATGTGATTGTACTCTGCTTCACAAATAACATCAAGCGTTCGTTGAAGCCGTTTGTTTGAGTGTGGGGCTTTGAAGAGGAAGAGACATCACAAACGTTGTACCTTGATTGACCACACTGCTGACCGTGATGGTTCCTTGATGCAGTTCGATGATGCGGTGTACCAGTGCCAAGCCTAACCCTGTGCCCTCAATGCGTTTGCGTTTAGCATGCCCAGAACGAAAGAAAGGTTGAAAAACTGAACTCAAGTCTTCCTCTGGGATTCCAATCCCGCTGTCCTCAATGGTGAATTGACAATTAGTGCCTATCGCCTTAATGGAAATTCTAACCGTTCCATCCGCAACATTGTACTTGACAGCATTCCCCACCAAGTTGTTCATCACCAATGCCAAGAAATAAGGTGAACCTTCCACAACCGATAATTCAGAATCGAACTCATGCACAACGGTCAGGTTCTTCTCTTGAATCATCGCGCTAACCAACTCCTCAGCATCCTTAACGAAAGCCGTCAAACTACAGGGGACAACCTGTAGGGGTTCATCATTATTATCGAGGCGTGCCACTTCTAAAATATCGTTGATAAATTGGCTCATGCGATCGAGGCTATGAATGGTTTTTTCAAGGTACTGGTGTTGTTGATCGTTCAATTCACCCGTAGCCTGAACCATATCTGCAAATATCTTTGCAGAAGACAGGGGCAACTTCAGCTCATGCGCCATTACACGCAAATAATCCGTTTCAAGGGGTTGCTTGAGGCTACTCATAATTAGGGGATGTTCTCTCATTAAAACACATCAATGCTGATAAATGATTCAAAGCCTTTGCCATTCGTGTGCCATGGTATGTCAGTAGTGTACCATCAATCAAATAAATCTGTTGCGATTGTGCGGCGGGAATTGGCAAGCTGGAATAGACAACAACATCTTCTTGTGTGAAGGGATATGGATAGGTGGGCAAAAAGACCATCTGCGGTTGCGCTTGAATGACTTCTTCTAGCGTCACCACAGGGTAACGTGCCATATCTTGCCAGGGCTGTTGATGCGGGGTGGGCTGATAGCGGTGAGCAAAAACATTTTGTGCCCCCACAACCTGCAACAAATCATGTGTATAGGTATCGTGGCTCAAGGTGGCGAGTGGCTCTTTGAGCATGGGAAGGAAAACCGAACAGGGGATATGTTCATAAGCACGCGCCACCCCGCCCACCCAATCCAACGTGCGCTCAATGACGTTCACGCGCTCATACATCATTCGGTCTTCCACCCCAAAAGCATTCAAGACATCCCAAACCAAGTTTAACCCCTCGCGCACGGTGCGTGGGAAGGTACGCCAAACCGATAAACCACTCGCTTCTAGCGCAAGGATGTCCTCATAAGCATTCTCCTCAAGGTTAACGATTACCCAATCAGGCATCAATTGAACAACCTCTTCAACGCGGATGGCATCCATCGCCCCCACACGACGCACACGCGCCCCGTGTGGGAACAAGCAATCATCGGTGATGCCCACTACAAACTTCCCCAAGTTCAAGTCAAACAAGGTTTCCGTTAGGCTTGGAACAAGCGAGACCACCCGACGGGGGGGATACGGGAGATCAACGGGTTGGGGATAGTAATGGGATTCAAACATCATCGGCTACTTCTGGGCTATTGATACCACTTCACAATTTGGTCACGCTCTGGACCCACGCTCAAAATAGAGATGGGTACATCACATAACTCAGCAATACGCTTCACATAATTTTGTGTTGCTTTCGGTAATTCCGCAAGTGACCGACAGTTGGAAATATCTTCTCCCCAACCATGTAGCGTTTCATAAATCGGCTTCACACGTTCTAGCTCTTCAGCAGTGGCGGGCGGAAAGTGAATCACCTGCCCATCTAGCTCATACGCAACCGCAATCTTGAGTTCATCAATCCCAGAGAGGATGTCTAACTTGGTGATTGCCAATTCCGTACACCCATTGACCACAACCGCATAGCGCAACATCACCCCATCTAACCACCCACAACGGCGCGGACGACCGGTGGTTGTGCCATATTCATCCCAGAAGTTTTCTCCCGTACCACGCAAGCGCAAGGCAATATCCCCGTCTAACTCGGTGGGCATTTGTCCAGAACCAACGCGCGTACTGAATGCCTTTGCCACTCCAATTACTTGGTCAACGTGTTTGGGTCCAAAACCCAAACCAATCAATGCTCCGCCAGAAGTGGGAGAAGAGCTGGTGACAAACGGATAACTACCATGATCGATGTCCAGAAGCGTACCTTGTGCGCCTTCACACAAGATTTGTTCCCCATTCTTCAAGCGTTGGTTGATGAACTCGGTCGTATCCGTTAGATACGGGCGCAAGCGTTCCGCCACTTCAACATACTGTTGTACATACTCATCAATAGGAATGAGGTCTAGCCCTTCGTTGGTTAGCCATTGATTGGTCTGCTCTAGTTGTTGGCCCACCAACTGACCAAACCCGTGAGGATCAGACATTGAGCCAGCACGAATGCCCGCCCGCCCAGTCTTGTCCATATATGCCGGACCAATCCCACGCAGGGTTGTACCAATGGCAGACGCGCCTAACTTGCGCTCGCTGGCGGCATCACGTGCAATGTGCGACGCGGTGATGATGTGGGCACGGGTGCTGATAACCAAGCGCGAGGGTGAAATACTTAACCCCTGCTCAATGAGTTGGTCAATCTCTTTTGCTAGATTGAGTGGGTTCACCACCAAGCCATTCCCCAAAACACACGTTACATGCTCATGCAGGATTCCACTAGGCAACAAGTGAAGTTTGAACACTTGATCCCCCACATAAACCGTATGCCCTGCATTGTCGCCACCAGAATAGCGTGCTACAACCGTTGCATTCATAGCAAAATAATCGGCAAAGCGTCCTTTGCCTTCGTCGCCCCACTGTGCGCCCACTAAAATTGTTACTGGCATATTGCCATCTCCTTATGGTGTTTTGAAAGCGTCGCCAAATACAGTGCCCAGCGACATGGTTATTTCTCGATTACCCATCAAACTAAACTCCCCTGACGGGGCAAATGCAATCGCAGAATCCATCCCCAATTTCAAGTGCATGATGAATGGCTCGGTATCTAGGATCGCTCGCATATCCTTTTCAAAGTCACCCAAGTTAGGATGCGTGGCAACAAGGAGCGCATTCTTGAGCCAATCAAATCCGTGGATGACCTCGTTATGGTCGGTGGCGAGTAGCTTGCCAAAAGCTGAGACTGCCCCACCCTCAACATATAAAGAAGCCCCGCCCTGATAAGCAACCTCTAACCCTTTGATGGCTGCCCCCAATAGATAAGCATGTGACAAAGCAGGATGTAAACGGGTCGAACTCAAAACAATCAAGCTGGCTTCAACCAACCGTTGATACAAGGTATCGTCATCATCCGCCAGCAAATCCACGACATATCCACTGGGTGCGCCCAACTCTTGGAAATCGTCAAGCACTTGTTCAGTCACTTGAATATCCCCATCCATACACACGTAAGCAACCCCACCATCTGAATGAACGCGCTCCAAAACGGTTGGGCGCACACTTGAAGAAGCATTCGGGTAGCCACTAAAAATCAACCCACCCGCGCCATCTTTCCATTCAAACAAATTCTTAGTTGGCATGGCATCACTCAGCTATTCATACACACATAGCTTGCCACGGAACGCGCTAAAACTTCAGCACCAATCTGTAAAACCGTTTCATCAATGTCAAAGCGTGGGTGATGATGCCCATAGTCTAGCCCGCGCTCGGCGTTAGCAGAACCAATAAACCAAAATGCGCCGGGGACATCGGTCATGAGCAACCCAACATCTTCAGCCCCCATAGTGATTTCTGGGGTGACGCTTGTTTTGAAGCGTTCCGTCACGGGGGCAACCGCCCCAATCACTTGTTGCGTGACGGCAGGATCATTGCTGACGGGGAGCGTACCTTCTGAAAAGGTTAGCGTGGCGGTGCAACCAAACGCGCTGGCAACATGGTTCACGATGGCGTGCATACGTTGCTCAATGAGATGATGCACTTCTGATTTGAAAGCGCGGGTTGTGCCACTGAGCATCGCCATTTGAGGGATAACATTATGCGCATCCCCCGCATGAATCTGGGTGACAGAAACCACTGCTGTATCAATCGGATCAACATTTCGGCTGACAATGGTTTGAAACGCGCTGACTATCTGCGTTGCTACCACGATTGGATCAGCCGTTTCATGTGGAGAAGCACCATGCCCACCCCTCCCGATGATGTCTATACGGAAGGATTTTGAGCCTGCCATCACTGCACCACTCCCTAAGCGGAACTGCCCAATGGGTAGGCTATTCCAGACATGCAAGCCCAGCGTAACATCTGGGCGAGGGGCAGTTAGAACCCCATCATCAATCATGGCTTTGGCACCCGCAGCAATTTCTTCTGCTGGTTGAAAAACAAACTTGATGCGCCCATGTACTTGATCCCGATGCTGGCTAAATAATTTAGCCACCCCCAAAGCAATGGCAGTGTGTGCGTCATGTCCGCAAGCGTGCATCTTGCCCGCCACTGTTGAGGCATACGCCACCTCATTGAGTTCATGGATGGGGAGCGCGTCCATATCGGCACGCACCAAAACGGTCATGCCCTCCTGCGCCCCTTCAAGGATGCCCACCACCCCTGTTTTGCCAACCCCACTCTGTACTTCTAAGCCCAGTTGGGTGAGTTGTTCAGCCACGATAGAAGCCGTGCGGAACTCTTCAAATGCTAATTCAGGGTATTGATGGAGGTCACGGCGAACCCTTACCATTTCGTCATAGAGGCTTTCCGTAGCTTGTTTGAAGTCAATCATGGTCATGCTATTTTCCTTAGTCTAATCCTCATCGTCTTCTTCATCGTTCGTTGCTTGAGCAGGTTGTTTAGCTGGCTTTGCCCCACAATCGCAACCTTCATCCCCATGATCGCAGGTTTGCGATGCCTTCTGTGCCAACGCTCGCATCTCTGCCAGCGGCACTAAATCCGCTCGCAAGACCAAACGAAAGCCTTCATCCGGGATCAGCACCGTCACTGCGTCTTGCAATGGATGAACATCCACAACCTTTCCCTCGCCGAAGGGCGTTCCCACCACTTTATTCTTACGGGGTAATTGCTTACGCGCCTCTAGGTACTGTTCGTATTCATATACCAAACAGCAACGCAACCGCCCACACATGCCCGTAATTTCTGACGGGTTGAGGGAGATACCTTGCACCTTCGCCATCTTAATAGAGATCGGGCTGAAGTCGGTCAAGAATGAGGAGCAACACCGTACTTCCTTCCCGCACGCGCCACTCCCACCTAAGAACTTCGCCACATCACGGGGTCCAATTTGACGCAGTTCAATGGTGGACTTGAAGCGACGCTTTAACGCGGTGCTAAGTTTATTCATGTTGAGTTTGTCATCACAACTATATAGCAACGTGAGGATGCTACCGTCGTAGTTGTACTGCACCGCGATAAACTTCACACGGTCATAGCCACCCAATCCCTCAGCAGTTTCAATACATTTTGCTAGGGAATCCGCTTCTTTAGCCACCCACTGTTGATTGAGAACAAGATCACGCGGGGTTGCTTTGCGCATAATCGGTTTATATGACCGATCGCCTTGTTCATCCATCGTTGCAAATGCCATCACCTGCCCCATCCGCCGACCACGCGCGGTATTCACAATGACAAACGAGCTTACTTCAAGGTCGGGAATGGATGAGAAGTCAAAGTGATAGAGCTTGCCGACTTTATTAAATCGTACCCCAGCGACTAACCGCTGTTGTTTTTCTACCGTGTCTATCAACGGATCACCTTCAATTCAAATTGTTGTTTTGTAAATGTTTTGGTTTGACATAAACTTGTCATCAAATAGAATAGCGAAGTCAAGATTCATTGGCAATTGCAAAGTAAACAACCCACCTATACACCCACGTGAAGTTTTATCGTTTGGATGGTCATGAGTAAACTCGTTGCGAAGTTCGGTGGACTAAGCCTTAGTTCAGCACAAGCCCTTTCACAAATTGCCCATATCATCCTCACTGCTCATACAGAATGGGAACACGTCTTGGTGGTTGTTTCTGCCATTGAGGGGGTGACAGATCAATTGATTGAGACCATATACGACGCAGAAATCAGCGATAAACGCGCCTATCGGGGTAAAGTATCCAACATCCGCACGCGCCACTTGGCAATCATGGATGAGCTACCCCTTTTGAAAACCGAGTACAGCACACTTCAAAGCGAGTTAGATCGGTTATTCAACGAACTCATCACCCTGCTGGAGGGATTCGGCAAGCTAGATGTTGCGCTTCAGCCCGCCAAACGCGAGGGGATTCGTACTATTGGGGAACGGTTATCCGCGCGGTTGGTGGCGGCATTACTCCGCCATCATCACATCCGTAGCGTGGCAATGGATGCCAACCATTTGATCCGCACCAACCATCAATTTGTGAACGCAACCATCAACCTGAACGCAACCAAGCAACTGGTTGAGGAAAGCCTCATCCCCCTGCTGGAACGAAACATCACCCCTGTTATCACCGGTTTCATGGGGGCGGACGAACATGGGAACATCACGACATTGGGGCGCATCGGCACAGACTACACCGCAACCGCCGTCGCTTACGCCATCCAAGCCGATCAGGTGACATTGTGGATGGACACGCCGGGCATTCTTTCTGCGCCCCAATCCATCCCATCCGTCCATCCCATCCAACAGCTAACTTATGGAGAGGCTTCTGATTTAGCGTTGTTGGGCAACCACCTGCTCCACCCCAAAACCATTCTACCCGCGCGATTGGCGCACATTCCGCTACACATCCAAAATATCCACCTGCCACAGGTGATAGGCACAATCGTTCGCCATTCAGATGCAGAATCGGCACAGGCGCGTATGCGTGCGGTAGTGGAGATGAATGCAATTGAGATTTCCATCCCCAACGCGCAACATCTTGTTGAGGTTATTCCACAGATAGGTAGCTTGTTCTATGCCACTTTTCAGGTTTTGCCCAGCGTCTTGATGAGCATACAAGGTTCGTTTCGCTCTAAGGTCTATCTGGGAGTGCCGGCAACACTAGGACTTAGCGCGACGGAACAACTCATGGACGTGTTGGAAAAACGCATGACAGACACCAAAGAGCTAACGCGCGTTGCCCTCATCACCTTGATTGGCTCAAACATACAATATTGTGTGCCGTGCATGATGAAGGCATTACACGCCTTAGAGGGGTTATCCCTACGCTTCATCAACACCAGTAGTTCACATGATAGTATGTCGGTGGTGGTTGCTCCTCAAGAGCGTCATGAGGCACTGGCGCGGTTACACGCCCTCTTGACTGAAGTCCCACCGACCACCGACCCACAAGATCAATAAGTGTTGAAGTAGCGACGCAATTCCCATTCCGTTACTGACGCGCGATACTCACGATATTCAAGACGCTTCGCATCCAGATAAAGCGGACCCAGATAATTTCCTAGCATGGTCATTAGAACGGTATCGTTCTCTAACTCATCTATTGCTTGGCGCAACGAACGTGGCAGTTTGGTTATGGGGCGCACATGTGGCGAACGGGTTGCGTTATACAATACGCTTTCTTCCGATGGATCCCCTAGCTCCATACCTTGCTGGATGCCGTCTAAGCCCGCCATCAGCATGGCAGCTAACCCTAAATACGGATTCATAGATGGATCAGGGAGGCGGATCTCTAAGCGTGTTGCACCGTGATGATCCATCTTTTGCGTGCTGGGAACTCGAATGAGGGCAGCGCGATTATAGCGTGCCCAAGTAATTTCAGTGGGAGCTTCCACGCTGGTGCCCAGTCGCTTATACGAATTGACTAGGGGGGCTAACAAAGCAGACATTGCCCCTGCATGCGCCAGTTGCCCGGCTAAAAATTGTTGTGCCAGCTTAGATAAGCCGTATTCATGTTTAGGATCGCTGAATAAGTTTTCATCGGTTCTGGCATCATGCAAGGATTGATGCGTGTGTAACCCATTGCCGGGCATGAACTGTGACGGGCGAGGCATGAACGAGCAATGCAGTTGATGGCGTTGGGCAACCCACTTCAACACAGCGCGAGTGGTCAACAAACGGTCTGCCGCCTCCAATATAGGCGCGTACATCATATCTATCTCATGTTGCCCAGAGCCAATCTCATGATGCGAAGACATGATGGGAATGTTCATCTTTTCTAAGGTGGCAAGCATCTCAAAATGAATCTTTGAAACATCGGTAGACGCATCAAAATAACTAGCTTGGTCAATCGGTTTCAGGATGGGCGCGTCAGATGATGCTTTGGGGACTTCCTCAAACACATAAAATTCTAATTCCATTCCAGCCTTGAAAACAAAGTTGGATTCCTTCGCCAATTGAATGACGTTGATGAGAATAGCACGAGGGTCTCCTAGATAAAGTTCTCCATGGATGGAATGCACATTACAAATCAATCGAGCGGTTTGCGTGCCACGGTTCTCATTTGGAATGATGGCGAAGGTCTGCAGGTCGGGCACAAGCAACATGTCGCTTTCCGCTTCCCGTGCAAAGGCATCAATGGATGACCCATCAAAATGCGCCCCACTCATCACAATGCTTTCAAGACGTTGAACAGGTATCGTGATACTTTTAACGGTGCCTGTGATGTCGGTGAACCATAGGCTGATGTTTCTAATCTGTTCGGCTTCTAAGGTTGCCAGTATAGGTTGCACTGTTGCCATGCTCAATAACCCTTTGTGAATAAACTTTTCTGCATTGTACAGTGATTTTACCCGATATACTTTGAACTATTTCAACAATCCCAAATGACCTAACAGGGCATCAATGCCCAAAATATAGCTACGCCAACCAAAGCCAGCGATTTGCCCAACGCACACAGGCGCAAGTAGGGAGCGGTGACGGAACTCCTCCCGTGCATGGACGTTAGAAAGATGCACCTCCACAACGGACAATTGCGTCGCGCTGATGGCATCACGCAGGGCAATGGAGGTGTGGGTATACGCGCCCGGATTCATGACCACGCCCACCGCCCAAGTACGGGCATCATGGAGCGCGTCGATCAGTGCGCCCTCATGATTAGACTGGCGTGCTTCAATGGTGACACCCCACCGCGCGGCATGCTCACTCACGCGCTGATTGATGTCGGCTAACGTGTCAGAGCCATACACTTGTGGCTCGCGCGTGCCCAACAAATTCAAATTGGGTCCATGTAGTAACAAGACTTGTGTATTCATTCATCCCTCCGCATAGATGCTAAAACAGCAATGACTGCTTCTTTAGGAATATCCTCTCGCACGACAGCGCGATTGATGCCTTCAAGCAGGATGAAGCGTGAGTGTCCGCTTTGCCACTTTTTATCGGTGTGCATCGCTTCCCATAACGCTTCTGGCTCATACTGGTGATAGTGCGTGGGCAATCCCGTTTCTGTGAGGAGGTCTTCAATCTGTGTGGCGGTCTGTTCATCCAACAAGTTAAGCCGTGATGATAGACGGGCTGCTGCTACCAAGCCCACTGCAACAGCTTCACCATGCTTCCACACATATTGGCTAACTTGCTCAAGGGCATGACCAAAGGTGTGCCCCAAGTTCAGCGTTTGGCGCAACCCCTGCTCAAACGGGTCTTGTTCAACCACATTCACCTTGACGCGGATTGCTCGCTCTAAGAAGGTTTCGATTTGGTCGGGCGTGTGCAAGCGTGGCTCTAGCAACGTAACATCAGCCAGCACCCCATGCTTGAGTGCTTCCGCCATACCACACCGATATTCCACAGGGGGAAGTGTTGCCAACACGGCGGGATCAATCAACACAGCAGCAGGCTGTTTGAAAGCCCCCACCAAGTTTTTCCCCTCCGGAATATCCACTGCCACTTTCCCCCCCACGCTTGAATCCACCATCGAGAGCAAGGTGGTGGGCACTTGTATCAACCGCACCCCACGCATGTAGGTTGCTGCCACAAAGCCAGCGGTATCCCCCACCACGCCGCCACCTAGCGCAACCACCGTCGCTTTACGATCAAAGCGGTGTTCCGCCAATTGACGGTGTAGCATGGTGAAGGTGGCAAGATTCTTGTGTTGCTCCCCATCCTGCATGCTAAAAACGGTGGCATTGGGGAGGGAGTGGGCAAGAGGACGCGCGTATAAATCAACGATGGTTTCGCTGGTGATAATTGCCACCGACCCACCTAGCCCAAACTCATTGACCAAGCGTTCAGCATCCGCCAAGATACCGCGCTCAATCAGAATATCGTAGTCTTCTCCGTAGGGTGCGTTCACCCGAATACGCTGTGCCATAAAGCGATGATCTCCTGTGCTATTTGATCGGGAGTTTTATCAACCGTGTTGACGTGATAGGGAATACGCGCATAGAGTGGGGCACGTTCCTGATAGCGCACGCGCCATCCTGTGGCCAAGGGGCGCACCGCAAGATGCTCCTCTTCGGCAAGGCGTGCCTCTAAGGTTGCCTCATCAACATCGAGACATACCACCATGCCGGTGGAACTCATGGAGGTGAGCGTCTCAAGATTTAGTAACGCCCCTCCTCCTGTGGAAATCACCAAGTCCGTCCGCGCCGCCAAATCGGTGCAGATTTCTGCCTCCAGTTTACGGAAGGCACTTTCACCAAAGCGAGCAAAACACTCCGCAATGCTCATGCCCATTTGAGCCACCAAGACCTCATCGGTGTCCACCCACTCACGCGCGAGGGATTGTGCCACCAACGGCGAAATGGTTGTTTTCCCGCTTGCCATGAAGCCGGTGATGACGATGTTGGGGCTACTCATACCCAAACCGCCAGGGCGCGTTGTCCATTGGCAAATCTGTGAGACGATTGCGCTTGAGTTGAGCAAAACGCGGTTGCATCTCCTCGATGCTATCTCCGCCCAGTTTTTCGGTCAGTGCGTCCGCCAAGACAATCGCCAACATCGCCTCACCAATGGGCATGGCTCGCGGTAAAGCGCAAAAGTCACTGCGCTCATAGGTGGTCGGTTCGGGTTGCCCACTTGCCAAGTTGACACTTCCCAACGCCTTCAACACGGTGGCAATCGGCTTCATCGCCAAACGTACTACGATGGGTTCCCCAGTGGTGATGCCCCCCTCTAAGCCTCCAGCACGGTTGGTGGTGCGGTATAGCTCGCCCGTCGCTTCGTTCAAGAAAATTTCGTCGTGAACTTGGGAGCCACTCTTGGCGGCATTGGCGAACGCCTCGCCAATTTCAACCCCCTTCATGGCATGAATGCTCATCATCACCTGTGCAATGCGCCCGTCTAGCTTCCGATCCCATTGAACATGGCTTCCTAAGCCGGGGGGAACCCCCACCGCGACAATCTCCCAAACGCCACCTAGCGTATCCTGATCCTTGCGCACGGTTTTGATCTTTTCACGCATGGGTTCAACCGCGTTTTCATCAGGCGTGCGTAGCTCATTCTCTAAAGAGGTTTGATACAGTTCAGCAAAGGATTTGCTGTAATCAACCGTTGCCTGTACATCCCCAATTTGAGTGACGTAGGCATACACTTCAATGCCAAACGTGCGCAAAAACTTCTTGCAGATTGCTCCCACTGCCACCCGTGCGGCGGTCTCCCGTGCGCTGGCGCGTTCCAGCGACAGGCGTAACTCACGGTAGCCATACTTCACCGCCCCTGTTAAATCGGCATGACCAGGGCGTGGGGTGGTGATGGGGGCAATATCCTTCTCCTTCCAGTTCTTGAAGTCGCGGTTCTCTAAGGTGAGGGCGATGGGTGCGCCAGTGGTGAGACCGTTCATCAACCCAGCTGTGATGTAGGCACTATCCTTCTCAATGGACATGCGCCCCCCTGCACCGTAACCCGTTTGACGGCGTGCAAGTTCATCATCAATATCGGATTGTTCGAGAGGCAAGCCGGCGGGCATTCCCTCTAAGATAGCGGTGAGCATGGGTCCGTGGCTTTCGCCAGCGGTGAAAAAGCGAACTTGTGGCATAGGGGTCTATCCTTTTCGATTATACAGCTGTGCTTCAACAGCATCAAACATCACTTCAAGCGGTGGCTTGCGCCCCGTCCAAATTTCAAAAGATGCCCCGCCTTGACGCACGAGCATCCCTAGCCCATTGATAGCACGTAACTGTTGCGCTTGTGCTTGGCGCATCAGGGCGGTGACAGCGGGGCGATAGATCATGTCGTAAACGGTGACATGGGCTGGCAGTGGGAGAGATGAATCCCAAGGAGATTGGTCGATGTGTGGGTGCATGCCCACAGAAGTGGAGTTGACCAACAAAGTTGCACCACTTTCCAGAGCCTCGTGTGCCGTCGCCACACGTGCATGAGGTAGGCGCATGGTATCAATCATGGCTTGTGCGCGTTCTACGGTGCGATTGATAACCAGTACGCTTGCTCCTGCTTGAGTAAGCCCATAGAGGGCGGCACGTGTCGCCCCCCCCGCGCCCAAGAGAATGACGGTTTGCCCGTGCAAGGGAATGCCATACGCTTGAAGATCATCAATGAACCCGAATACATCCGTATTGGTTGCCTCATTACGTGGGAAGACTAGCGTATTGGCAGCACCCACCGCTTGAACAATCGGATCCGGGCGCAACAGCGCAACCACTTCTTGCTTGAACGGCACGGTGACATTCAAGCCAATGTAGCCGTGCATCATAAACTCACGAAGGCTCTTCTTGAGGATTTCAGGTGGAATGGCGGATTTATCATAGTACCATTCATCTTGCATCCCCAACGCCTCAAAAGCCGCATTGTGCATGGCAGGGCTTAGACTATGTTCGATGGGCCAACCAATCACCCCCACCCGTTTCTGTGTCATGCTTGCTCCACTTCTTGCGTCAGATCAGCACCGATTTTGCTCATTAAGTCGCCAAAGCCAGGGAAAGAATCGCCGGCGCATTTTGCATCTAAAACGGTGGTTGTGCCTTGTGCCACCAAGCTGGCAACGGTCATGCTCATGGCAATGCGATGGTCATCATGCCCATCCACTGTTGCGCCGTGCAGTTGCTGGCGACCCTCAATGATGAAGCCATCCACCGTCTCTTCGATTTTTGCGCCCATCTTGGTCAGTTCAGCGGTCATCACAGCAAGGCGATCGGTTTCTTTCACGCGGAGTTCTTGAGCATCACGCACCACTGTGCGCCCACTAGCGCACAACGCAGCCACCATCATCACGGGGAATTCATCAATCATGCGCACAACCATCTCCCCGCCCACTTCAACACCGCGCAAGTCAGCCGTCTTGATGAGCAGATCGCCAATGGGTTCACCGGCTTCTGTACCCGTTTCAGTGACAGTGATGGAGGCGTTCATTGCTTGTAATACCTCTAACAAGCCGGTGCGCGTGGGGTTGAGGTTGATACCCTGCAACAACAATTCACTGTCGGGAACGATGCTGGCAGCAACCATCAAGAAGGCGGCAGAAGAGAAATCCCCTGGAACGGTGATATTGAACGGTTGCAACACTCCCCCTGCTTTAACAACGGTGACGTTGCCCTCAACGGTGAGATCCGCACCCATCGAGCGCAACATCAGTTCGGTATGATCGCGGGCGGGACCGGGTTGAATGACCACAGTTTCCCCTTTGGCAAACAAGCCTGCCAACAAGACCGCGCTCTTCACTTGTCCGCTTGCCTCTGGCATATCGTATTGAATGCCAACTAGCTCGGCAGGCTCAATGTGCAAGGGGGCACAACCGTTCATATCGGTGATCTTTGCGCCCATCATACCGAGTGGCTTGGTGACGCGCTTCATGGGGCGACGGCGCAATTGTGCGCTCCCATCTAAGACGGAGGGGAACGGTTGCCCCACCATCACGCCAGCCATCAAGCGAATACCCGTGCCGGCGTTGACAAAATCAAGCGGAACGCTGGGTGTTTGATAGTTCCCCCCATGAATGGTGAGGGTGTTGGTGTCATGACGTTCGATGTTGACCCCCAACGTGCGCACGGATTGCAACGTGGCTTCGGTGTCCCCTGCTGCCAGCCAGTTGCGCACGTGTGAAACGCCCTGCGCCAAACTGGCGAACATAACCGAACGATGTGAAATGGATTTGTCCCCTGGCACTGTGGTAGTACCCCGAATTGCTTGACCTGCGTGAATAACAAAGCGTGTGTTCTGACTCATCATTTTGCCCCTTTTTGTTGGTTAAGCCACCATTCATTGCGCGTGTCGCGGATGGTGGATAAAAAGTTTACTAGACCAGCTTCATCACCAGAAATCATCAATGCCTCTAATTGTGCCAGTTGCATTCTAAAGAATGCCAACATGGTTGTAACTGCTTGCTTATTCGTCCCCAAAATATCCATCATCATCTTGATGTCGCTGGATGCCAAGCGAGATGTATCTCGAAAACCAGACGATGCCAATTGCCAAACGGCAGGGTCAACCTGCGCCTGATAGGCGGTGGTGGCAACTAAAGCAGAGCTAATGATATAGGGGAGGTGGCTAATGGTTGCGACGGTTTGGTCATGACGTGCCGCATCCATCTGGACGGGCACCGCGCCAATGCTCTCTACTAAGGAGATAGCTCGTGAGAGGGTGGCGGGGGTACGGCGTTCGGTTGGCGTAAGCACGAACGGTCGCCCAATCAAGATTCCAGCTTCAGCATGTTGAATACCGCTATGCTCTTTGCCCGCCATAGGATGCCCACCGATGGCATGAATCCCAATGGGTAACTTGGACATTGCCCGCACAATTTCCTGTTTGGTGCTTCCGATGTCTATCACCAAAGTATTGTAGCGCAAATAGGAAACCAGCTTGCGCTCCAACAATTCCACAATAACGCGCACCGGCGCGGCAAGAATGACCGTCTCGGCTTGGCTCACGCCCTCGCGCAAATCATCCATGCCCACGTCAATGATTCCGTTCGCTTTGGCATAGGCAAGCGTTTCAGGGCTGGGGTCTACCCCAATGATGGTATCGGCATGCGGACGCAACGCCAACGCTAAAGACCCACCCATCAGACCTAATCCAACCACCGTCAAGGTGGAGGTATGAAATGCACCGCCCAAGATGTACCCCTTCTTTACAATACGCTCAACACAATACTATCAACCTGATTGTTCTAACTAGCTTTGTGGAAACAAATCTCGGCGCAATGCCTCTGCTCCGCGCATGTAAACATGCTTGATTTCATCTTGTGCTTTGGTGGTGTTCCAATGAATCAAGATACGCACACACTTCTTCAAGCCGTAGTCAGCATTCATCTCCAAAGCCCCCATCAATGCTACCGTGTTCCAGCCTAAATCACGGGCGGCTTTGGCGGGAAAGGTGGCGGTCAAATCCGCCGTTGTGGTAAACAGCACGCTTGCCACAAACGATTCCTCAATTTGATTGAGGGCGATCATCTCCTGAAGCAAGACATGGGTAGTTTCTAAGATTGCCTCTTCGCTATTTTCAGTAACACATGCCGCCCCACGTACCCCACGTACCAACATCATCTTACGCTTTCTCCTCATATTTTCAGCAACGTTAACATAATAAAAAAGCGCAGGGCAACTGCTCTGCGCTTGGTGTTGATCTATCTTATGTAGCAAACCGCTGTTTACGATTTTGCCCACCCGCTCAATAGCACGCTACCGACTTAGTATGTGATACGTATAGTAACGATAGCTAAAGTACAATTGCGCGTGTGTAGTTAGGTTCATGTTTAGCCCAATATTAGGGATGAGTATCGGTTATACCTAAAAAATAACATGGGCAACACAGATCGTCAACCTACACCTTGCTGAATTTAGCCCTAATCTCTTTAGTCGTTGAGCGCGTTTCGCAACTCACTGACCAGTTGGCGCACACCCTCTACCCCGTTAGCGTGGGCGGCTTTGACCAACGCGCTCCCGACGATGAACCCGTCCACCAATCCGTTCATGCTGTATGCCTGTTCAGGGGTGCTGATGCCAAACCCTAGCACCAGTCGCTTATCCGTTTGACGGCGAACACGGTTGATGAAGTCAGTTAGGTTTTGCGGTAGCTCTGTGCGTGCCCCTGTGATGCCCGTCACGCTCAACACATAGATGAATCCGCTTGCCTGTTCAGAAGCAACCGCAATCCGCTTTTCGTTGCTGGTGGGGGCAAGAAAGAACACCATCGCCATATTGTGTTGTTGGCAATAAGGGGCAAGCATGCCCGCCTCTTCTGGTGGCAAATCCGGTATGATGAAGCCATCCGCTCCAGCTTCTTTAGCGGCGATCACAAACGCTTCTAACCCATACGCCATGATTGGGTTGAGGTAGGAGAACATGAACATCGGTTGCATCACCCCCCGTGAACGTAGGGTGCGCACCGCTTCCAGTGCCTTATGAACGTTCATGCCTTGCTCAAGGGCAATCTGTGAAGACATCTGAATGGTGGGTCCATCCGCTAGAGGATCGCTAAAGGGGATACCCACTTCAAAGCCATCTACACCCGCTTCAGACATCGCCACGATAATCTCCAGCGAGGTCTCATAATTGGGAAAGCCCATCGTGAAATACGGTAGGAATGCCGCCCGACCTTGTGCATCGGCGGTGGCAAACATCTCATGAATTGCATCTAAACCTGTAGTAAGTCGCATCGTGTTGCCCTATCCTAACTATTCATTTCAAGTTCGCGGATGACCGTATCAAGGTCTTTGTCACCCCGCCCGCTTAAGTTGACCAAGATGATGTCCTCTTTAGAAAGTGTGGGGGCACGCTTAATTGCCTCCGCAACGGCATGTGAGCTTTCCAAAGCAGGGATGATTCCCTCGTATTCACACAATGTCTGAAATGCCTTCAATGCTTCTTCATCAGTGGCATAGGTATAGAAGGCGCGTTCTTGGTCTCTGAGGTAGGCGTGTTCGGGTCCAACAGAAGCGTAGTCTAATCCAGCAGAAACGCTATGTGTGTTGACGATTTGCCCATCTTGCGTCTGCATCACATAGGAGCGCGTCCCCTGTAACACGCCCGGTCGCCCGATGTTGGGATCGGCAAAGCGAGCAGCATGCTCACCGCTCAATACCCCGTGACCGCCGGCTTCAACCCCGATGAGGTCGGTTGCGTGGTCATCACGGAAAGCGTGGAATAAGCCCATCGCGTTGCTACCCCCACCCACACAAGCGATACACACATCGGGCAACCGCCCTGCCATCTCCAACATTTGGGCGCGTGCCTCTGTGCCAATCACGCTTTGGAAGTCGCGTACCATCATGGGGTAGGGATGAGGACCCAACGCACTCCCCAACAAATAGAAGGTGGTCTCCACGTTCGTCACCCAATCGCGCAGGGTTTCGTTAATGGCATCCTTGAGGGTCTTTGTGCCGCTCTCTACGGAAATCACGTTCGCACCGAGTAGCTTCATCCGAAACACATTGGGCTTTTGACGGGCAATGTCCACACTGCCCATATACACATGACACTCTAAACCGAGCAAAGCGGAAACCGTTGCACTGGCGACACCGTGTTGCCCTGCCCCGGTTTCTGCAATGACGCGCTTCTTGCCCATGCGCACCGCCAGCAATGCCTGCCCAAGCGCGTTGTTGATTTTATGTGCGCCGGTGTGTGCCAAGTCCTCGCGCTTTAGGTAGATTCTTGCCCCTCCTAGATGCTCACTCAAGCGTTGGGCATAGGTGATGGGAGTGGGACGACCCGTATAGGTGAGTTGTAGGTGCTTCAGTTGTGCTTGGAAAGCAGGGTCTGCCATCGCCTCTTGATAGGCAACCGCTAATTCTTCTAGGGCGGGCACAAGCGTTTCTGGGACGAATCTCCCACCAAATTCACCAAAGTAGCCCGAATCATTCGGGACGTTGGTACGGTGCGTTGCAATATAAAGCGACTGATCCATTAAAATTCTATTGACCTCATGAAAGACTCATTGGGGATTTTGCATTAGCAATGAATTGCTTGACCTTATCGGGGTCTTTGATGCCGGGTTGATTGGGGTTTTCTACCCCACTGGCAACATCCACCCCCCAGGGTTGAATCTCACGGACGCGCTCGGCAACATTTTCAGGCGTTAGTCCGCCTGCCAACATCATCCGACTCGCCCGTTGTTGGGTAGCACGTGCCACTTCGAGCGTTGCACTGTGCCCCGTGCCACCATATAAATTGGGATGATACGCATCCAACAGAATAGACGGCATTCCCTCATCCGCTGTTGGGAGTGCCCAGCCTGCGGTGAGGGCAACCGCTTCTTCCAAAGAAGACGGGCGAATGCTCTTGAAGGCACGCCCCTTCAATGCGGATAAAATTTCAAGGGGTTCATCACCGCTCAGTTGAGCATAGTCTAGCCCAACCTGTTCCATGATGCTTTGAATGTGACTGGGTGATTCGTTGACGAACACCCCCACCAAGCGCGGACAATGGTCGCCCAGCGCGGAACGCAACCCCTCCGCCAACAGCGTGGCAACGCTTGGCGCAAGCGCACGCGGTGAAGGGGGATAGAAGTTTAACCCAAGCATATCCGCTCCAGCACGCGCCACCATCAAAGCGTTATCCAGTGTGGTGACACCACAAATCTTGACGATCATAATGCACGCTCAACTTGGCTGAATAAGCGCACTTGCTCGGCAATGTCGGGGGCAACCACCAAGCCCTCGCCAATCAACACCGCGCTTGCGCCTTGCTGTCCCATCCGATGAATATCCGCTACGGTGTGCATGCCACTTTCGGCAACCAATGTCACTTCATGGGGAATCATCCCTCTAAGGCGAGCAACCGTGCCCAAGTCCAACGTGAAGGTTTTGAGGTCACGGGTATTGATGCCCAGCAGAGACGCATTGACCTTGAGGGCGCGTTCCACTTCCGCTTCGTTATGCACCTCAATCAAGGGAGTCATGCCCAGCGCGAGGATCGCTTGATGCAAGTTAGCCAGTTGTTGATCGTCCAACGCCGCCACAATCAACAGGACAGCATCAGCACCCGCCCAGCGTGCCTCCACAATTTGATACTCATCAATCACAAATTCTTTGCGCAACAGCGGAACAGACACCACCGAGCGGATTTGTCGTAGGTAGTCTAAATGTCCTTTGAAGAAGGTTTCATCCGTCAATACTGAGATCATGGATGCGCCGTGTTGGGCATAAGTTTGTGCCAATGCCAGCGGATCAAACGGATCGATCAGCACCCCGCGCGAAGGGGACGCATGCTTGACTTCGGCAATCAGGGCAACATGCGCATGATTGAGCGCGGGGATAACGGGCAAAGCAGGCATGTTCGCTTGGGCAATCTCATGCTCTAAGGTGGCAACGGGGCGTTGTTGTTTTGCGCTGGCAATCTCCTCAACTTTGCGCTGTAGAATCTTATCTAGGATGGTTTCTGTTTTGACGAAGTGGCTCATGCCTTGAACCCCTGCGAAACATCAATCAATTGCTGTAACTTGTTGAGGGCATTCCCACTGTTGATCGAATCGTTTGCAAGGTTGATCCCATCGGGGATGTTTTCCACCTTGCCCCCCACCATCAAAGCAGCGGCAGCGTTCAAGACCACCACATCACGCTTTGCACCCTGTACGCTCCCATCCAGAATCCCCTTGAGAATATCGGCGTTGACTTGTGGCTCTCCGCCCAGCAGGTCATGGATGGTTGCGCCATGAAACCCAAGATCATACGGATTCAGTTCATAACTTTGAACGCGCCCATCTTTGTAATGGCTAACGCGATTGGGACCGGTGGTGGTCAGTTCATCTAGCCCACCGTAGCCATTCACCACCATCGCCTCAATTGCCCCAAGTTGTCCCAAGACATGCGCCAACATATCGGTTAGATCGGCGGCGAAAACCCCCATAAGTTGACGCTGTGCACCAGCAGGGTTGGTGAGTGGACCCAGTATATTGAAGATCGTCCGCACGCCCATCTCTTTACGCGGTATCGCCACATGCTTCATGGCAGGGTGTAGGGCACGCGCGAACAAAAAGCCAATCCCCACTTGATCGACACATTGACCAACCTGTTCAGCGGTCAAGTCTAAATTGACCCCCAACGCCTCCAACACATCCGCGCTCCCACTCTTGCTGGTGGCGGCACGGTTGCCATGTTTTGCTACGGGAACGCCCGCCCCTGCCGCCACAAATGCCACAGTAGTGCTGATGTTGAACGTGCCGGACTTGTCTCCCCCTGTTCCACACGTATCTAAGAGGGTGGCAATGTCCCTTTGCACCGGCACCCGATGGGCATTATGGCGCATCGCCCGTGCGCTCCCACTGATCTCATCTTGGGTTTCGCCCTTCATGCGTAGCCCCATCAAATACGCCGCAATTTGGGCAGGGGTAGCGTCTCCGCTCATCACCTGATTCATGACAGCTTCGGCTTCTTCCGCTTGCAAATGCCCAAACCGCCCCACTAAATCAATTGCCTGTTGTATGGTCGTTGCGCTCATTTCTGTTTCTCCGTGATGACTTTATTTCGTTGTGCTTCTACTCTGCTTTTCAGTTCTTCCACCGTGAACGGCGGGGTTTGACGGTGAATCATACGGTGACAATTGGAACACAAGAGGATGATGTCCTCCACTTCGGAGAGGGTCTCCCCCTGCATCTCCGCCATCGGTTTGCGATGATGCGCTTCGATGTAGCCCTGTCCAATCTCGCCGTACTGTGCCTCAAAATTCATGCCACATACTTCACATGCAAGATCGCCTTGTTGTTCAAGATGGCGTTGTTTTGCCTCATGAATCAGTTTGATGTTGCGTTGTTTGAATGCCTGCACACGGGTGACAGTTTCGCCCTCGATATACCATTGTGGATCGGGTTCAGTTTCGATTTCCTCTAGTGCGTTCCATAATCGGAAACGATCCTCCCACACGTACACCAACAACGCCACCGAATCATCCGTAAGTTGGCGGAGGGGATAGAGAGAGACGGCATGCAGTCGCCCGTGTTGATTCATCCGCAAGCGATCCGCCCGACTTTTGAAACGCAGCGATAGGGTGACGTGTAGCGCGGTGAGGTTAATCAGCGACATGGGTTGTGCTGTGTCCGCTTGCGCTTGCAGAATCCATTGTGAGCGTTTGCCTGTTGGAGTGGGGTCAAGCGAAACCGTTCCCACTCTCACACAACCCACCAACAACAACTCTCCACCACGAAGTGTCACGATCCACACGGTATCTCCTGCTTGTACCGTGCGAAACCGACTGCTCACCAAGCTATCCAGTGCGCCTGCAAAGTAGTGATATTGAACGGTTTGGAATTTCCAGTAAAGCAGGTAATGTCTTGCCAATTGGTTAATTCTTCATAAATCGGTTTTCAAAAAAGTTTTTCAGAATGGTTGCCCCATCTGGGGTTAGGATACTTTCAGGGTGGAACTGTACCCCTAGAATGGGGTATTCACGATGGCGCAAGCCCATGATCTCTCCCGTTTCTGCCCAAGCGTTCGCCTCTAAGCTATCAGGAAAAGTTGCTTCTTCCACAATCAGGCTATGATAGCGCGTTGCTACAAAACGAGTGGGCACATTGGTATAGATCGGGTCTTGGTTATGCGTCACCATGCTGGTCTTGCCGTGCATCAAATAGCCAGCACGGACGACCTTTCCGCCGAACACCTGCCCAATGGATTGATGCCCCAAGCACACGCCTAAGATGGGAATGCTTCCCCCGCAATCCTGAATGACGGACATAGAAATGCCGGCATCATCAGGATCGCCGGGGCCTGGAGAGATGATAATGTGCGAGGGGTTCAAGTGCTTCACTTGATCGGGGGTCATTTCATCATTGCGGACGACGCACAATTCCGCGCCAAACATCCCCAGTTGTTGCACAATGTTGTAAGTGAAACTGTCGTAGTTATCAATCACCAAAATCATGATACCTCCTTTAACCAATGATAGATTCTTCAGCAAAGCGGATGGCGGTTAAAACGGCTTTTGCCTTGTTGTAACATTCTTCGTATTCACTACTAGGAACGCTATCGGCAACGATGCCCGCCCCGGCTTGGATGTAAACGCGATCCCCTTGCATCACCAAAGCGCGAATGGTGATGCACGTATCCATAGAGCCATCATAGCTGAAATAGCCCACTGCCCCGCCATAAGTGGCGCGGCGTTCGCCCTCTAGCTCTTCGATGATTTCCATCGCCCGCACCTTAGGTGCGCCGGAAAGCGTGCCGGCTGGGAAGGTAGCACGCAACAGATCAAACGCATCCATGCCCGCCCGTAGTCTGCCTGTCACACGGCTAACGATGTGCATCACATGCGAATAGTATTCGACGAACATCATCTTAGGGACTGTCACCGTGCCATAGTCACACACGCGCCCCAAGTCATTACGCCCCAAGTCCACTAACATGACATGTTCAGCGCGTTCTTTTTCATCCGCCAACAAATCTTGTGCCAATGCCAAATCTTCTGTGGGCGTTGCGCCTCGTTTGCGTGTGCCAGCGATGGGGTGGGTTTCGGCAATGCCATCCTCAAGGCGCACCATCATCTCTGGGGATGCTCCCATCAAAGTGAAGTCTTCGCCAAAGTTGAGCATGAACATATATGGTGAGGGGTTGGTGGCACGCAACGCGCGGTATACCGCTACAGAGCTGGCACTGGTGCGACAGGTGAACCGACGCGACAGCACGATCTGGAACGCATCCCCTGCGGCGATATATTCCTTCGCACTACGCACCGCTTGCTCATATTCCTCACGCGATAAATTCGAGACAGGCTCATCATGGAGGGGTTCAACAGCTTCTGTAGGAAGTACAAGCGGTTGACGCAAGCGATCATGCAGGGCATCAATGCGTGCCACTGCCTCATCAAAGGCGGCGTTAGGGTCGCCTTCGTTGCGTGCGTGGGATAACAGAATGAGTTGATGCTTGGCATGGTCAAAAATCACCATCGTATCTGCCAACATATACGCCGCTTCGGGAACATCTACCACCGTTTGAGCCGTTTGGGGTAGCCGTTCAAAATAGCGCACCACATCATAGCTGATGTAGCCCACCGCCCCACCCATCAAGCGCGGTAGGTTGGGAAGTTGGACAGCTTGCGTTTGAGCATACAATGCTTTAACCACATGAAGCGGATCTTCACCGTGCGAAAGTGGACGCTCGATGGTGATGCCGTTCACAGTCTGGCTCACCTGCCCGTTGGTGACGGTGAGTATCCCGCGTGGGTTTACCCCCAAGAACGAATACCGCCCCACTTGCTCCCCCCCTTCCACGCTCTCTAAGAGGAAGGATGCTTGTCCCGTTTGTGCCAGTTTCAGATAAACTGATACGGGCGTTTCGAGGTCAGCCAATAGGGTGCGATATATTGGGACAGAGTTACCTTGTGAAAAGAGGTCAAGGACGGTCTCTCGTGTAGGAGAAACAGTAAGGGGGTGGGTGGAATTGGAGATATAATTCATCTAACTGTCCTTTGAGTGTCCAGCAAATAAGCCCCGTCCATTACAAGGACGAGCGGGTTCACTCGCGGTGCCACCTTGTTTCGCATGAGCTACCCCATGCGCACTCACTGACGAACAGATGATGAGACATCAATTCGCGGTGTCATGATAACGGAACACTGCCGATATAAGCTACTTGACTAAGGTCAGCCTTTCGCCTATACAACTCGCCAGTCCATTCAACCTACACTCTGTGCCATCTTCACAGCAACCGATGGCTCTCTGTAACAGTGCAAACTAGGTTTACTCTTCTGGGTCAACGTTTTTAGGAACGTATTAGATTTGATAGATAGCCTACCCAATAATCCCAAGCGTGTCAATCATTTGATCGGGAATTTCAGGTTGATTGGGGTTCACTTATGGAAATTGCTATAGAACGCCTGTACAATTCACCTATAAAAAAATGTTATTGGGGTTGATAACATGACCGTATCCAATCAAACAGTAGCTGATATTTTCGATCAATGCGCCAAAATGCTCCAAATCAAAGGGGAAAGCGTACATCGTTGGATGGCATATAGCCGTGTGGCAGAGGCAATCCGTGACCTTCCACGCGACTTGTCCGCTATGGCGCAAGACCGCACGCTCCATGATATAGCGGGGGTAGGAAAGGTTCTAGCAGAAAAAATTGAAGAATTGCTCAACACAGGACAACTCACCTTTCATCAGGAATTGCAGAAAGAAGTCCCGTTGGGCGTGGTAGAAATGACTGAGATTCACGGGGTGGGACCCAAAAAGGCAACCCTGTTCTGGAAGCAACTCAACATCACCACCGTAGCCGAACTTGAACAAGCGGCTCTACAGGGTCGACTGGCGACACTAGAAGGCATGGGCAAGAAGAGCGAACAGAAAATCTTAGAGAGCATACAATCACAAAAGAAGCACCACAACCGCACACCACTAGGCGTTGCTTTACCCATTGCCAAGAATATCCTTGCCTATGTGTTGGAACTAGACGAAGCCTTACACGGTGAAATTGCTGGCAGTATCCGACGCGGACGACCCACCATTGGGGATGTTGATTTATTGGTAGCAGGAACAGACCCAGAGAAGATCATGCAACGTTTTGTGAGTCATGGAGAGGTGGAGCGCATCAACGGGCAGGGCAAGACCAAAAGCTCAGTGGTGTTGCGCAATGGGTTACAAGTTGATCTATGGGTGCTAGAGCCGAATCGCTTTGGGACGGCATTACAATATGCCAGCGGTAGCCAGATGCACAATATCCGCATCCGCGAAATCGCGCTTAAAGCGGGCTACAGCTTGAACGAACACGCGCTCACTCCCATCAATGAGGCGGGTGAGTTATTGAGCGAACAGGAAATCCTTTGTGCCACCGAAGAAGCGGTATACGCTCACATCGGTTTACCGTGGATTGCCCCTGAACTGCGCGAGGACAACGGGGAGATTGAAGCGGCAAAAGCACAGCAACTGCCTCGTTTGGTGGAACACCGACACATCCGCGCCGATTTACACATGCACACCACATGGAGCGACGGAAGCAAAACCATCCGCGAAATGGCAGAGGCGGCGCAAGCGCGTGGGCTAGAATACATCTGCATTACCGACCATTCGATCACCTCACGGGTGGCAAACGGGCTAGGGATAGATCGCCTGTTGCAACAGCGTGAAGAGGTTCAACGGGTGAATGCAGAGATGGGGGATGGGTTCACCATCTTGCATGGGACAGAGATGGATATTCAACTGGATGGCACGCTGGATTATCCCGATGACATCCTAGCGCAATTGGATTTTGTGATTGCCTCTCTACATTTTGGGCTAAGTCAAGACCGCGCCACCATCACCAAACGCTTGCTCAATGCCATCAACAATCCCCATGTTGATATGATCGCCCACATGCGCGGGCAAATCATTATGTCGCGTGAGCCTGCTGATTTGGATATGGATCAAGTCTTTGCCGCGGCACAAAAAACAGGCATCGCGTTTGAGATCAACTCAAACCCCAAGCGACTTGATCTTGAAGCACAGTATGCCCGTCGTGCGGTTGAGCTAGGGATTCCGATTAGCATCAACACGGATAGCCACCGCATCGAACAGCTTGCCAATGTGGAATATGGGATTCGCACCGCGCGACGGGGCTGGGTGCCCAGCGAGCGAGTCATCAACACTTGGTCGCTTGAGCGTTTCCGTGAATGGGTGGGCAAGCGAGGGAAGGCATGAGCGAACAGCAACCCAAGTCAGAACAAGTGAGCATGACGGTTTATATCCCCCCATTGTGGTCTTTTGGCTTGATGGTGCTGGGGGTTGGGTTGTGTGTGTGTGCCACGTTGGGCGGAATCATCCTCTTAGGTGGCGGAGAGTCGCCACCGCCTAGCACCCCTCAACTAGAATTGTTATCCATACAACCGAGCGCGAACGTCGAGGGGCAACCCACACCACCTCCCCCCTCACCCCAATTGGTGCAGATGGCAGTGAGCCTTGTCCCCAATTATCAATTAGGGGGGGCAACGCTTGCGCCCGTCTATCTCTCCCCCACTCCAGACACCCTCTCCATTGGGCGGCAGATCGCCGTTATCAACGTGGGGGGCAGTGGGTTGAATGTGCGCATGGCACCCGGCATCAACCAAGCTGTCACCTTTGAATCCCCCGAACGCACGCTACTGACCATCATCGGCGGACCGGCTACGGCAACTGAAGATGCGTATACATGGTGGCAAGTGCAAGACCCGTTCACGGGGCAACAAGGATGGGCTGTTGATTTGTATATGGAGATTCAACCTGAATGAGCATGACTGAGCCACAGACTCGCGTGAAAGTCCTACGCGACTTGCTGAATTACTATAGTTATCGCTATTACATCACAAATGATCCAGCCATCACCAACCAAGAATATGATGCGTTGTACCAAGAATTAGTCGCGTTAGAGGCGAGCGATCCCCAGCTCATCACGGCGGATTCTCCCACGCAACGGGCAGGGAGCGACCTGAGCGAGGACTTCGCCAAGGTGGAACATCCCGCCCCCATCTTGAGCCTATCCAACGCCTATAGTGCTGAAGACTTGTGGGCATGGCAAGAACGCAACCAGAAACTTCTACCGGAACAGACCGTTTTAGACTACACGCTAGAGCCAAAATTAGACGGGTTAACGCTGGTTGTCACCTATGAACATGGCATCCTCACCCAAGCCGCCACGCGCGGAAACGGCATCATCGGGGATGATGTCACCCCCAACGTGCGCACCATTCGCAATATTCCGCTTCGTATTCCAGTGGGAGAAAGCACCCTCACCCCACCTGCCAAGCTGGTCATTCGTGGGGAAGTGCTGTTCTTGCTCAAAGACTTTGAAGCACTCAACCGCTCCCAGCTTGAACAAGGGCTACCCGTTTACATCAACCCACGCAATACGGCTTCGGGCGCACTCAAACAGAAGGACTCTCGCATTACCGCCACACGCCCACTCACCGCCTATTTTTACGATGTGGTGACAGGGTTGAATGAGCATGAGGTCAACCCTGCTAACCGTTGGGAACGCTTGAATTATCTGCGTGAATTATGCTTGCCTGTTGCCCCTGATGCGGCTCACCTGCCTGATATGCAGGCGGTCATTGATGCCTTGCCAACGTGGGAGGCACGCCGTCGCACGCTCGGTTTTGAGATTGATGGCGTGGTCGTCAAGGTGAACAACTTGCGCTTGTTTCAAGAATTGGGCATTGTGGGCAAAGACCCGCGCGGGGCGATTGCTTACAAGTACCCCTCCCAAGAAGCAAGCACACGCCTCAACGGTGTCACCATCAGCGTGGGGCGCACGGGGCGCATTGTGCCTACCGCCCAGTTAGAGCCAGTCTTTGTGGGTGGGGTGACAATTAGCAACGCCACCTTGCACAACTACGATTTTGTGGCACAGCATGACATTCGGCTAGGGGATCGGGTGATCGTCAAGCGTTCAGGAGAGGTAATCCCGTATGTGGTGGGACCCATTGTGGGTGATCGCAATGGGGAGGAACAAGCCATTCTGCCACCAGCACAATGCCCGTACTGTCAAACCGTGATTGCCCATCCTGACGGGGTGGTGGATTACTATTGCCCAAACAGTGAATGCCCAGAACGAATCTTCCGTCAGCTGGATTTCTTTGTGTCAAAGGGTGGGCTAGACATCGAAGGCTTCGGCACGCAAACGGTGAAACTGTTGCTAGATCAAGGATTGATCGCCAACGAGGCAGACATCTTCCTGCTCACCCGTGAGCAACTTTTGACGTTAGAAGGTTTCAAGGACAAAAAAGTAGACAACCTTTTACAAGGAATCAACCTTGCCAAAACCCGCCCATTGACCCAAGTTCTCACCGCATTGGGAATTGAAGGCGTGGGTGGAACGGTGGCAAAGTTGCTGGCGGATCATTTCAACACGATAGACTCCTTAGAGCAGGCAACCGTTGATAACCTTCTCACAGTGGACGGCATCGGCGAAGTCATTGCGGAAACGGTGGTGGCGTGGTTTTCTGATCCCCATCACCGCACCTTGCTGGAGAATCTCAAGGCGGTGGGCTTGACCTTTGCAAGCCAAGCGAAACAGCGAGACAGCGATGCCCTACAAAACTTGAGTTTTGTCATCACGGGGACACTCCCCACCCTAACGCGCGACGAAGCAAAGGCATTGATTGAACAACATGGTGGGAGTGTGAAAACCAGCATCAGCAAGCAAACCCATTACTTGGTGGCGGGGGAATCCGCCGGCAGTAAGCTAGACAAAGCACAGAAACTCAACATCCCTATTTTAACCGAGGCGGATTTAATCGCATTGATTGCCGCCCGTACAGGAGCATAAACAACAATGGGAACAGTAACCATTCAACAAGGCAAAGAAAAACCCATCCAAAATCAACATCCTTGGATCTATTCAGGTGCCATCAGCAAACTCACCGATGACTGTCAACCCGGTGATATTGTCACCGTCGCGGACAGCAAGGGGCGTTTTTTGGGGCGGGGGTATTACAACCCCACTTCACAAATTCGCGTTCGTATGCTGACGTGGCAAGATGAAATCATCAACGAAGAATGGTGGTACGATCAGCTTTCACGCGCTGTACATGCACGCATGGTTTATCAAGATGAATTTGACACAGGCGTGAATAACGCGGTGCGTCTTGTCAACGCGGAGAATGATTTCCTACCCGGCTTGGTGGTTGATCGGTATGGTGAGTGGTTGGTATTACAAAGCCTGACGCTAGGAATGGATCATCACAAAGAGGTCATCAGCAACTTGCTTGCCGAGATGCTCAAACCGCGTGGGATTTATGAACGCAGTGATGTAGATATTCGGCGCAAAGAAGGCTTAAAAGATCAGACAGGTTTGTTGTGGGGGGAAGAACCACCACCCATGATCGAGATCGAGGAGAATACCTTGATCTTTTCGGTGGATGTTCGCAATGGTCACAAGACCGGCTTCTACCTAGATCAACGCGAAAATCGAGGATGGCTTCATGATCTGTTGTATATGGACGGGGACGACTTGCACGAAGACAAGCGACGGGTCTTGAACATGTTC